>CAZMFM010000003.1:23730-109936 GCA_964565565.1 uncultured Spirochaetaceae bacterium | reverse complement strand
CTTCGGCGATGGTACTGCACATTTCTTGTGTGGGAGAGTAGCGCGACGGTGGGATCTTTTTTGAACGGCGCTCGAGAACAGACGTTAAGTCTGGTACTCGGGCGCCTTTTTTTGTTCATTCCCATCGACATGGGAAATGGAATTCGTAGTGGCGACAAGAAACGGCGAGTTGAGCGTGTTTTGACTCGTTCCTCGTGAGATATGTATCCCGCTACACACTTCGATCGAAAAAGTGTCAAAGTTTCTGACTCTTGACGCGAATTTCCTGGAAGCCCCAGGGGGTTACTGATAGGTTGAAGCCACTGGGAAGGGGGCCACACCTAACGTTGGGCTCCCGTGGAATTCGAAAACTGATCGGTTGGGAAGCCGTCGTTTTTCGAATACTTGATTTAGATGAATTTCGATGAAGCTCGAAGAAATTCATCATGTAGTTCGGCTAATTCGTTTCCTCTCGACCGATCGAATCGTTTCTCTGGGTCTAAGTTACCCAGGGTCCGTCGGCAGCAATTCACCGACGGTGAGACCATCGATCAGTTGGCTGAGGCGAGTTGAAATGGGAGATTCTGATGATTCGGCTTTTGAAAATTTTGGTCCTGGCGCTCGTGAGTATGACTTTCGCGTCTCTTGCGGCGGCGGTTCCGGTCTCGCTCGTGATTGGTATGGCCGCGAACGAGAACGGCTTCGGATTCAGCATTCTGCACGACGCGTCTTCGAGCTGTATCTCGATTTCGAGCGTGGAATTTTGTCAGAGTGGGAATTCGCAACAAAACTTGAGCGGAACGCTGTCGGCGGATTTGACCGGAAGCGTACTTTCGGGCATCTCGGGAACGATCACCGTGGCCGGTGGGCCCGACATTACGATCACGAGTGGTTTCGTCGACTTCGCCTCTTCGGCACCCGATACGTTTGGCGGCGAATTGGTAACGGCAACGCGCGGAACGTTTCGGTTTCTAGACCACCTCTTCGCAGGCGCGGCGAATGGCTTCGACGGCGTCAACCTTCGACTATGGGGAAATAACTGGGACAACGTCGGGCCGGTCGGCGATCCTGGTCCTGGATTGCCAAGGCTAGGTCTTGATCTGGGCATCACGATCGTTCCGGAGCCAGGGACTGCACTATTGCTTGGGCTTGGCCTTGTCGCGCTGGGCGGCGCTCGCAGGCGCTGACGATCGGCTCTGCGAACCGATGTTCAACCGACGCTGGATGAAAGCTCGGTTTAGGTAGGTATCCAGAGAGATTTCTCAAAGAACATCGCCCCGAAACGAGAGTTTCGGGGCGTTGTTCTTTTCGGGACTGCCCGCGAGCACCGTACACGAGCGAGCTCAATTCCACCGCCTCGGGCGGCGTGGTCTCGGATCGAGCGCGGCCGAGTCGTGAGTCAGGCCGTCTCGGCGAAACCCGCATCGATCGAGCGGGACAATCGCCCGTAGAGATGGATTTTCATGCTTTCGAGTGTGGCATAGCCAATCAGAGCGAAAATGGTTGAGCTCAATGCGAGCGCCAGAGCACCCATCTGCAGCATGTCATGAGAAACACGCATCGACAACAAAAGCACAGCCAGCCCGCAGGTCGTTCCGATGAACCCGATTGGTGGCAAGATGTTGGCGTACATCGAAATCGGTTGCGCGAAGCTCGATTCATAGTCGTCGACGACGAGCTGTTTGGCGGCGTCTCGAACGAAGGCCTGCGGCGTCTCGGTCGCATGGTCTTGTGACGCGGCGGAAAATACTTCCTGGGCGAGCGAGGCGACTCGGCCGCCGGGATTGTTGCCGGCGTCGGCCTCCATTTGATTGGGCAGTCGTGTCGCAACGCGTGCTCGCCAGCAGAGCAGGGCGCCTTGAGTCAGCGGCCACCAGACGGCGACCAGGGAGAGGCCGCAGACGATCAGCGTGACGCGCAATTCGCTTTCGCCGAAGCCTCCAAGGCTCGCGAGAATCGTCGTTTCCATTAGTTTTCTCCAGTCTGCATGCGCACGAGGGCGATGCTTTGTTCGAGCGTGACCGCCTCTCCGGTCGGGTAGAGGACGAGCATGCTGGTCATCGATTCGAATTCGTCTTCGAGTCGTTCGATCGTTTTGCGTACGGCCCGGTCTTCATCCATCTGATGCAGCAGGAGTGCCTTGGACAGAAGCAGCTCCGCGTGGAAGGGGCGAAGCTCCGGGTGGGAAGTCGGATTGGCAACCGAGATCAAGGGATCGACGCGGGTGGTGATATAGGGCTTGGCAAAGCGCTGGAAACGTTGCGTGCCGCTCGTCTTACCGTGCCGCTCCAGCTGCTCGAGCGTCTTTCGGAAGCTCGCCATGTCCCGCCGGATACGACGCATCGAATACTTTCGCTGTGCGAGCGCCTCTCCCGCCAGCTGCGTTTCAACGGCGTCTCGGCCAGATAGGCGCGAGAAATAGGGTTGCTTCGCGCCCGAGTCGTGGGCGCATCCTGAAGCGCCGACGAGAAGGCATAACAAGGTTACGGCGAAGCCAGCGTGTCCTTTGCGTCGGTAGTTGGAATAGTTTGAGTCTGCGTGGTTGGAAATGGAATTCATCGGTCACTTCCTCCGATCCAGGACTGCAATACCCGCCACGAACTTTCGGATCGCGTGTTGCTGGCCTCAATTGTGGGTGTCGTTGGCACACTGAACTCTTCCGAGAATCGCCGGAGCAGCTCGTGAACCGGGTGGTCGCGCTGGGCAGCGAGCTCCCGGATGAAGTCTTCATGTCCCAGTGTCGCCTTGAAAATTGGCAGAGATTGCGAGATTGCGTCGATCTGAGCACCCAATCGCTCACCATTGCTGCTGAGGCGCTCGAGGTCGAGACCGAGTTGAGCAATGGCCAGGCTTTCTCGTGATCGCGGTGCACTGGCTACGACAGGTGGGGCGGTGGCCTCGTTCTCGCCCGATAGTTCGGCTGCTAGTCGATGGGCCTCGCGTCGCTTGTCGCCTAGCTCGTCTCGCTCGACGCGTGTCGACGCGATCGCATTACTGATGTCCGTTCTCTCGGATTGCATGCGAGCCAATTCAGTTTCGAGATTGCCGAGCTTCGTTTCGTCCGCGAAACCGAAATAGATCAGGCTGCGATCGTTCGAGAACGCCGCGCGAAAGTTGGCGAGTGGTTCCGACCAGGCTGCGTGGTTCTGGATCCATCGGTCGAGGTGCCGCGAGTGCACGACCTGATCGGCGATCGGGGAAGCGACCGCAAGGAACTCGCTCTCTCGACCGGATCGTTGCAGCGCGACTGCCAGCGTCGACCAGAGCGCTCGATCGAAGGGGAAATAGCTGAGCGCCTGGGTGTATTGCGTGATCGCTTCTTCCAATTGTTCAACGGAAGCATCTCCGCCAGCGAAGAAGAGGACGCCGTCCCCGATTCCCCGGGCTGCCAAGTAGGCACCGAAATAGGCCGAGTCGGGTAGCGATTCCCCGGTTGGGTCGCCTTCGAAGCGTTTGAATGCGTGGAGGTAGCGGGCGTAGTGGTTGATGGCATGGACGATCGACTCGTCGTCGAGTTCGCCGGCCGGGTCGCGTCGCGTCATGTAGTAGCGCGCAGAGTTGAAGCTTGCGTCCTGGATCTCCGCCCAGAGTCCTTGCATCGCCTCGAGATACGCTTCGCGTCCCTGGTCGACATAGCCATGTCGCCGCCAGCCGTCATCCTTGGCGGCATGCAGGGTTTCGTAGAGAGAGAGAGCACGATCGATGGTAAAGGGGACGTCGACCCGTATGTCCTCGCCCAGTCGTTCGCCGGTCGCGTGGACTTCGCTCACCTGGCGTAGGGCTCGTGCATAGATGGCCACTTGACCCTGCAGTGTGTTGGCGTTTCGCATGGCGCGTTGGTAGGCCGAGACGGATTCGCGGATCGCAATATTCGCTTCAGCTGAAAATCCTTCCTCAGCCATGAGCCTTCGCGCGATCTGGTGCGATCGCTCGGCAGCGACCAGGGCCAGGGTGTAACTGAGGCTTCCGCCGTCGCTCTCCGGCCCGTCGAGGCGTGCCACGATGTGATCAAGGAAGGCCTTCGACGTCGAATCGACGGGGATGATCTCGGGATTGGCGCCGACTCGCTCGTCTGTGAGTACGCGGACGATGGAGCCCAGAGAATCGATGTCGCCGTCGAGCGCTGCGGTCTGCGACTGTACGAGGATCAGTCGCGCGATGCTCTCATAGAGATGAGGGAGCGTTCGGACAAAGCCAGCGTTTCCGTTCTCCGTCAAGGCCAAGGTCTTGTAGGTTTCGAAGGGCACTTCGAGAGGGGTGATGACCTCGAGCCAGAGCGTCAGGATCTGGTCGACGAAAGACTCCGCATCACCGGCTTGCAAGGCGCTATGGGCGTGGATCGTGTGATACCAGTAGCGGTTCTCGTGTCGATCCAAGCGGTCTTTGAGCCGTTCGATCGTAAGCAGCGCCTCCTTCAGGCCGTCGGACGATTCGCCAGTTCGATGCAGGAGAAGCTCGGCGATCGCTTTGCGTCGGATCTGGAGTTCACTCATCGGCGTTGAACGCGCTGCCAGAGCAGGGAAGGTCTCGGCATGAAACTCAGCCAGGCTCTGACCCAGCGTCACGGTCGTTCGACCTAACAGGGAGCGGAGATCTTCGACATCCGCTGACGAAAAGACGTAGGCATGGTCGAGATATTCGTTCCACGTGGCGTCGCTCCCGGCGGCCGCGGTCGGAAAGATCAACGCGAAAAGCGAGAGTGTGAGACCGAAGCGTCTCAGGCTCATTCGCCGGGGATCGCGTCGATTCGAGATCTTCGTGGTCATTGGGGTCATTGGGGTCATTGAGGTCATTGTGCGATGGACTCCTCGATAGGCGATCCATCGAGACAGCGAAGGGCGCGCTCGAGAACGTCGCAGACGTCCAAGGTCCTTGGCTGCCCGGCGGATCGATCCGGGTTGGGTCGTGACCACATCAGGAAGGCACCCAGATTTCGGGTTTCAATGAAGCGATAGCTTCCGTCCTGATGAGAACATTCCCGCTCAAAGGGAGCGGCAAGTAGGATGCGTTTTTTGAGCAGGTCCTGACGCCCGGGTGGACTGCAATCCGGTAGCTCGGCAAGAGGGACTTCCCGCCAATTCGAGCGATACGTCGCTTGGCCGAGCTCGTCGCGTACTTCCCGGGCGATCGCGTTGGCCGAGGCCATTCCGGCAGCCGAGACGGCGGGAATTCGGTCGATCTGTGGCGCGGACGGCCCGATCGATCTGTACGAAGCTCGGGCCGCCAGGTATTTTCGGCCATTATCGGAGCGATTCAGGCCGGCCATGGCCGGTGCGCGAGTTTGTCCCGCTTTGGCGTTGGGTCGTCGAGACGCGCCGGCTTCGATCGCCGACAGCGCGTTGCGGGTGCTGGCCGAAGGGGGCTTCAGCACCCCGAGCGCAGAGGCGATTTGTTCCGGTTGATCCGTTCCGAAATTCGTGGCGCGCAATCGAGGTCGCAGTGAGGCGTGGGAATAGTCGACCGACGGATCCGGTTTTTTGATGTTAGTTGAAGGGGAATCGACTCTTCGCATGGCGACGGACGTGGGGTCGAAGCGGGGCTCGCGTTTCGGGGTGGCGGGCTCAGGGTTCGATGGCTCGGGGTGTGTGTGGGGGTCGGGCAGGGTGGTCGGTGCCGACCGAGGCTTCGCAATGGCAACCGAGAGATGGACTTCTTCGGGAGCGGCCAGAGCCGCCGAGCTCCATAACTCGATCTCGATTTGCGGTGCAAAATTCTGCGTGGCCCTGGCGAGTGGTTGAGAATCGAGGGAGTTGGAAGACTCGAGCTGGACCGTCAAGGCGAGAAGTAGGGCGATGGCCGTGCAAAGGAGAGTCGGCATGGCCGCGAAAATCGCTTCACGCCCAGTCGCGGTGCGTGCGACGACGGACAGCGAGCGACCGCCGGCCGGCGTGCTGAGGGCCAGACGCGCCACGCCGTAGCCGAATCGCCGCTTGACTGGATCCAGGATCATCGCGGCGCTGAATCGTCGACGGTCGGGGGGGCGGCTGCGACCGAATTGCCCGGGATGACGGTGACCTTTCGATCTCCGAGCCAGACTTCCTCGAGCAATCCGACCGCGATCAGTAGGTCTTCGCTTCGAGAGTCACGATGTGGGGCGAGAATCGGCTTGCCCAGGTGTCGTTTCCGAAGGAGCTGGAGGCGGGCGGTGAGTTCGACGGCGTCGATCTGATCTGCTTTCTGGCCATCTAGGTCGGCTGTGCCGCCCGGTCCCGGCTCGATCAACTCATAGGGTGCGCGGATTGTGTCGTCTTCGTTCCGGACGAGAGGATGAACGCGAAGCTTCCAGCTGGTTCTGGCCAGATCGGCTGGCAGCGCGGCAGCAGGGCTGTTGATCTGTGGAACGTCAATTTGGCCGATGATGAGATCATTGGCTTCGTTCTCTGGGCCGATTTGCGTGAACGCAATCAGCAGGAGGAAGGCGAGGTCAACGAAGGAGAAGAGCCAGACGGGAGCACTATGATTGTGTCGCAACATGTGCAACGGAATCGGAACGTGCGGAGCGTGGCTTGAGCTTACTGCCGGTTTGTTGCCGATAAAATTCCGGAGGACGGGGAAAGCGGTCTTCTCGCAACGAATTCCGGTGATTCAGGTCACAGGGCGAACTACAGGCTGTCTAGAATGACCACGCCAATTTGCGCTCGTCACGCTCGTTCCCTTGGATCCTCAGTGGTATTCCCTAGACCGTCGCCGCAGTGCGAGGGCGACGCCGGCTACCACTCACCGGTGTTCTCCATCGACTGCCAAGGCTCCTCAGGCGGCAGGGCCTTCCCCTTCTGGAGGAGTTCGATCGAAATTTGATCGGGTGATCGAACGAAGGCCATATGACCGTCGCGGGGCGGTCGGTTGATGACGACGCCCGAGTCCATCAGGCGTTGGCAGAGCGCGTAGATATCGTCGACCTCGTAGGCCAGGTGCCCGAAATTGCGCCCGTCAGGATAGGGTTCGGGATCCCAGTTATGCGTCAATTCGACCTGCGCGACGTCGTTGCCCGGCGCTGCGAGAAAAACCAATGTGAAGCGACCGGCCTCGATATCGAAGCGCCGTAGCTCCTCGAGTCCGAGCTTGTTGCAATAGAAATCGAGCGACGCGTCGAGATCGGACACGCGGACCATCGTGTGTAGATACCGCAAGAATATTGGCCTCCAGCATGGGCTCTCGTCTTTTCGACGAGCGGGTTCCGGTTGGACAGGATGCGGAGAGTACGACGGATGATTTTTCGGACAAGGCACTCGAGATCGCGGACCTACGCGGCTGGTCCGCTGGAATGTTCTTGCTCGCGCCCGCTCTGCTCGCCGCGAGCAGCCTGATGCGCTAAAACAAAGATTGCGGCGGACGCAATGCACGCGCCTTCCGAGCCCCCTGAAATATATGAACCCCCAATTTGGTCGGGGAGTGAAACGTTGGATTCGACGTTCGTCGATCTGCGCTTGGTCCGCCTTGTCGATTTGATCGATATTGCGATCGTAGCAGGGCTCTGCTGGGTGTTGATTACCTGGGTTCGCGAAGCGCGCGCACGCGTCGCTGTGGGCGGTGTTGCGGCAATCGGTCTGCTCTTCTGGGCCTCGTCTTTTCTCGATCTCAGGCTCACGACCACGCTCTTGCAGGGCTTCTTCACGGTCGCCGCATTGATCCTGGTCGTTCTCTTCCAAGATGATCTGCGCCGCTTCTTCGAGGGCATCACGCTCTGGTTCGTGCGCAATACGACCCCGCGGCCCTCTGGGGACTTACTGGACGAGCTCGGCTCACTCTGCTTTTCCCTCGCGGAAGGTCGGATCGGGGCCCTCTTCGTCTTTCCAGGCCGCGAGCCCCTCGACCGGTTACTCGATGGCGGTCATTTTCTGGACGGTCGGGTCAGCGAGCCGCTGCTGCGGAGTCTGCTCGATCCGAGCACACCGGGTCATGACGGGGCAATACTCATTCGCGGCGGCAAGATTGCGCGTTTCGGCGTTCACCTTCCCCTCTCGACGGAATGGTCCGAACTCGGTGCCGGTGGAACTCGCCACGCAGCTGGGCTTGGCTTGGCGGAACGCAGCGATGCCCTGTGCATCATCATCTCGGAAGAACGGGGTGAGGTTTCGGTGGCCTGGAAGGGGCATCTCGAACGCGTGGTCGACACCGGCAACCTGCGTGAGCGCGTGGAACACTTTCTGGATCGAACCGCAAAGCGACGCAGAGAGAATTGGCTCGAGAGTCGGCTGGATCTCGCACGCGAACATTGGCGGGAAGGCGTTGTCGCGGTTGTCGTCGCCTCTGGGCTTTGGCTCCATACCGTCCCCGGGGCTGTTCTCGAGCGAAGCTCCAAGGCGATTCCAATCGTCGTCGAGAACATGCCCGAGGGCTACCGCATCTCTTCAATCGATCCGCCGTCCATCGATGTCGAATTCGAGGGGCTTCGTCGCGACCTGGTGCTGGCCGATCCGGATCAGCTCCACGTGCGTGTCAACGGCGTTCTCGTAGATCAAGGGCGCCGAACCTTCGCCATCCAACTCGATCAGATCGAACACCCACCGGAGCTTCGTGTCGTGGGGCTCGAGCCGATCAAGGTGAAGCTGAAGGTCGAGGCCCTCTAGCACCTGCGACTCCCTGGAAAACGTCGATGTTATGCGGAGCCGGCGACGCCTGGATCTGATTTGGCGATGTGCCCTGAGGTGCGCGCAGAAACACCGGTGAGCGAGAGCAAGGCCGGTAGCACGACCAGGTTGGCGACGATGTTCCAGAACATTCCGATCGTCAGGATGATGCCGAGGGAGTGCATGCCTTGATGGCCCGAGAGGGCGAGCGTGCCAAACGAGAGTGTGGTGGTCATCGCGCTATAGAAAACGGCTCCGGCGGTCGCCGTTTCCACCAATGATTCCGAGGATTCCGCCGCCCCTCCGAGCTGCGCTTTCGCATCCTGCCGTGCGCGATGAACGAGATGGATACCCGAATCGACGCCAATTCCGAAGAGCAGAGGCAACACCACGATATTGGCAAAGTTGAAACGCAGATCCAGGGCGGCCATGGACGCGCATGTGAGAATCGCGCCGAGCGTAAGGGGCGCCAGTACCAGGGCGACATCAGAGGGCCGCCGCCAGAGTAGGAAGAGCAGGGCCGAGATTGCGATGGCGGCGCTCAACAAAGCCTGTTGAAACGAACGCGCGGTCGCCTCGCCGAAGTCGACCAGATGGGGAGCCATCCCGGCCGCTAGAGGAGCCACCCCGAGCACACTTTTCGAGAAGCGCTTGAGGGCTTCGAAATCTTGCAGTTCTTCCGCAGGAAAGGCCTGGATGCGAGCGGTGCCGTCCGGCGCCAGGAGTCGACGAACCAGTACCGGGGGTAGGCTCGAGAGTTCAATCGGCGAGACCACCAGGGAATTTCGGAAGCGCTCGAGTGCCTCGGGAAGCCGGTCGAGTAGAACGTCACGGAATCCGTCCAGGGCCCGATCGGGGTTCTCGTCCTGTTCCAGGCGCGCGAGAAAATTCGACAGCTTCTGCTCCAGTGCATCGAAGCTTCGGGAAGTCGTCTGGTCATCGAACGGTCGTTCGGCGTCGTGCAGCGCCGCGAGAAGTTCGCGCAACGCCTCGGTTTGCTCTCGTGCGTCGTATTCTGGCGCGCCCTTGGGATCGCGAGGCGCGGCCTCCATCAGGAAAGCGAGGTCATCGAGGATCTCCAGCTTTTCGTCCTGATTGTCGGGGACGTAGCTGCGCAGACTGACGATTCTTCCGACCTCGGGCAGCGCGTCGAGCTGTTCGACCATTGCATCGACTTCACCAAGGTTCGGCGTCAGGATGTTGACGTACCAGGGCGACGTGTCTTGATCCGCCAGAAGATCTTGGAAGGCCTGTACCGACGGTGTGTCGGGATTCCTCATCTTGATCACGTGCGCGTCGAATCGCAGTTGGAAGAGAAGCGGAACCGACAGCATGGCGGCGAGGAGCGCGATGACGCAGATGAGTCGCGGGGCCTTGCCAAGGCGGAGCGCTAGAGCCTGGTCGATTCGGAAAGGCGCCTGGATGGCGGTGGCCTCCGGCGGTTGTAGCCAACCCAGGAGCAACGCAGGGAATAGCGTCAGCGTCAGGAAAAGAATGATGAACATGCCGGCCCCGGCGATCGCACCGAGTTCCGCGATGCCGCGGTATTCGGTGGGCACGAAGACGAGAAAGCCGATCGCGGTCGTGAACCCGCAGAGCACGAGGGACGCCCCGATGCCGTCTACGGCGGTTCGCAGTGCGACGAGATTTGGAACGTGATGGTCTCGGCGTTCGGCCGCAAACGCCATCCCGAAATGAATCGCGAAGTCGACGCCCAGGCCGATGAAGAGAATCGCAAAGGCGATTGAAATGATGTTGAGCTGACCGATCGTGGCTGCGGCGAAGGCGGCCGTCCAGATCAATCCGACCAGGAGCGTGACGAGCGAGGCGACCACGAGATGCCAGGACCGAAAGGCGAAATAGAGAAAACCCGCGACCAACAAAAAGCAGAAGACACCCGAGCCGCCGATGTCCCAGGCCAGTCCCAACATCTCTTCGTGGTTGAGGGCTGGGTTGCCGGTCAGGCGAATCTTGACGCCGGCCAATTGGTCGATACCGAGATCGGCCATGGCGCCTTCGATCGCCGCAATCGAGGAACCGGCAACCAGAATCTTGTCGTAGTCCAGCCGCGGGTCGACGACGATCACGCGCCGGGTCGGAATTTCCAGGTCCGACCCCGAGACCAACATCTCCTCCCACGAGACGGGGATGGGATACTCGGCGTAGGCCGCCACGGTGGCATTGGCGACCTCGTCGAGTAGCGGTGCCCAGCGATCGGCATCGATGTCGTTGTCTTCTTCCGCTTCGAGTCCGACGCGGACGAGTTCCGCGAGCTTCACGAGGCTGGGATCGGCCTCGAGGCTCGCGATGACGGGCTGCAAGGCGGCGAGGTCGTCGCCCAGGCGATCGAGTTCGTCGGCCGTCAGGTAAAGCAGCGCATGTTCTTCGAAGAAGGATCCACCGCCCGGGACGTAGACGTCCTTGAACGCGTCGTCCATTTCCTTGAGTCGTTCCGCTAGTTGATTTGTGACGTCACGTGCCAGGGCCGGCGTGTCGCCATCGACGACGATCAGGATGGCTTCTTCGAGATTCGGGAAAATTTCAGCGAAGGCCGCCTGATTCTTACGCGACGGCAAGTCCTTCGAGATCAAACTCAGATTGTCCGAGTTGATCCCGAGATTCAGGAAGGCGTAGACCAGTGCGCCGAGCGTTGCGACGAGGCAGACGACGGAGGCCCGCGCCGGATTCTTGCTGATGAACCCGAGCCAGCGCTGAAGAATTGGGGTGAGGATCCTTTGGAGCGGTTCGTTCATTTCCCTGGCTTCTGGATGGACGCTCGCGCTCGCAGGCGGTCTTCGTTTTGGGGAGCCAGAACATAGGGGAGGCCGAAGCAGTTGGCGCCTGGGATCTGGTCATTGGCCGGGGAACAAAGCATCGGGCGGGTGGAGGAGATCGAGGCCTTTCCCAAGAACTTCGCCTGGGAATCTGGAACTCGTACGTCCTACGCTCTCGACGCGTTCTGTGTGTTGCGTGCGAAGTCGTGTGTAGTCGTGCGTCGTCGTTCAGCGCCGGGTGCGTCGGCGCGCGCGCCCGTCCATGCCCCGCAGCGTGAGCCAGGTGAGGGCCAGCAGGGCAAAGGCGATCGTGATGCTGATCTCGTCCAAGATTTTCGACCTCTAGAACTCGTGGCCAGGCGCCCGGTCGGTTTTGGGGGGACGCTTGGACTGCTTCAGAGTTGCCTCCTATGTATCCGTCGGAAGCGGTCTAGATTCCGTGACCTGGGTCACGACTGGCAAAAAATTTGAAATAAGAGGGTCGTTCGAGTCCAAAACAACGCACTCGGCCGATGGAGTTCAGGAGCCGGTCAGAGGCCTTCGCGGTAGTCGCGAGCGAGATCCTGCATGTCGTGGTGGATGCGTTGGACGAGTTTTCGCTCAGTCGCGATGGTGTCGATGAAGTTCAACGGCGAAGTCGGGGTCTCCTCGCGTTGCTGGGAGTCCGCGAAGGCCTGGATCAGCCGATAGGTCTCTTCAACTTCGAGGCGTCTGCGATTCGTCGTGAGGCGCCGGGTCGCATGAGTGAGCCCGTCCCCGGTCATACGTACGAAGGGATTTCGGCGAACGGCTCGCGGGGCGATGTCTTCGAGAACGGTTCGCAGGGTGCGCCGTTTGTGCGCGGCGACCCAGTTCATCACTTGGAGGTAGGCGCGCTGGTAGCGGGCGGCGAGTTGCCGACGGTAGGGAGTCAGACGTTTGTCCTTCCGCGAAGCGTAATGAGACAATGCGATTTCGTAGAAGGCTACGGGCGTAAGTCGCGATCGCCCTTCGCGATTGCAGTCCAGAAGTTTGCCCGGTAGCTCTCGAAGAATGTCACGCATGCAATAAACGGCGTTCCATGACAAACCATCGGCGACCGGGCGCCGACCCACGGTTGAGCGGGTCCGTTCGAGCCGATTGTGTAGCTGAAGCAGCGTTTCGAGACCGAGCGGCTCGGCGATGCGAATCTTTTCCGCGGTCTTCTCGTCGAAGCCGATCTGGCGCAGGAAGAGGCGACGCTTGTGGATCTCGAATTCCTCGTCGAAGCGGTCGAGTGCCGCGTCGTTTTTCAGCGTCGAAAGGGCCGGGCGATTTCCGGTGAGCAGAAGCTCGCGAATCTGAATGAACCGTTGAACGATCTGTCGCGCCTTTCGTTTCTGCTCTGGGATCGATGTGGACATACGATCGGTATCAGCAAATCGGTAATCGTGGTGGTAGAGCCCGAACTGTCGAATTGATCCGTAGTCGATGATGCTGCCATCACAGAGCACGTTGTCGCCGTCCCAGTCGAGCCAGCAGAAGATGTACTCGTTTTCGAACATCGCCGTCGCGCGCGCGAAATCGAGCGAAACGCGTTCAGTCAAATAGCGAATTTTCTTGTCATCACTCGCCATGGCCGGCCATCGCCCATCGCGAATCTCGCGGTCAGCGTAGTAGAGGACACATTGACGCAGATCCTCGTCCATTCGACGACGAAGCAATCCAAAGAAATGAGAGGGTCGAAGTAGGTTCGGGGCGACACGGACGTTGATCGCCTGGCCGTTAGGTAAGGAAAGAACGGCGAGGACGCGTTCGGTCGCAATTCCGTTTCGCGCAAAGGCCTCACTCATCAGGGCGGCGCCGATGCCTTCGTCGATGTGGGCAGTCCCGCAGCCATAGTCGGAGATGGCGTTGCCTGTCTTGAAGAAGCGCCCCTCGGCGGAGGTCGCCGGGCAGAGCTTCGTGACACCCGTACCGCAGCTCGAAATGTCGAAGCTGCCCGCGCGGCCACGCAGGATACCGTTCCAGATACTTCGTCCATCACCTGAATTGAGGCCTCGTTTATCCGGGTGTTGTAGTTGCAGGTATCGCGTCGCCATGTAGGCATGTGTTTGTCGGTCCCGCGCCCGGGGCTGATTGCCGTGCGCTTCGTCCCATTCGTTGACGATCACGAGGCTGAATGTATCGAGCAGCGCTTGTCTGAGAGAAGCGTCTAGTTTGTCGGGGTGGCTCCGTGGCAGCAGGCCGATCGTTCGCGCGAGATCGAAATTGAAGAAGGCGATCTCGCTGTCGCGTCGTCGCTTCGCTGGATAGGGCACGACTGCACTCGGGACCGCTTTCTGCAGGGGATGCCGGCCGTCGATCGAGCGCAGGCGCGAATGCGTTTGGGTTCGCGAAGCGTGCTTTCGATTCACCCCTGCGGTCGCCGGACGCAGTCGTCGCTTGGCGGACACACCAGATTTCGCCGTCGCGCGGGTTCGCGGGCGCGGCTTTCTAGATTTCGACTTGGAGGTTCTCATGGCTTATCTGCCTCGGAGATCGGCCATTCGTTAGGGGCGCTTGACGCTTCGAAGGCGGTGGCTGAATTCGCTGCCGCCATGAATTATCGTTGCCCTTGCAGAAAGAGATCGGGAATCGTTTGATTGCCACGGACTCTGCGGAAGAGTTGCGTGTGCAAGTTTGTTCGACTTTTTCATTTTCGAGTTCATTCACGAGATGCCCAGCGCTCGTTTCTGGGATTGCGCTGGATTCTACGAAGCCCGGGGAGGCAGGATGACATCGGATGATGGGACTCGAGACGCGGCGACGAAGCCCAAGGGTGACTCGGGCGATCCGCTCGAGGCTCCGACACAATCGATTCCCGTTAGCCAAGGACAGCGGTCTTCCGGAGAAATGCACTCGGGCGTTGCCGGGCGCTCCGATACGACAACCTGGGGTGGTGCGCCGCCGCCAAGCGTCTCACTCGACGAAGACGAGACGGTCGTCTCGTCGGTTCCCCAAGAGTCGGAACCCGACCCCGAGGCCACCGATAATCTGATTGCGGCGTCCCCCGGCGATCCCGCACCCAGCGCTCCGATCGCCCCGAGCTCTTCCTTGCGCCCGATGTTGCTCGAGCGCATCGAACCGTCGTTAGGCCGTGGTGAGCGATTGCGGCTCGACGCCACTCATTGGAGGGTCTCACTTGGTCGCGCAGAAGACAGTGATATTCGACTCTATACGGTCTCGGCTTCGCGGGATCATGCGCTGATCGCGGGAAGTGAAAGCGGCGATTGGGTTCTGACCCCGGCGACGGGCAGGTCGGTTCTGATCGATGGGGAGCCGGTGGCAGAGCCGGTCGTCCTCGAGGTTGGCATGAATCTCATCCTCGGTCAGGATCATTTGCGTTGCGTCACAGAGGGTCTTGATCGCAAGACAGTGGCCGCGGTTACGGTCGCAGAGGGCTTCACGGATTCGACGACGTTCGACCTCGGCCGTTTCGGCAAGGCGGGCCTGTTCGTTGGCGCCGTGATCTTGATTGGAATAGTCGCCTGGGCATTCTCTACACTGAGTGGCGCTTGAGGCATTCAGGAGTGCGGGGGAAGTGATGCGCGTCGCGGTGGTCGAACCAGGGAGGCGTCGGCGTTGCTGTCAGGCTGACCGTGTATTAGGTCGCGTTGCTTGTCTTGATGGGAGTTGCGAGTGAAGGATTTGTCTGTTTTGCCGCATGTGCTTCAACTGCTGACCCGCGACGAATCGGTGGCTCGGGAGGTCATCCTCGAACAAGGCGAGCTCGAGATCGGTCGAGTTGGTGACGGGTTTGCCTGCCCCGATGATACGGCGATGGCGGATCGTCACGCGCGACTCAGCTTTGTCGGAAACAAGATTACGATCGCTGACTCAGGCAAGGGGTCGGGCGTCTGGCTGCGAATCAAAGGCAGTGCAGGGCGCTTGCTTCGTTCCGGCGACCAGGTCTGGCTGGGGGCCCAGATCCTCATCTTCCAGCGGCAAGAGGAAGCAGCGGGCGTGCGATGGGAGATTCACCATCACGGACCGGATGGTCAGCGTCTGGAAAGCTATCGGGTACCAGCCCGGGGCCTCTTCGTTGGCCGCGACTCGGACCTGATTCTCGACGCTGAGGATCTTCGGCTCTCACGACGGCACGCACAGCTCATGCCCGAAGGCGACGGTTTGCGGCTCTATGACCGAGGTGCGCATAACGGGACGTATCTGAAGTTGTCGGAGATGGAGACGCTCACTCCAGGTGGCGAGTTCAGGCTGTCCGCCAATCGCTTCCGGGTAGTTGTGCGCGGGGGTGCACAAGCGAAAGCCTTCGAAACGGATACAGGGATCGAGGCCGCTCCAGTGGCGCGAAGTGGCGACGATCTCGACGAGGATGCGACCGTTTTGATCACTGTGGAACCCGGAGCACCCGTCGGGGCACAACTAGACGAGCCGCGACGCTCGCTCGGGCTCGGTGCTCGGCTTCGACGCCTCGGCCGTCGTTTCGATCGGCGGGACATCGAACCTGTCCAACCCGCAACACGTCGCGACCACGGAACTGGAATCATCGAGGAAGACAATGGCGATCCGGGGGGTGGGGTCACTGATCCATCCGAGATTCCCTCTGATGCGACGATCGTGTCGGAGCACGGCCTCGGCCTCGGCTCGGCCGAAGCGGATCTCGAGGCAGGGAAGTGTCTGCTCGTGCTGGATGCTGAGGGGACGTCTCATTCCCTCGAGGCCACAATGGGTCAGACGATTCTCGAGGCGGTTCAAGAGGCCGGGTTGGCGAGGGGAGAGCCCGTAGACTGGGAATGCGGTGATGGTGGTTGTGGTGTTTGTGTAATGGGTGTCGTCGAGGGGGCAGATCGGTTGGATCCGCCCGATCCGGCAACTGGCGAAATGAGGACGATTCAAATCACGGAGCAAGTTGTTCCGGATCCGAAAAAATACCGACTGGCCTGTCTGGCGCGCGTGCGCGGGACGGTTCGACTACGGAAACTAATATGATGAATCAAGGTTCGGCAGGAACGGTCAGCAGCCTGATATCGACGCCCGGCTTGATCATGTTGTCCGCGGTGCTCTTCACTCTGATGACACTGATTGGGACAACTTCGCAGGCGAGCGCGGGGCCCCGTGACGAGACGCTTGAGCTACTCGATGCGTTGCTGGCACGAGAGGATGATGATTCGGTTCGGGTTCTCGTCAACGAGGGTGGCGGTCAGCCGCTGAGAATCGGGGACCAATTGGTCTATCGATTCGAATCATCTCGCCCCGGGTACCTGGCGGCGATTCACATCGATACGCATGGATCGGCCACCTTGCTCTACCCGCGGTCGGATGTCGAAGCGGGGCTCGTCCGTTCGGGCCAGGCGATTCGCCTTCCGTCGGCCAGCGACGGTTTTCATCTGACCGTGCAGCCTCCGATTGGTCGCGACCTGGTCTATGCGATCGTGACAAACAAGCCGATCACCCGAGCAGATCTTGGGATCGAGAGCACCGACATTGTTGTTTCCTTTGAACCGCACCAGGCTCCGGCCTTTGCGCAGCAGCTGTCCCGGATTCTCGCGTCGCGGGCGTCGGGTGAGTTCCGTGTCGCCCAGGTTGCGCAGCAGGTCGATGGCCGCGGGTCCGTTCAGTATCGGTCGGCGGATATCGTTGGCTTCTTCGGGGAGCGGACGCGCTCGATTCGACCCGCAAAGCTGGACTTGCAAATTCAATTCCAGACGAACTCATTCGACCTCGACGCCGCCGCCCGACGCAATGTCGACGAATTCGCCCGAGCACTCGAGGATCCAAAACTTCGAGGGATGCGCTTCAAGGTCGCCGGCCATACCGACGCCCGTGGCTCGGAACAACACAATATGGGGCTCTCTGGACGCCGGGCAGAATCGGTTCGCGACTACTTGATCGAGACCGGTGGCATCGATGCGGACCGGCTCGAGGTCGAGGCAATGGGTGAGACGCATCCACTGATGCAGGATGAATCCGACTATGCGCGGCAGATGAATCGGCGAGTGGAGTTCACACCGCTTCGATAGGCGGTTCCGACGCCGGGCGGGGCGAGCACTCGGTTTCGCTCAATCGAGACTAGATTCAGCGGGGCGAGACGTCTCGCGCGCAACGAAACCCGAGCGAGATGCTCGAATACTCCGCGGCTTCTTCGGAGAATGCGGCGGATCGTAGATAGGCGGGATTTCGTTCCACCCATGATCCGCCCTTGAAGATTTGTCGGTCGCCGGACGGGCTGGCCGTCGACGTCCATTCCCACACGCTGCCGGCGAGATCCTGAACACCCTCTGGCGTCGCGCCCTCAGGATGGGAGCCTACAGGTTCGAGTCCGATGCCCTTCGCGTCGAGGTCGCGAACGCGCGCCTGATCCCATTGATCGCCCCATGGATAGGTTCGCCGCGCCTCGCCACGGGCGGCGAGTTCCCATTCGTCCTCCGAGGGCAGGCGCGATCCAGCCCAATCGCAATACGCCTGGCTATCGGCCCAGGAAACATGGACGACGGGGTCGTCGGTGCGATCCAAAATGGTCTGGCCGGGTCGCGGGTTTCTCCAGCTGCAACCGCGACATTTCGTTATGTCCCAGCTGTAGCCGCGTACCTCCGCTGTCGAGACGTAGTTCGCTTGTTCGGAGAATCGAGCGAAGTCTGCGTTGGTGACTTCATGTTGATCGATGGTGAAGGGGCGTAGAGTGACGGTTCGCAGTCGCTCATCGGCGAATACTTCGCGCGCGCAGTCCTGGCCGATGCCTCCACCTCGTTTGCAGATCGTGACCGCGCGATCGATCTCGTCGGGGCGGCTGCCGAGTTCTACCGTGATGGGTGCGCTCGAGATTGTCTTGGCGAGAGCGGTCTCTTGGCCTGTCTTCGGAGAGGTCGCTTCGTAGCTGGCCGACGAGGCGGCGGGCATGGCGGGCGAGGATGTACTTCGAGGCCATTCGATCTGAGTCGCGGCTAGCCCGACGAGGGCGAGTGTGGCGACGGCCGTCGCGATCTTGGCCCAGGGTAGATTCGAGTCGGCTGCTGCACCATTTTCGCCGAAGGCCTTGGCGAACGCACTGCAGCTTTCGAAACGATCTTCCGGCCGACGCGACAGCGCTTTCATGATCGCCTTCTCGGACGATCTCGATAGTGGCGCCTTCAGTCGTTTGTGGTCGATCGGTGGGGGTGCGTCCCGTTCTTTGGCGATCAGGATGGCTTCGTTGGTCTGCCCGCTGAATGGCAGCTCGCCGGTGACGGCGAGATAGACAACCGTCGCCAGGCTGTATTGGTCGTAGGCGGGGGTGAGCAGGCGATCGATGGCTTCGGGTGGGGCGTAGGCCGGGGATCCGATGAAAGTGCCTACGACCGTCAGTTCTTGTTGAACGGCCTGGGTAGGCGCGTCCGGATCGGCGGCCCCGATCGCGGTTGCGATTCCGAAATCAGAGAGCACCGCATTGCCCCGTTCATCGAAGAGGATATTGGCTGGCTTGACGTCGCGATGGAGCGAGCCGTTTCGATGAACGGTGTCGAGGGCATCGGCCACAGTCGGAAGCCATTCAAGGATCTGGCTCGGCGTTTCCTGCCCGCCCTGTGCAGTGATGCGTTCGCGAAGATTCCCTCCACGCAGATATTGCACGACGGCATAGGGGACATCGCCATGAGAGCCCGAGCCTTCGATGCGAAGAATCGCGGGATGCTCATGATTGGCGAGATCGCGAATTTCCTGCAGAAATCGCAGTCGGAAGGTGCGATCTGTCATCAGACGCGCGTGCGGAATCTTAACCACGACCTTGCGTTCGAGCTTGGCGTCCCAGGCTAGATAGACGGTTCCCATTCCGCCGCGATCGAGGGATTGCTGGATCTCATAGCGGTCATCGAGCAGCGTGCCGAGGAGTTGATCCTCGTCGTCCGAAGCCAGGGCGCTTGGCTCTATTGGCGTTGTCTCATCCAATCCCGCTTGTCCTCCCAATTCACGTTATCCTATCGCGAATGGCAGACCCCGGCGCACCCGAAGATCAATCTTCATCGCTTTCTCCAGCTTCTCTGGAGGTGGATCCACAACGACATGGGGATGAGCAGGGTTTGCCGCTCTCGGGCCTAGCGCGCTTGCTGCTCGCATTGCTCTACGTGTTGCCGAAGAATGGAATTTCTCGGATTGCGGGCTGGATCGCTTCACGCCATTTGCCGGGTCCCCTGCAGCGATTCGAGATCAAGCTTTTTGCACGCGTGGCGGGGGTGGATCTATCCGAGGCGAAGGAGCCGATCGAGTTCCACGACTCGCTTCAGCAGTTCTTCACCCGTGCGTTGCGGGATGGCGCGCGGCCGATCGATGGCGACTCGCGCTGTCTGGTTTCTCCGTGTGATGGCGCCTGGGGAGAGGCCGGTCGAATCGAGCGCGGGCTGCTTCTTCAGGTCAAAGGGCGGCGTTATGCGGTCGCCGAGTTTCTGGCCGACGAGGATCTAGCACGTCGGTACGAGGGCGGCTCCTTCGCCACCTTCTATTTGTCCCCGCGCGACTATCATCGTTTTCATACACCCTTGGCCGGGCGCTTCCGTCGGGTCGACTATTTTCCCGGGTCGCTCTGGCCGGTCAATGCCATCGGGCTGCGAGGAGTCGATCGGCTTTTTGCGCGCAATGAACGAATCTGCGCCTACTTCGATGTTGGGGCGGGCGCGACCGGCGGTGGGCGGGAGCCGGAGCTGGAGTCGGCCGAAATCGCACTCGTCGCCGTCGGCGCGACCATGGTCGGCAGTATCCATTTGTCCTTTGACGACCTGACTTCGAATCTTGGCCATCGACGGCCGGAACACCGAGAAATAGGAGATCATGTCCCCGGCTTCGAACGGGGCGAGCAGTGGGGCCATTTCGAGTTCGGCTCGACGATCGTCATGCTGACACCGCCGGGGCTTTGCCAACTCGAACCCCGACCCGTCGGTGAGACATTGAGGCTCGGTCAGGTGATCGGTCGGCGCTGCGACTGAGCAGTTCGCTCGGAAACGCTCCTTTTGAATCGTTTCAACTCGGCAGCCGCGTCGGGATCTGCTCGCTCAGAAGGGGCCAGACATGGCCTAGCCAACGACAGAGACGCGAGCGCGTCTCGCGGGGATCGATGAGGTCGTGAACCGAAAACGACTCCGCACGCGGGAATGGACTGCGTCGGGCCGCGAAGGCTTCTTCCAATTCGGCGCGCTTGGCGTCGGGGTCATCCGCCGCTGCGATCTCGCGACGAAATGCGACGGCCACGCCGCCTTCGATCGGTAGCGCGCCAGATTCCGCGGAGGGCCAGGCGAGCACATGGCCCCGTGGTCCGAAATGTGCGGCGGCCGCGACCCCATAGGCCTTGCGCACCATGACGGTGCACCAGGGAACACGGCTGGTGACGACGGCCGCAATGGCTTCAACGCCATAGCGAATCGTCCCGGCCTGTTCAGACGCGGAACCGATCATGAAGCCGGGTTCGTCGACGAGACTGATCAGCGGAAGATGAAAGGTGTCGCAGAACTCGACGAAGCGGCGGACCTTCTGGGCGCCTTCGGCATCCATCGATCCGGCATAGAAATGGGGATCGTTGGCCAATAGGCCGACCGGGTGTCCGGCCAGTCGGGCCAGCCCCGTGATCTGGCTACGCCCATATCCCTTGGTCATTTCAAAGAAGCTCTCCCGGTCGAAGATGGCCTTGATGATTTTGCGCATCGCGTAGACCTGCCGGCGCTCCCGGGGAATGATGTCGAGTAACTCCTCGGCCCGACGCTCGGGATCATCGCTCGGGTTTTCTTCGCAGGGGGGAAGCGTGAGCACGTTCGTCGGCAGATACGAAAGGAAACGCCGCATCTGATCGATTGCGTCGTTTTCGTCCTTGGCGACGTTGTCGACGACGCCCGAACGGGTGTGGATCTTTGCTCCGCCAAGTTCTTGCTTGGTCAGTTTCTCGCCCAGTGCACGCTCGACGAGGGCGGGACCACCGATCAGGATCTGCGCGGTGTCGCGTGTCATGACAGAGAAATGCGAAGCGGCCAAGCGTGCGGCGGGGAAGCCAGCGACCGCCCCGACGGCGGCTGAAGCCACGGGAACGATCTTCATGACCTGGGCGATCGAGAGGAAGCGAGAGGGCGTGAAGACCGGGTCACCGGCCATGCGCGGTTGGCCCGTCTTTCCACCAGAGCCGGCGACACTTCCGCCGCCGCCTTCGAGAAAACGCACGAGCGGGACGCGTAGATCGATCGCCAGGGTTTCGGCATAGACACTGCGTCGCAAACCGGCCGGGGAAGGCGAGCCGCCTCGTTGCGTGAAGTCCTCACCGCCCACGACGATTGGCCGGCCATCGATCGTCGCCAGTCCGAGCAGGTAGTTGGCCGGGTAGAAGGCCGTGACGCGACCTTCTTCGTCGCGTTCGGCCTCGCCGGCGATGGGTCCCTGCTCTTCGAGGCTGCCGTCGTCGACCAGTCGGTCGAGTCGTTCACGGATCGTGAGTCGTCCGCGAGCATGCTGGCGTTCGACGGATTCGGGTCCGCCCATGGCCCGGGCGGCCTCCCTGCGCGCTTCGATTTCATCGACTTCGGATTTCCAGCTCATGGTGTTCTGCATGCTCCGATCTTGATGGATTGAGGCGTCGTGGTGCAGGTTTGACCGAATCGTGCTCGGTTCGAACCCGGCGAGCGCGCGTCGGGTCGTTTCAAAAAAGTAGCCGCTCGGCTTCGAGGGACACCAGGTCGATCAAGCCGATTGCGTTGTGTCCGGACATGAATCCGGCGCATTCGCCGGGATTGAAGATCAGGGTCTCGCCTTGTTGTTCGTGCCGATGGCGATGGGTATGGCCGTGAAGGACGAGGTCGATGTCTTCCGACCAATTCGCCGCCGAGTCTTCCGGGTCGTGGAGCACGAGAATGCGCCGGCCGGCCCATTCGAGCGTGCGCGGTGGCAAGACGAAATTCAGACCGAGTCGCCTAGCATCCATCTCCAGGCGCGGGTGGTCGGGAATGTCGTTGTTCCCGAATACACCGAAGAGCGGCGCTTCGAGTCTCGCAAATTCCTCGAGCACAGCGGTCTTCGTGAGATCTCCGGTGTGGATGACCCGCTCGACCCCCGTCTCATTGAATAGATCGACTATTCGTTCCACGTTCATCAATCGATCGTGCGTGTCGCTGACGACGCCAATTCGCATCGAGGAATGCTATCACGTCGTCGGCTCGCTCTGGCGGCACGCTAGAGTGCGGTCTCGAAAATTTGAGTCGTTCACGGAATCGGGAGAGATGAGCATGGCGGGAAAAACGGAGCAGGCAGGCAAGCGGCGGGGCGAGACGACAGGGGACGAGTCGGACGGCACCTTGAAGACGATGTTGGTCGACAAATCGGACGGTGTCATGACGATCACGCTGAATCGTCCCGAGAAATTGAATGCGTTCACGATGCAAATGGCCAGGGACTGGTTCACGGTCCTCGACGATGCGGACGGCGATGACTCCGTCCGTGCCGTGATCGTGACGGGTGCGGGGCGGGGCTTCTGTGCAGGGGCCGATTTGAGTTCCGGCGGCGCGACCTTCGATCCGAGCCATGCCAGTGACGAAGCCGGTGGTCAGGATGCCGCGGAGCCCCGCGATGTAGGCGGCATGGTGACGCTTCGGATCTATCGCAGCCTGAAGCCGTTGATCGCCGCTGTGAATGGGCCCGCTGTGGGTGTCGGCGTGACCTCGATTCTGCCGATGGATATTCGATTGGCGAGTAGCGCAGCGCGATTTGGTTTCGTGTTTGCGCGACGTGGCGTTGTTCCCGAGGCGTGCAGCAGTTGGTTTCTACCGCGGGTCGTGGGAATCAACCGGGCGATGGAATGGGTGGCGACCGGTCGCGTCTTCGATGCCGACGAAGCGCTTCGAGGTGGCCTGGTTTCAGAGATCCTGTCGGCGGATGGGCTGCTGCCTCGAGCGAGGGAATTGGCGCTCGAAATTGCGCAGAATACGAGTTCGGTTTCCGTCGCACTCTCCAGGCAGATGATGTGGCAGATGCTAGGCGCTTCGCATCCGATGGACGCACATCGACTCGATTCGGCCGCGATCAACTATATGGGTGCACGCGCGGACAGTCGCGAAGGTGTGATGAGCTTCCTCGAGAAGCGGCCACCTGCGTTCACACTGCGCGTCTCGCAGGATTTTCCGAAGAACGTGGGCCTTCGCGACGAGCCTCCCTACGAACCTCCCTGCGAACCCTGAGCAGGGCTCGGGTCTTCCCTGACCCGTCTTCCTGGAAGCGGCCGAATGTCCTCCAAAGCCACCCGATCGAGAATGGTGCCTAAACCGGTGTCGTCGGTCGCCGAAACGGGAGGAGGGACTAAGGGAGATCGCTTTGAGTCAGGGAGCCTTCATTGGACGTCAGCCGATCGTTGATCGGAATCAGCATGTGGTTGCCTATGAGTTGCTCTTTCGCAGCTCGCGAAACGCGCAGGTGGCTGATTTCGACGAAGTCGGACGCGCTGCGGTTCGCGTGATGGTCAATACTTTTGCATCGATGGGAATGGAAGCGGTGCTGGGCCAGTCAGACGGTTTCTTCAATGTGAACAGGGAGGTCCTGCTGTCCGATGCGATCGAGGCGTTGCCTCGCGATCGGGTGGTGATCGAGGTGCTCGAAGATGTCGAACCGGATGAGGAGGTCATCGCACGCTGTCGGGCGCTGACCGAAGCTGGCTTCCGGATCGCCCTCGACGATTGGATCGTCGACGATCCCCGCGCGCCACTGCTGCCCTTCTCGGAGATCGTGAAGGTCGATCTTCCGGCGATTCCAAGTAAAGAACTGCGTAGGTTGGTTCGTTCGCTTCGCGAGCACGATCTGCTCCTTCTGGCCGAGAAAGTCGAGACCGCCAAGGAATTCGAAACCTGTCATCGCTTGGGTTTCGACCGCTTCCAGGGATACTATTTTGCGCGCCCGATCGTGCTCGAAGGCAAGGACCTCGATGCCGCCAAGACGACCCTGATACAGCTCCTTCAGCAGATTTCGGCCGAGGCGGAATCCCGCGTGATCGTCGACAGCTTCAAGCAGGATGCGAAGCTCAGCCTCAATCTATTGCGGATCGTGAACACGGCCGGAAAGTCGGCTCGCGTTCGCCTGGAATCGATCGACGATGCGGTTCGGCATCTGGGCCTTCAGCATCTGGCGCGATGGGTTTCGATTCTGCTCTATGCGCAAGACGATGGTGCAGATCTTCGTAGCCCCTTGCTCACGACGGCGGCCCATCGCGGTCGTTTGATGGAACTGGTGATCAGTCAGAATGCTTCAGCAGGCGAGGGCGACGCCCAACGAGAGCGTGCCTTTCTCGTGGGAATGTTGTCCCTGGCCGACGCCTTGCTCGGCCGGTCGATCGAAGACCTCGTTCAGGAGCTTTGCCTGAGCGACGAGGTTGCGAGGGCATTGACCCACCATGAGGGTGAATTGGGCGAGTTGTTGACCTTGGCCGAGGCGGTCGAGCGCAGTCAGGTCGAGAAGTTCGAGGACGATCTGGAGCGCTGGCATCTCGATTTCACAGAACTCTCCCGAATCGAGCACGAAGCCTACGCATGGGTCCATGGTTTGATCGCGCCCGACGCAGAGGCGAGTGCGCGGTGATCGCGGTCGGGTACTCTTGAAACGTGCTGACCGCGTTCATTTCATTTGCCGTCCTGTTTCTCTTCTATCGGCGCTTCGTGTCCGGCTACGGGCCGGCGCCGATCGGGCTCGGTGTACTGCATCGTGGAGAAGCGGCCTTCATCGACTCGGCGGCGGAGGTGCTCTTTCCGGGCGGGGTGGGATTGTCGGTCGCAGGCGTCGATGCGCGTCTGCCCAATTATATCGATCGTCATCTCTCGGCCTTGCCCCGGGCCAAGCGCCTTCAGATCCGCGCGCTCTTTCTGGTCTTTGAGCACCTTCCGCTGATCTTTCCCGGCAACGAACCCGGTGGTCGACGAAGGTTTTCGAGTCTTTCAGCGGCCTCACGGGTGTCGATCCTCGAGCGTCTCGAAGGCCACTCGAATCAACTGGTGCGCCTGCTCTTGACGGCGCTGCGCGCAGTCCTGGTTCTCGGCTATCTGGGCCATCCGGCCAACTTGCGGGACCTGGGCGTTGCGCCCTTTGAGATTACGCCGGGCGTGAGCGATGCCGAACTGCTTTTTCCAAGAATCGGCGGGCTGGTCAGTTCCATCGGTTTCGAGCCCTCCGATCGCACGGATCCGGCCGGGCTTGGCCCACTCGATCCACAGGGGCCCCGCCACCGGGCCTATGCGCGTTCGAGCCGGGATTCGCGATGACCGGGAACACGCGACAAGACGCGCGATCGAAGGACCAGATTTCGTCGAGCCCTGATCGGACGGCGGATGTTTCGCCGTCGGCCTCGGCGGGCGATTCGGCGGACTCTTCGAACTCGCAGGACTGGCTCGTTGCGGCACGTGAGCGTGTTCGGGTCTTCGCCCAATACGATTCATCCTTCGAAGAAGAAGCGGATGTCGTGGTCGTCGGCTCAGGGCCCTGCGGCGCAGTGGCGGCCTATGAACTCGCGGCGGCCGGACATGATGTGATTCTGCTCGAAGAGGGGCCGCCCTTTACGGTGCGTGACCTCGAACTCGACGGAAGTTTCTCGATGACCCGGACGATGCGAGAGGGTGGCCTGCGCATGACGAGCGGTACGATCATGCCGACGATGCAGGCGATCGCCCTAGGCGGCGGCTCGCTCGTCAACTCGGCCATCTGTGTCCGGCCGCCGGATTCGGTCTTCGACCGTTGGGCGACGGAATACGATCTCGAGCGTACGGATCGCGCGAACCTCGATCCGCACTTCGATGCTGTCTCTGAATTTCTGGGCATCGCGCCGACACCCGAAAATGTTCAAGGCCGCCGGAACCTGCTCTTTCGCGATGCCTGTGATGCGATGGGTATTTCATCCGAGCCGATCGCGCGAAACGTTAGGGGTTGCCGCGGAAGTGGAGAGTGTTTCACCGGTTGTCGCAGTCGCGCCAAACAGAGCATGGACGTCAGCTATATCCCTGCCGCACTGCGCGCGGGCGCGCGGGTCTTGACGAGTGTGCAGGTGCAGCAGATTCGTCATAGCGGTCGTCGCGTGACTGGCGTTTCGGGTCAGGTGATTGCGCCTTTTTCCGGAGGCAGCGAGCGCGGCCGGAGCCATCACTTCAAGATCACGGCCAAGGCAGTCGTGCTTGCAGCGGGTTGTACGGCGACCCCGATCCTGTTGAAACACAGTGATGATCTCGCCAACGCTTCGGGTGAGGTCGGTGAGAATTTGCGATTCCACCCGGGCGCGGCGATCGCCGGCGTCTTCCCCGACACGGTCGATCCACAATTCGGTGCCACCCAGGGCTATCAGAGCCTGGCCTATCTCGATGAGGGGTTCAAACTCGAAACGCTCTGGGCGCCGCCGCCGATTCTCTCGATGCGTTTTCCCGGGCACGGGGCCGAGTTGCAGACACGTTTCTCAGAGATTCCCCAGATGGCCGTGTGGGATGCGATCGTCAGTGCGAATCGCTCGACGGGTAGCGTGAAGACTCGCTGGCGTAGCCTGGAGCCGAAACTTCATTGGAAGATCCATCCCGAGGATGTTGCGACGATGCGTCGTTCGTTGCACGTGATCGCGCAATTGTTATTCGCCGCGGGCGCCCGAAAAATCTTGCCCGGTGTGCACGGCATCGCCGACGTGATGACGAACGTCGAGCAGGCCTGGGTGCTCGCTTCCGATGCGGTGAAGCCCGAGAATCTCGTCATGGGTGGCAACCACGTTTTTTGTACGACCCGGATGCACGGTGATCCAAAGCGCGGCGTGGTCGACGAGGACGGGCGCTGCCACGATCTCGAGAACCTCTATATCGCCGATACCGGGATTTTTCCGCAATGTCCCTCCGTTAATCCGATGTTGACGGGGATGGCGCTGGCGCGACGACAGGCGCTGGCCCTCGCGGATCGACTCTAGAGAGGGCGTCGCTCTGCCTGAATGCGCTTCCTGCGTTGCCCCTGGGGTCAGCCGGACCAAGCGCCGTGTCGACGCGACGCGTGCAATACGGAGGCAGCTTTTTCTTCAGGTCTCATTGGGACGGGCCGATGCTTCTTGTATGAAGCTTCGCCTCGAAATGCCAAAGGTCCTGACACGCCTCGTCTGCGCGAGCGTCGTCGTCTTCCTTGCGCTGGCCATGGCCATTCCCGCCTCGGCGACTACGCCGCTTGCGGGTGATACCGGCAACTACCGGGGGCAGTGCCGAAGGCTGACCAAGCAGATCGACCATTTCGAAGGAAACATCCTCCCGCTCGCCGTCGCTCGTGGAAATCGGACCTGGGAACGCGCGACCAACGAACAGATTGCGCGACTCTGGCATCGACGGGCGGACCTTTGTCCCGCCTATGGCCGAGAGCGAACCATGCTGGCGATCGCGGCCGAGGAAGTTCGCCGCATCAACAAGATGATCTCGGTGGCAGCCCGCGGCGCCGCGACCTTCTTCTCCGGTGGGCTCAGCGGCGCTTTCCTGCCCTGAACGGTCGATCCGGCGGGCGCTTGCCCTCGTCTGGCCCTGCTGATTCCTGCTCCGCGACCTTCTTCTGAGAATCGCTTCCCCGTGATATGCTCGCTGGGTGTCTTGCCGCGCCGCGGCTGAGGCGAAGAGGAGAGCATGAGTCGATTCGTTGGCCAGTGGGCTGTCTATTTCACTCTCGCCCTGGCGGTGGCGCCCGGGTTGGCGGGAGCGGTCGGGGACGCCGGCGCCGATGGCCATTTCGAGCGGCGCGACTCGTTTCACTTCACCCTCTTTCAGGATGTCGACCTCGACGAGAGCGGTGGCTTGCGTGGTTCTCGTCATTTCGAACAGCAGGTTCTCCGGCAGCTCGAGGGCGCGTACGATCTTCTCGATTCGCTGCTGTCGTTGCGGCCGAAACGCAAGATCGAAGTCTACGTCTGGGATTCACAGATTTTCGACGCCCGGTTCGCCGGATTGTTTCGATTTCCGGCGGCGGGATTCTACGGCGGTGCGATTCACATCCGAGGTGAGGAGCAGGTCACCGGCCGGCTGGTCAGTGTTCTTCATCACGAGCTGGTTCATGCAGCCTTTGATGCGGCCGCGCCACGACTTTCGTTGCCGGCCTGGATGAACGAGGGGGTCGCGGAGTGGTTCGAGGCGCGTTCGGCGGGTAAGCGAAGCCTTTCGAGCAGCGAGCGGAAGGCGCTCACGAGGGCAGTGCAAGCCGGAGCCCTCTACCCCTTGGTCGAATTGTCAGCGCCGAGTTTTCAGGCGTTTACGCCCGCGGCGGCGCGCGTTGCCTACCTGCAATCCCATGCATTCATCGACTTCCTCGTCCAGGCCCATGGCGAACGTGATCTGGTCCAATTTATTTCCGCCGTTATTCGCTCGAGAAGTCTCGAACGGGGGGTGCGGAGGGCATACCGCCAGGATCTTGGAGACCTCGAACGCGCGTTTCGCCGATCGCTCGGCGCCCGCTAGCAATGCGTTGCTCTAGATCGACCCTTTCCCTAGTTTGACGCCGTGAATCGGCAACAAAATCGCCCACCCGTCTTCCCGGACACCTGCGAACGGGCAAGATTCAGCCGCCTTCGAACCTTCATGTCTGCACTGCTTTTTCTCGTCCTGGCCGGGTCCCCGGCGATCGGAGAGTCGCAAGAGACGACCCCTTCTGCGACCGAGAGCGCGAGCGACGAGCCCCCCGCAAGCGAGCGGCCGGCGCGGGCTGCTGCACCGCCCCCTGTCGGCGTTCGGTTCGGTGAACTCCTCGAAGGGAAACGCTTCCGGATTTCGTATCGATACGAGCGGACGAGAATGAGGGGGCTATTGATTTCCGACAAGAGCGTTTCGCCCTCAGACATCTTCAATAGGGTGCTCCCCGCGGTCGTCTACAACCAGGCACCCCGTTCGCTGGTGATTCAGACCCATACCTTTCAGCTCGCCTACTCTCCCCATCCAAGGATCATGTTGGTCGCCGAGGTGCCCTTCGTACAAAGGGAACTCAAATCGGTTTCCGACACAGGCATTCGATCCGAGGTCGAGACAGAGGGTGTTGGCGATATCGGCTTCGCGATGGTCGTACCCTTCATTCGCAAGGGGAACGAGAGCTCACAGATTCACCTCGGGTTGAATGTGCCGACGGGCAGTATCCGACGAGGCAGAGGCTCGATGCGTTATGCATTTGATTCGCAGATCGGAAATGGCACAGTCGATCTCGAATGGGGCTGGACATACCGTGGGTTCAAAGATCAATTGTCCTGGGGAGGGCAGGTCTTTGGACGACATCCCGTCGGGCGAAATGGCCTCGATTATCGCGTGGGGAGTCGGTTCGAAGCCTCATTCTGGGGCGCAGTGGAGATCGTGGATGGCGTGAGTGGGTCATTGCGGACGAGCTGGGCAAAGCAGAACAACATTCGGGTTCGCCGCATGGTTCCCAATGCTGATATCCAACATCCTTCCGATAATCCGAAGGCGCGCGGTGGCACTCGATTTTCGATCAGTCCCGGCCTGGCCTTTGAGATCCCCCAACTCGGCAATCAACGAATTTCAATTGAGTTTGATCTGCCCATTTACCAAGACCTGGACGGGCCGCAGCTCGAGCAGGACTGGTCGGTCACGACGGGATGGCAATGGGAATTCTGAGTCGCTTCATGGTCGCCATTTCGATGATCGGGCCGATGGTGCTCGGGCTTGTCGCCTGTAGCCAGGAGGAGGGCGGCCCTGGACGTTATGCGGCACGCGGCGTCGTCGAAGACGTCAACTCCGAGGGGGGGCAGGTCTTGATCGACCATGAAGACGTCGAGGGGTTGATGCCCGCGATGACGATGAATTTTGCCGTACCCGATCGAGATTTGTTGGAGAAGCTGGCACCCGGGCAGATCGTCGACTTCGAGATCCACTTCACAGGTCGAAGCTATGATGTCGTTAGTGCCGAAGTCGTGGGGACGGCGACAGCGGAGACGGGTTGGCAACGGCTCGGGGATGGCCTCGTGCGAACGAGTCCGGCGCCGCCCTTCGACTTGATCGATCAAGCCGGTCGGCCCGTGAGTCTGGCTTCTCTCGGCGGTCGGGTCCTGCTGGTGGATTTCATCTATACGAGTTGTCCGGGGCCCTGTCCCGTTCAGACTTCCCTCCAGGTCGCCTTGCAGCGTCGAGTTCCCGAAGCGCTTCGCCGGCACGTGCAGTTCATTTCGATCAGCCTCGACCCCGAGGTCGATCGACCGGAAGTCCTCGGACGCTACGCGTCCGCACGGGGAGCGGATTTCTCGAATTGGTCCTTTCTGACGGGACCGACAAAGGACGTCGCCGAGGTGATTAGGAGTTGGGGCGTTGGTTCGGTGCGAAAGCCAGACGGCACGATCGACCACACCCTGGTCCGCTTTCTGGTTCACGACGGTCGCGTGATCGAGCGATACTGGACTTCGGACGGGACGGACGAGAAGATCCTGGCGGACTTGATCGCGCTGGCCGAGGAGCGCGCTGCACTCGCGGCAGCGGTCAATATTCATCCATAGGACGGGCCGCCGCCAAGGTCTGGGCTGAAGCGGGAAGGGTCCTTTCGCCCGGCTGATTCCCGTCGCGACGTCCGCCCGAGTGCCTGGATGTTTTTCGCCTCTCTTTCGCTTTCGCGAGGGTCTCGCTAGTCTGGCCGGCCTCTATGGGCGTGCTGTCCTCCTTTCATCCCGCGGTGCGACGTTGGTTCGAAGGTCGGTTTCCGGAAGGCCCATCCCCGCCTCAGATCGCGGGCTGGCCGGCCATCGCCCGGCGAGAAAGCACGCTGATCGCCGCACCGACCGGTTCGGGCAAGACGCTGGCCGCCTTCCTTGTCTGTATCGACGAGTTCTATCGCCGCTCGCGCGCCCGGGCGAGTTTTGGATGTGATGGCGAAGAGCCCTTTCGCCTCGAGGCGAATCCCGAAATGCCGCGATCGCGGTCGCCGCGAATGCCGGGTTCTGCCCCGGGTGTGGCCGCCGGTGTGCTTGCCGGCGCGCGTTCCGATTCGAGTCCGCCAGAGCGGCCGGCCGGCGTAGAAGTTCTATACATCTCGCCGCTGAAAGCACTGGCCGCGGATATCCAGGAAAATCTCTCGACACCGCTCGCCGAGATTGAAGTGCTCGCTCGATCGATGGGCCTCCCGGTTCCGGAAATTCGCATTGGCCTGCGAAGCGGAGACACCAAGCCCTCTGCTCGGGCCGCAATGTTGAAGAAGCCGCCCCAGATTCTCGTGACCACACCCGAGTCGCTCTACCTATTGCTGACGGCTGCGCGCGGGCGGGAGATCCTACGGCCCGTGCGGACGGTGATCGTCGACGAGATTCATGCGATGGCGAGGGACAAGCGCGGATCGCACCTCGCGCTGAGTCTCGAGCGCCTCGAAGCGTTATGCGATGAGGTGCCGATCCGAATCGGCCTCTCCGCGACACAGCGCCCGATCGAGTTGGTCGCGAAATTCCTGGTCGGCGTAGGGCCGGAGCGTGTGACGGCGGAAGGCTTGCCCCGCTGTACGATCGTCGATGAGGGCCACCGTCGAAAACTCGATCTCGAGACCGTGCTTCCGGGCAGCGAACTCGAAGCCGTGTCGTCCGCGGAACAGATGGACGAAATTCTCGATCGCATCGCGGAGCAGGTCCTGCTCCATCAGACGACCCTCGTCTTCGTCAATACACGGCGAATGGCCGAACGCCTGGCCCATCAATTGGCAGAGAAATTGGGCGATGAGGAAGTGGCGGCCCATCACGGCAGCCTTTCGCGGAGCCGGCGTCTTCGCGTCGAGACTGCTCTGCGTGCGGGGCAACTCCGCGCCCTGGTGGCGACCGCCTCGCTGGAACTCGGAATTGATGTCGGGCCGGTGGGGCTCGTCTGTCAGATCGGTTCGCCGCGGAGTCTGGCGACTTTCCTGCAACGGGTCGGACGATCGGGTCATTTTCGTGGCGGGACGCCGAAGGGGCGGCTCTACCCGATGACGCGTGATGAGTTGGTCGAATGCGCCGGCCTCTTGCGGGGTGTTAGGCAGGGGCGCCTTGATCGATTGCTTCCGCCCATAGCGCCCCTCGATATCCTGGCCCAGCAGATCGTGGCCGCCTGCGCCGCCGAGCCATGGAAGGAGGAGGAGCTCTACGAGCTGTTCCGTTGCGCCGCGCCCTTCGAGGGGCTGACGCGAGAGACCTTCGACGAGGTGGTTCATCTCGTCTCAGAGGGAATTGAAACCGGCCGCGGGCGTCGCGCGGCCTACGTCCATCGCGACCGGATCGGCGGAATGTTACGTGCACGCCGCGGCGCGCGGCTCGCCGCCTTGACCTCGGGCGGCGCGATTCCAGAAGTCGCCGACTACCGCGTCGTGGCCGACCCCGACGAGACCTTCATCGGAACCGTTGGAGAGGATTTTGCGATCGACAGTCTGCCCGGGGATGTCTTTCTCCTGGGGAGCGCGACCTGGCGCATTCGCCGCGTCGAGGCGGGTAAGGTGCGCGTCGTCGATGCGGAAGGTGCCAACCCGAATATTCCCTTCTGGGTGGGTGAGGCGCCGGCACGCACGGAAGAATTGTCGGACGAAGTCTCGGCGCTTCGCCAGGAGATCGAGACGATTCTCTTGAAGGAAGACGAAGCCGCGGCGGCGCGCTGGCTCGAAGAAGAGACCGGGGTCGGTGCCGATGCGGCGGCTCAGATCGCGCGCTACCTGGCCGTTTCCCGTGCGGCGCTCGGCGGATTGCCGACCCGGGATAGGCTCGTGCTCGAACGCTTCTTCGACGACGCCGGGGGCATGCAGTTGGTGATTCATTCACCACGCGGGGCAAGACTCAACCGGGCGCTCTGTCTCGGGCTGCGCAAGAAATTCTGCAAGAACTTCAACTTTGAATTGCAAGCGGCGGCCAGCGATGATGCGATGGTGTTGTCACTGGGGCCGCATCACAGTTTCCCATTGGCCGACGTACCGCGATTCTTGCGCAAGGAAGGGCTAGAGGACACGCTGATCCAAGCCGTGTTGCCGACGCCGCTCTTTACTGCGCGTTGGCGCTGGAATCTCAATCGCTCGCTTGCTGTGCTGCGTTTTCGCGGTGGGAAGAAGAATCCCCCGGCGATCCAGCGTATGGAATCTGATGATTTCATGGCGGCCATCTTCCCACAGGCCGCCGCTTGTCAGGAGAACGTGTCCGGTCCAATCGAGATTCCCGATCATCCGTTGGTGCGCCAGACGATGCACGATTGTCTGACCGATGCGATGGATGTCGAGGGTCTTCGCGAGCTGCTCGAGCGAATCGAGGCCGGGACGATCGAAATCCTCTGTGTGGATACGACAGAGCCCAGTCCAATGGCCCACGAAATCCTGAACGGGCGTCCCTTTACCTATCTCGATGATGCGCCGCTCGAAGAAAGGCGCACTCGAGCAGTCAAGATGCGCCGCGGCTTGCCGGTCGAGGAACGTGACCTGACGGCGCTCGGTTCGGGCGCGATCGCGAAGATTCGAGAGCAGGCGAGGCCTGATCCACGCAACGCAGAGGAACTGCACGATCTCTTGCTGGGCGTTGGCATCTGGAGAGAAGACGCGCGTTGGCTGGGCTTCTTTCGGGAACTCGAAGCGACCGGACGCGCAGTCTCCTTTTGTGAAGCGCCTGGTGAAGCGCCGGATCGTTTCTGGTCTGCGATAGAGCGTTTGGCCTGGGCGGACGCACTTCATCCGGCATGCACAGTGTTAGGTGGCCGAATCGAGGGCTCCGGGGTGTCGAGTCCCGGCGCCGGGGGCGCCGAGTTGGAAGCCGTTTCAGAGGATGAAGCGGTCGCGCATGTCTTGCGCGGACACCTCGAGACGACGGGCCCGACGACGGCGCTTGCTCTGTCGGAGCGGATCGCGATACGAACGGGTCTGGTCGAGATCGGCCTGGCGGCGCTCGAGTCGGAGGGGTTCGTGCTGCGGGGGCGCTTCGAGGGGAATTCGTCCGCGACACCGTCCAGTGAAGGACCAGAAGAGTTCTGCGCACGCAGACTTCTCGCGCGGATTCATAGCGAGTCGCAAACGCGGCGTAGGGCGTCGGTCGAAGCGGTCACGGCACAAGAGATGATGCGTTTTCTCTTCGCTTGGCAGCATGTCGCGCCCGGCACGCAATACGAGGGTGCCCCCGGCGTGGCGCAAGCGATCGAACAATTGCAGGGCTTCGATCTGGCTGCGGGGGCCTGGGAGTCCGAGGTGTTGGCCGCGCGGGTTCGAAACTATCAGCGGGAATGGCTCGATCCGCTTTGTTTCTCGGGCGCCGTTTCATGGCTTCGCATCGCGCCGCCCGTCACCAAGGCGCGGCCCGTCACTAAGGCGCGGCCCGTCACTAAGGCGCGGCCGCTCGCAAAGCCGCCGCCCGACACGAGGACACCGGCCCTCACCAAAATGTCGCCGCGTGCGGCGGAAGCCGAACGCCAGACTCGCGTGGGGTCTGGTTCCGGCCGAACGGGTTTGGGTTCGCTTTCGAGTGTGACGCCGCTTTCGCTCGTCCTGCGCGAAGACTTGCCCTGGCTCTTGCAAGCCCATCGTCGCGAATCCGACCGCGCGACGGTCGAGCAGCAAACAGTGGTGCAGACGACCGTGCCTACGACCGTGCCTACGACCGGGCTTACGACCGGGCAGGCGACCGCGGGTGAGAAGGCTGAGACCTCGCGTGAAACGTTGGGGCTGCAGATCCTGGCTCTGCTCGGCTCGCGAGGGGCGCTTTTTCATTCGGAATTGGTGGCCCTTCTCGGTGCACGGCCGATCGAGGTGGAAGGGGCGCTTTGGGCGCTGGTGGCGGCCGGGCGTGTTGGCGCCGATGGGTTCCAGGCCTTGCGCTCCCTGCTCGGGTCGCGCACGCAGGGATCGAAGGCGCTTGCCGGCAAGCGCGCGCGAAGGGGGCTGCGTCGCGGCCTGGCGGCTGGTCCGACCGCGAGTGCAGAGGGCCGATGGTCCCTTTTGCCCGAGCGCGAGGCGATCGACGATCTAGACAGGGTGGCCGAGGCGATCGCCGAGCAGTTGTTGATGCGCTGGGGGATCGTCTTTCGTGATGTCGTCGCGCGTGAGAATCTCGCGCTGCCCTGGCGCGAAATCGTCTGGGCTTTTCGGCGACTCGAGGCGCGGGGTGCGATTCGGGGTGGGCGATTCGTTTCCGGCTTCACCGGTGAGCAATTCGCAATGCCCGAGGCCCTCGAAATGCTCGCGCGAACTCGGCGCAGGCCGCGTGACGGCGAGCGGATTCGTGTTTGTGGGAGTGATCCACTGAATCTAGTGGGCATCCTGACGCCAGGAGATCGAATTCCCGCGACGCGTGCACGAGACGTGGTCTACGTCGATGGCCTTCCTGTCGATCTGACGGACACCGCTGCTGCGACGGCTGGCCCCGGGACTAGCGCCACAGTGACTAGACCCGCATCGACGACTGCCCCAACGACCGGTGCCTCGGCGACTAACGTTAGAACGGGTGCGACGGCCGAAGTCGTCGTGGAGACGTTCGTCGCCTCCGCGGTCGACGGCGCCGAACCCTTGGGGGTAGGATGAGCGAGCTTCGACGGGTCGCGTTTCTTTGTCTCGGTGTGATGGGCGGGCCGATGGCTGGTCACCTCGCGCGGGCGGGTTTGTCGGTGGTCGTCTACAACCGGACTGCGGCGCGCGCCAGCGCCTGGGCCGAGGCGCATTCCGAGTTTGACGTTGCGGTCGCCGAAACCCCCGCGCAGGCGGCGCGGAACGCGGACATCGTATTCGCCTGTACCGGAGCGGATTCGGATCTGCGCGAGATCACGCTCGGCGACGAGGGGGCGTTGTTCGCGATGTCTTCGGGTTCCCTCTTCGTCGATCATACGACGGCGTCCGCGACGATCGCCCGCGAGCTGGCCGCCGTGGCCGAGGCGCGGGGTGTTGCTTTTCTCGACGCGCCGGTCTCTGGGGGGCAGGCGGGTGCCGAAGCCGGTTCCTTGACGATCATGCTAGGCGGCGATCAGGCGAACTATCGACGCGTCGCCCCGATACTCGATCACTACGCCAAGAAACATCTCTTGCTCGGTCCTGTCGGCCACGGGCAGTTGACCAAGATGGTCAATCAAATCTGCATTGCCGGCCTGGTGCAAGCGCTCTCCGAGGGGCTGAATTTCGCGAGTCGGGTAGGACTCGATGCCGAACGCGTCGTCGAGGTCATTTCGCAGGGCGCGGCGGGCTCCTGGCAGATGGAGAATCGGGCGCAGACGATGATCGAGGGTCGATTCGATTTTGGCTTTGCGGTCGATTGGATGCGCAAGGATCTCGCCATGGCGCTCGAGGAGGCGCATCGCGCCGGTGCGCGGCTTCCGATCACGGAGCGGGTCGATGCCCGATACCAGGCGATCCAGGAGCGGGGTGGAGGGCGCTTGGATACGTCGAGCCTGATCCTTGGGTTGGCGCGCGAGCGGGATGAATCAGATTGACGCGGGTCGTTTTGGGAGGATGTCGCGCGCGGGCATCGCTGCGCGATGATCGTCCAGCGAGCGGATGTCAGTGTGTGCCGGAGGGGCCGGGCCGGCGAAAGAGCCAGAGTTGGGCCAGGGCGAGATCACGGCCGTCGACCACGCCGTCTCCGTCGAGATCGTGGTCGGGATCGAAGGGGCCGTTGCGCGCGGTGAGCGCGATGCTTTCGAGGTCCCCGCGTTCGTCCACTGGATAGATTCTTCCCCAGGATGTATCGACGCGACCATCGTTGTTGACATCGGGATCGCATCGATTGCCGATGCCATCTCCATTCGAGTCGCGTTGGTCGGGGTTCGCCACGTCCAGACAATTATCGTCTGCGTTCTGGATGCCGTCGTTGTCCCGGTCGTCTCGGTCGGCGCGTGTCAGCGCGACGGGGTGCGCGGTTGTCAGCAATGGATCCCCGACGAAGACGTTGGTCCAACCGAGTTGCGGCACGCTGTTGAAATGGGCCTCGACCGCCATACGCCCCTCGGACCAGGCGCGGAGCAGGGAGGCGGGTCGGGTGACGCCGCCCAGGCTCGGATCGTCGAGATGGAGAGAGAGAGCGAGCGCGCCCCGGGCGAGCCAATGGCCAAGTGAACGATCGAAGGGAAGCTTCTCGTCGGCCGGGCCGCCGAGGGCGATGACAAAGCCGGGGAAGGCGAGTCGTTCGGGCATTGTGTCGACGGCATTGCCTGGAAACGCAGGCTGCAAGATCAAGCCGATCGGTGGACGGGATTTGGACGAGTTCACACAGCGATCGCAGATGCGCACTCCACTTCGGGCCTCGAGTGCATGGATCGGATCGATCAGCGCACGAGAGGCCGGGTCGCGCGAGCGAGCGGGTGCGCTGGCGATGATCTGCCAGACGCGATCGTTCGGACCTTTCGAGTCGGATGCCGATTCCGACACTGGATTCAGGGTGCCGTCGATCAGTCGGCGTAGCGCGATTGGGACCTTCGATCCGGAATCGTCGAGGGTGGCCGGACCCGATAGTCGTGCCACCAGGAAGCGCAGGGTCGCATTCGGTTCATCGCGACGAAAGCGCTCGAAGGGTCGTGGGTCCCCGAAATAGGGATTGGCATTGGCTTCAAGTCGACCGGCACGGACTCGGCCCGTGTTGGATTCGATCAACTCGCCGGGCGTATTGAGTCGGCCGAGCCCGGCGAGGGCGGCGTCCACCGCGGTCGATCGACAATCCCGCGGATCATGGCGCTGGTCGGACTTGCAATGTCCGATGCGGAGCGGAATGCCGCGCGTGGTCACCAGGATCGAGATTTCGTTGTCCGGATCCTGCTCGACGAGATACGCCTCGATCGGCGCGCGGATTTCGGAATCGAAAGTCGCAGGCTTGATTTCGTTTCGAGCGGCAGCCGGCGTGGCTTCGGAGGTCTGGTTCTCGCCGACGCCACCGGAGAGCCGAAGGCTCAAGACCCGGTGGTCGGGAATGTTGTGGGCCGCGGCATAATAGTCGCCGATCGCTCGCGACGTTGGATCCTCGGCACGCACGAGAATCAGGATGTCATGGCGCTCTCCCCAGTCACACCCTGGCAGGAAGAGGACACCACAAAGGACACCGAGCAGTGCGGGTAGACGATTCGCGAAATGGGCCGGACGCATCGTACGAGTTTCCATGGGGCTAGCCCGAAAAGGGCGAATCGAATCGAAGGGAAGTCTGGATCCAGAGGGTGCTCTGGATTCGCGCAAGCGAGTTCGAGTCTACCACTACTGTCTGGCCGTTGTAGAGCTAGACTCCTTGGCCGAGGCCGGATCATGCGATTCGGGTCCATGAATTCAACGCGCGGGTTTTCGACTCGGCGTCACGGGGGAAGCGAAGGGTGGCTCACGAGTTCGTCTTCACGATGAATGATTTGCGCAAGGTCATTGGCGACCGGGTGATCCTTGATGGAATTTCGCTGTCTTTCTATCCGGGCGCCAAAATCGGTGTCCTCGGCGCGAACGGTTCGGGCAAGAGCACGCTGCTCCGGATCATGGCGGGGGTGGACGAGGACATCATGGGCGAGGCGCGACCTTCCAAGGGGCTGCGCATCGGCTATTTGCCGCAGGAGCCCGAACTCGATCCGGAAAAGACGGTTCTCGGCAACGTTGAGGAAGGGGTGGGCGAGCTTCGTGCTTTGCTCGACGAGTTCAACGCCATGTCCGAGAAATTCGCCGAGCCGATGGAAGACGACGAGATGAATGCGCTGCTCGAGAAGCAGGGCAAATTGCAGGACAAGATCGATGCGGCGGACGCATGGGAGATCGATCGAACGATCGATGTCGCGATGGAGGCGCTTCGTTGTCCCCGGCCGGAGGCTGATGTTGCAACGTTGTCGGGCGGTGAGAAACGCCGGGTGGCGCTCTGTCGACTGTTGTTGTCGAAGCCGGATATGTTGCTACTCGACGAGCCGACGAATCATCTCGACGCGGAGAGTGTGGCCTGGCTCGAACGCTTCCTTCAGGAATACCCCGGAACCGTCGTCGCGATCACCCATGATCGCTATTTCCTCGACAATGTGGCGGGCTGGATCCTCGAACTCGATCGCGGTCACGGCATTCCCTGGGAAGGAAATTATTCCTCCTGGCTCGAACAGAAGAACAAGCGACTCGCAGTCGAAGAGAAGCAGGCCGGCGCCCATGCGCGGACCCTGGCGCGCGAGTTGGATTGGATCAAGATGAGCCCGCGTGCCCGGCAGGCCAAGGGCAAGGCGCGTATCAACGCCTACGAAGACTTGATGCGTGAGGGCGTGGACCGCGCGCCAGAAAAGGTCGAGATCGCGATTCCCATTCCGGAACGGCTTGGCGACGTTGTGGTCGACGCCGAGAAGTTGGCGAAGGCCTATCCCGACAAGCTGCTCTTCGAAGATCTTTCATTCAAGCTTCCCCCTGGCGGTATCGTTGGCATCATCGGACCGAACGGCGCGGGCAAGACGACGCTTTTCAAGATCATCAGCGGCGAAGAGAAAGCCGATTCTGGCGACCTGCATTTGGGCGAGACCGTTTCCCTTTCGTATGTCGATCAGGATCGTCGCGATCTCGATGGCTCGAAGACGGTCTGGGAAGTGATCAGCGGTGGCGACGAGCGGATCGTGATCGGGAATCGAGAAGTGCCCTCGCGTGCGTGGGTGTCCTCGTTCAATTTCAAGGGTTCTGACCAGCAAAAACTCGTCGGCGACCTTTCGGGTGGCGAACGCAATCGGGTCAATCTCGCGCTCTTGCTGCGCACCGGGGGCAACGTCTTGCTACTCGATGAGCCGACCAATGACCTCGACGTCGACACCTTGCGTGCCCTCGAAGATGCTTTGATCGATTTTCCGGGTTGCGCGGTCGTGATCTCCCATGACCGCTGGTTCCTCGACCGGATCGCGACCCATATCCTGGCCTTCGAGGGCGACTCCCACGTCGAGTGGTTCGAGGGCAACTATCAGGACTATGAGGTCGATCGCAGGAAGCGCCTCGGTGCGGATGCGGACACGCCGCATCGAATCAAGTATCGAAGAATCGATGCCTGACGATCATCGAAATCCGCCTGGACTCCGTCGCACGATCGCAGGCTCCTAGCCGATCCTCTTCGCCAGCTTTTCGAGAAGCGCTTCATCCGCCCCGGGTCGGCCATCGGCGCGATAGGCCTGAATGCAGACATGGTTGGCGCCGGCCTCGAGATGTTTTTCGATGTGTGCGGCGATTTTCTCCGGCTCTCCCCAACAGACGAGGGCGTCGACCAGGCGATCCGATCCGCCGTCCGCGAAGTCGTCATCGCCGAAACCGAATTGGCGTAGATTGTTCTGGTAATTCGGGAGCCCGATATAGACCTTGAGGTTCGCGCGGGCCACCTTGCGTGCGTTGACCGGGTCGGTTTCCGCCAGCACCATCTGTTCCGGACAGAGCAGGGCATCCGCTCCCATCAGCTCGCGAGCGTGCTCGGTATGGGCGGGGGTGACGAGGTAGGGATGTGCTCCCTGGACCGCGGTCGCCGAGAGCTTGAGCATCTTGTCACGCAGGGCACCGAGAACGATCGGTGCATCGTGTTCCGGCTCGCGGCCCATATAGAGCGCCTTCTCCATCGCTTCGAGATAGTTTCTCATCGTGGACAGCGGCTTGCCGTAGTCGTGGCCGCGTTGCTTCGAGACGAGATGCGAATGGGAAACGCCGAGTCCGAGAATGAACCGATTGGGTGCCAATTCCGAGACCGTTTTCCAGATCGCCTTGGTCGCCATCGGATCCCGGGCGTAGATATTGGCGATTCCGGTCGCCAGGATGATCCGTTCGGTGCGGGCGGCCAGGTAGCCGATCAGGGCGAAAGGGTCCCTGCCCACGGCTTCGGGGATCCACAGGGCGCTGTAGCCCCAATCTTCGGCCCGGCGCGCGAACGCAGCGGCGTCCGGGGCGGAAAGGTGGTCGAGCCAGGTCCAAACGCCGATTTTGCCCAGGTCCATTCGTTCGATTCTCCAAGAATTGTGATCGATCTACGCTAGCAGGCTCGGAAAGGGTGATTTCTGCACTCATTTCTGGTCTCTGAGTGGTCGAAGAAGAGCCATTCGATCCGCCTCGACGGGCCGGATTCAACTCTCGTTGGAGGATGGACAATGGCGGTACACAGACAACACGGACGTCTCCTGGCCCTTGTTTTCACAATGGCTGGACTCGTGCTGCTGCTCGTCGTGCCGACCGCGATGGCCTATCCAGGCGGCACACCCGACTTTCAGACCGATGTCGCGCCGTATTGCGCCGCCTGTCATTCTTCGACGGCCGAGGAGGATCTTGCGGGTCTCGGTGAGCGGGCGAAGTCGGAACTCGCCACGAACAAACATTTCGCCCAGATTCGCGCCGGCGCCGGAAAATATGGTGAACTCTCGGTTGAGGACCGTGCGCGACTCATCGGGTTGCTCTCCGCTGTCGATCGCAATTCGACGATCACGCTTGAGTATCCGCCTCAGGTGGCACCGGGTGAAACCTTCCAGGTGACGGTCAAGGTCACGGGCGGAGCAGGGCCCTCGGTCGGCGTCGGGCTGGTCGACCGGTCCCATCGATTCTTTGCGCGGCCGGCCTCTGCGTTGGGTTGGGAAGTCGTTGGCGCGCCGACGATCATCGGCGCAAAGGGGCCGCAGTCGGAATGGATCAGTCGCCGGCCCGAACGCGAAGGCCGCAACATCACTTTCGTGAATGTCGACGGTGTGTCCTCGAGCGCAGAAGAAGATCGCTGGTCTCGCGCGAAGATCATTTTCACTTTGAAGGCGCCCGATTCCATCGGTGATCTTCCGCTTGTCGGAGTCTATTTCTACGGAACGGAAACGAGTACCCGGCTGTCGACCCGGATGCATCCCGACTATGGCGCGCAGCCCCTGGGCGGAACCTTGGGTAAATCGGGGCGGGTGAAATTTTCCGAGAGAGCGGTGATTTCGATTCGAGAGCCAGAAGTACAACAACCAGTCGCCGAGATCGCGCCCTGATCGTGTGCTAGGTCGCGCTCGAGTGTGAGTAGATTGGGAACTCGCCCGCGGCGAGTCGCCGGAAATAGGAATCCAGATCGGCCTTGATCACCCCGGTCATCAAGACGACCCCGGCAATATTCGGGAACGCCATTCCCAGGATCATGAGATCTCCAAAATTCAGGACTACGTCCGCGTTCTGGAAAACCACGCCGGCGAACGTAAAGGTCAGGAATAGGATCTGGTAGATCAGGATCGATTGGGCACCGAAGAGATATTTCCAGGACCGCTCGCCGTAGTAGCTCCACGAGATCATCGTGCTGAAGGCGAAAAGCACAGCGATGACGGTCAGGACTTTTGGAAACCACGGGAAGACGGTCGCAAAGGCCGTCGCCGTCATCGTGATTCCGCTCCCCGCATTGGGATCGTTCCAGGCGCCGGTCACGACGATGACGAGCGCGGTCGTTGTACAGACAACGACCGTGTCGATGAAGGGCTCGAGTAGCGCGACCAGGCCTTCGCGAATCGGCTCGTCGGTTCGCGCTGCTGAATGGGCGATGGCGGCTGAGCCGACGCCGGCTTCGTTGCTGAACGCGGCACGTCGAAAGCCCTGGACCAACGTCCCCACGAAACCGCCCAGCCCGGCTTCGAAGCTGAACGCCTTGCTGACGATCAGACCGAATGCTTCGGGCACCGCAGAGGCATGGGTCAGAAGAATCAAGACGCCGCAAATCATATAGAGCAGACACATCGCCGGGACGAGAACTGAGGCGACTTCGCCGATGCGGCGAATGCCGCCGATGATGACCATGGCGACCAGGACGACCAGCACCAATCCAAAGCCGATCTGACCACTGCCTTCGGCGAGCATCGGGATCTCGGTCCTGATCAGGGCGAAGCTCTGGTTGGCCTGGAACATATTGCCCCCGCCGAAGCTGGCGCCGATACACATCACCGCAAAGAGGGCGGCGAGAACGCGGCCTAACGTGGGGTGTCCGAGTTCGGTGAGTCCGCGACTCAGGTAGAGCATGGGCCCACCCGTTACGTGACCGTCTTCGTCGATCGTGCGATAACGCTGGCCCAAGGTGCACTCGGCGAATTTTGAACTCATGCCGAGCAGTCCGCAGACGATCATCCAGAAAACCGCACCGGGGCCACCGATGCCCACGGCGAAGGCCACGCCCGCGATATTGCCGAGGCCGACCGTGGCGGACAGTGCGGCGGAGAGGGCCTGGAAATGGGTAATCTCACCTGGGCCCCCGGGTGCCGAATAGCGGCCGCGCACGCACTCGATCCCGTGACGGAAGCCGCGAAAATTCACGAACTGAAATCGAAAGGTAAAAAAGGTCGCGCCGGCGACGAGCCATACGACGACGATGGGCAATTGAAGGGCATCGCCGCTCGCGTTGTCCCAGAAGGCCAGATCAAAGAAGATCAACTCCTGGATCGGCGAGACGACGATTTGTTCGAAGAGGCTCTCGAGTGTGGCGAAGAGGCCGGTCGATTGATTGGCGATCTCGTTTGGCATGATCCGGGAATCATACGCGATTTCAGTAGCATGCGATTGCATTTGCGAGTCCCGGGTGTTTTTGTCCTGACGGGGCGCGTCGACTAGTCTCTGCGCCTCATGACCAATTCAAATTCCGCTTCCGAAGAGTCGACGACCCGCACACTGTCCGAGCATGCCTCGAAGGAAATCGTCGCCGCCTACGGCGTTCGCATTCCCATCGAGCGCCTGGCCAAGGACCCCGCCTCCACTGTGAAGGCGGCGGAGGAGATCGGCTATCCGGTCGTTCTCAAACTGGCCGGGGACGGCATCGCGCACAAGACGGAGCGAAGTCTCGTCCGGCTCGGTGTCGCGGATGCCCGGGCCGTCGAAAGTGAAGCGCGCGAGTTGCTCGGGTTGGCGCGGCCTGAAGACGGCGAAGTCTCGGTCTTGGTGGCGGAGCAGGTGCGCGGTCAACGTGAATTGATCGCCGGCTTCGTTCGCGATCCTCAATTTGGTCCTTGCGTATTGCTTGGGCTCGGCGGAATTCTTGCTGAAGCCGTTGGCGACGCGGTCTTTGCCGTGGCACCGCTCACGCGGCGAGAAGCGATGGCGATGCTCGATGGTCTGGCGACGAGCCATCTCTTGACGGAGCCCCATCGGGGCGAGCCGGCCATCGATCGTGAGGCCTTGGCGGATGTACTCGAAGGTCTATCGCGACTGGCGCTCGAGCATCCGGAAATCGAAAGTGTTGATCTCAATCCCCTGATCGTGGCCGGGGATCAACCGATCGCCGTCGACGCCCTCGTCGAAGAGCGAATCTCGGCTGCGTCGGATGCGGCATCGCCGTCATCGCCGTCATCGCCACTGCCGGAGCCCTTGTCCGACGATGAAATTCTCGAGCGCTTTCGTCCGCTCTTCCACCCACGCGGCGTCATCGTGGCCGGAGTGGCCAGCCATCCTGGAAAATTTGGCTTCGTCACCTTCCACAATCTGCTTCGCTGCGATTTCAAGGGCGACGTTTTTGGTGTGAAGCCGGACGCTGCGGAGGTTCTGGGGAGATCGACGTATTCGAGTGTCGACGCCTTGCCAGAGGATGCCGTCGCTGATCTCGTATTTGTTTGTACGCCTAACAAGGTGAATGTCGAGTTGCTTCGCGCTTGCGCGAAGAGAGGCGTTCGCGCCGCTTTCGTGACGAGTGCCGGATATGGCGAGGCGGGCGAAGAAGGTCAGGTGTTGCAGCGCGAACTCGTCGAACTCGCAGTGGAATTGGACATCCTGCTGATAGGCCCAAACGGGCAGGGCGTCATCTCGACGCCGGAATCGATGTGCGCGCAGATCGTCCCCCCGAATCCGCCACCCGGGCGCATCGGCGTGGCGAGTCAGAGTGGCAACCTGGTCTCCTCCTATCTGAATTATGCGGTCGCCACCGGGGTCGGAATCAGCAAGGCGGTCTCGCTCGGCAACTCTGCGCAGACTGGACTAGCGGAGCTACTCGAATACTTCGCCGTCGATCCGGATACTGATGTGGCACTGACCTATGTCGAGGGGATTGCGGACGGCAGGCGTTTTCGGCGTGCCGCTGAACGACTCACGCGAACCAAGCCCCTCGTGCTGGTGAAGGGCGGAGCGCGAGCCGAAGGGCAACGGGCCGCGGCCAGTCATACGGGCGCTCTAGCGAGCGATGACCGGGTCTTCGATGGTCTTTGTCATCAGCTGGGAATCTTGCGCGCGCCGACCGTCGAAGAAGCCTTCGAATGGGCGGCGACCTTGGCGACACAACCTCTTCCCCGTGGCCGGCGCGTGGTGATCTTCACCTCGGTGGGGGGCTGGGGCGTGTTGGCAGCGGACGCCTGCGCCGATGTCGGGCTCGAGGTCATGGAATTGCCCCAGGCGATTCGAGAGGCGATCGACGAGCGTGTGCCGCCGCGTTGGAGCCGAAGCAATCCAATCGATCTCGCAGGCGGCGAAACCCGCGACACGATTCCAGAAGTGCTCGACATCGTCTGTGGACATCCGGATGTCGACGCCGTGATTCATCTGGGAATCGGCATTCAAGCCGCAACCGCATCCTTTTTTCGCTCCGGTCGCTACTTCCCGGACTATGGTCTCGAACGGATGGCGGAGTTCCACGAGAAGCAGGATCGTCGTTATGTCGAGGCGGCCATCGCGGCCAGCCAGAAACACGACAAGCCGGTTCTCTCCGTCACGGAACTGATCGCCTCGAACCCTGAGAATGCGGGTCCCGCCGCTTTGCGGGAATTCGGGCGCCTCTGTTATCCGAGTGCCCACCGCGCCGTCCGCGCCCTCGACGCCCTGACCCGGTGGGCGGAGACTTGTGCCCGCCGTTGACCCCGTTCGCTGACCCCATCGCTCGCATCGGGCCCTAGAAACAAGCGACCCGACGTGCGTAGAGCGCGTCGGGTCTCCCTGGGAAGGGGATATTCGGCTTGTTCTACAGGGAAGTGCCAGTTCACGCGGTCAGGTGGCGGGCTTTTTTCGGACAGTCGGCTGTTTCTCGTCATCTATCGCGCAAGTATCTGAAAACATTGAGTATTATTTAGTCCGCTGTTTGGCTGGATCGAAGGCGGCAGAGGAGGCGGTCATGGCACGTGTATTGGTTCTGACGGTGATCGGGGAGGATCGGCCCGGCCTGGTCGAGGCCTTGGCGGCACTGATCGCGGAGCACGAGGGCAGCTGGGACGAGAGTCGTATGGCTCGACTGGCTGGCCATTTTGCGGGTGTCGTGCAGATCCATCTGCCCGAAGAGCGCGCGGACGGCTTCGTCGCGGCGCTTGGGTCGCTCGCGGAGCGTGGACTCTCGGCGAGCGTTGTCGACAGTGATTGGGCACTCGCCAGTATTGACCACCGTGATACTTTTCGGTTAGAGCTCGTGGGTCAGGATCGCCCCGGGATCGTTCGCGAGATCTCGAGCGCTCTCGCGGGGCTCGGCGTCAGCGTGCAGGATCTGCGGACTGTGGTCGAGAGCGCGCCGATGTCCGGTGAGCGTCTCTTTCGCGCTCAGGCCGAACTTGCTCCTCCTGAGGGTGTTCCGCTCGAGAAGATTCGGAGTGCGCTGGAGCGTCTGGCCGATGAGTTGATGGTCGATGTCTCACTCGAGTCTGGGCCGGGTCCGAGTCGGTAGCTAAACGAGAACGCGTCTTCTCCCTGCTTCCCCCCTCTCTTTCCCCCGCCTTCCAGCATCGCCCCACGTTCTTCATCAAGGTCCTCGTTTCTCTCCCAAGATTCGATAAGAATTCGACGATTCCTGCCTCTACTTTGTTAGGCGGGCGTGGTACAACCGTCGTTCATGGCTATTCGATTCAGTGACTTCGAACTCGATGAACAACGATTTCAGCTTCGACTGCATGATCGACGCCTGGCCATTCGGCCGAAAGTCTTCGATTTGCTCGTCCTCCTCGTGCGGTCTCGCGAGCGGGTGGTCTTGCGAGATGAACTGGTTCTGGCGATCTGGGGAACGACCGCGGTCGGGGCCGGCTCACTTTCGGGTCTCGTCAACGAGTTGCGCCAGGTCCTGGGCGAAGCAGGGCGAGGGCGTTCATCCGTTCGCACGGTCCATGCGCGAGGCTACCAATTCGTCGCGAGTGTTGAAGCGAAGGAGGGTGACGGGTCGAGTGAGGCGACGAAAACCGCCGAGGTCGCAGATGCCATGGAGACGGAGGGTGAGGGAGGCGGTGGAGCGTTCGGACGGCAGATGGACTCGATCCGTGCCTCGTTCGAGGCTGTGGTGTGTTCCGGGCCTCGTAGTGCGATCGTGACCGGGGCGGTTGATTCGGAATGGAGCGTGCTCGACGCGTGGGCGGTGCGGGCACTCGGCGATTCAGGGTTCGAGATCGTTCGGTCCTTGAATCGGGTGGTGGCGAGCGATTCTCGTATCGATTTCGTCGATCGATTGCTGGAAGCGCTGGTCGAAATTCATGGAATCGACTCGCTTCGATCGATGATCCCGGTCCGATCACATGAACTCTTCGAGCGTTACGCCACGCCGCGCGCGTGCCCTGGCATCCGGGCTGCGGACGCACTCGCCGCGCGACAATATGAAGGCCGGATCCTGCGTGGCGCGGCTGAATTGCTGAGCGCCCTCTGCCGCGATCAACCGATCGCATTCCTGTTCGACGCCTGGGATTCGCCCCCGGAAGGGATCGCGTCAATGCTCTCGCCGTTGCTGGAAATGCTCGGGGACTCGCGTGTCTTCGTGCTAGGCCGGACGAAGGCGTCTGCGGGAGAGGGTGACGCGGACGGCCCCGGCGAGTGGGTCGATTCGAAGATCGATTGGATCGAATGGGTAGAGGGAGCTCTTTCGGACTCGTCGGTTGCGGATTGCGATCGAATGAACGTTTTCCTGGAAGCGCGTGGGATCGATGCGCTGCCCCGGGCGCTCGCGACGGCACTCGTTGCACACGTTCGAGACGATGAACATTCGCTCAGCTTGATCGCCAGCTGGTTAGGTAGCGAAGTCCGCAACGCCCCCTCGGATTCGAATGAAGCGACGCCTTCGGCCCGGCCTGTTCGCATGAGGCGAGTCGAACCTCGACGGGCGGCCAGGCGATCAAGTGCCGAGTCGCGTTAGTGGTCGGCCGTGTGGTCGGTGAACGACTGCGTGGATTATTCCTCACCTCTTTGTCGAATTGGGCATGAACCGACACGTATGGGGTGGGTTCCAATCGGTACTTCGCCGTATGACGAACATGAATATGCGCTCGGGCGACAAAAAATTGCGTCAATCAGCTGACGGTGTGTCAGAATGAAATTGGGAGGTGATTGGCGTGAGTAATGTGATCCGTTTATGCTCCTCGTTCGCACCGGGCAGGGCAGGCTACGACGAAGCCGTTTTCGCGATTCCGCCTGCCGCAACCCAACTCCAACTCCAACTCCAACAACAACAACAACAACAAGAGGATGAGATGCTCGAGGAACTCGACCGACGTGATCGCCTACGTCTGGTCCAATTCGTCTGCTCGTTTGCCTGGGCAGATTTTGAGATCCAGCCCGAGGAACGCGTCTTTATTTCGCGTTTGATCCGTCGCCTCGGTCTCGACGACGAAGAAGACCTGCAGGTTCAGCAATGGTTGGACCGCCCGCCCGCACTCGACGATCTCGATCCGACGTCGATTCCCGCCGCCCACCGCCGCTTCTTCGTCGAGGCGATCGAAGGTTTAATCAGCGCCGACGGGGAAATCGCCGAAGAAGAACGAGAATCCTTCGAAATTTTTAAGCAGCTTCTCGCCAGCTGATTCCCGCCGACCGACTTTCCCCGTTTCCCCGGCGCTCAATTCATGCCGGCGGCCGAGGCGGACGCGAGTGTGCTCCTTGGCCCGCGCCGCATTCAGTTGATCCGGCGATCACCGTCCCAGAAACTCTCTCGAAGTTTGTATTTCTGGAGCTTCCCGGTGACGGTTCGCGGCAACGCATCGACGAAGCGAATCGCGGTCGGGCATTTGAAGTGGGCCATTCTGTCGCGGCAAAAGGCGATCAACTCTTCCTCGCTGATACCATCGCCTTCGCTGCCGGCCTCCCGTCGAACGACTAAGGCCACCGGCGTTTCTCCCCATTTTTCGTGAGGAATGCCGATCACCGCACATTCGAGCACGCCGGCATGCTGATAAAGGCAGTCCTCGATTTCCGGGCTGCTGATATTTTCGCCGCCGGAGATGATCACGTCCTTCTTTCGGTCGACGATGTGGATATTTTCGAACTCGTCCCAGACGGCGAGATCACCGGTATGAAAATAACCGTCGTAGACAGCCTCAGCCGTTTGTTCAGGTTGCTCGTAGTAGCCGGCGAAGACGACGTTTGAACGGGCGCAGATTTCGCCGACCGATGTGCCGTCCTTGGGAACGGGTTGGCCGTCTTCCGCGAGGACTTTCAGGTCGACACCGATGCCAGCGACACCGGCCCGCGCACGTCGCGGCCAATCGTCCTTCGTCGTCGTGGCATCTGGGCGGGAGACGGTGAGGAGAGGAGCGGTTTCGGTCAGTCCGTAGAGTTGAATGAACTCGAACCCCAATTCGCTTTCGAGACGTTCGATGAACGCGGCCGGGGGCGGTGCGCCGGCGACGACGAACCGCGGAGACGAGTCGATCTCGAAGCGATCCTTGTCCGGATAGTCCAGAACCGTTCGCAGCACCGCGGGGGCCATGCACGCGAAGGTGATCTGCTCTTTCGAAAGCAGGCGATAGATTTCCTCACCGTCGATCGTTCTCAGAATGACATGGGTCCCGGCCATGCCGGTCAGCGCGTAGACGCCGCCCCAACCGTTGCAGTGGAACATGGGTAGCGTCCAGAGTTCGATATCGTCGTGACGAATACTCATGTGCGCAATCATGTTGTAGGCGTTCAGATAGCAATTCCGATGCGTCATCATGACGCCTTTCGGGCGGCTCGTCGTACCCGACGTGTAGTTGATCGAGACGAGTTCGTTCTCGCCGATGTCCGGGAGTTCGGGCTTTTGTGGACTCGCCTTTTCGAGTAGCGCGTTCCACGATTGCCAGCCCTCTGGCGGGTCGCCTTCATCCTGCGCAACGATCCAATGACGGACTTTAGGTAGTGCCTCGCGGATCTCGTCGACGACGGCGGCGTATTCCCAGTCGACGAGCACAGCGCTGACGCCGGCATGATTCAAGATGTATTCGTGATCGGCGGCTACGAGTCGATAGTTCAGGGGAACCAGGACGAGCCCGATCTGCGCCGTGGCGTAGAAACTCTCGAGAAAGAAATGGGAATTGGGACTCAGGATGCAGACGTGATCGCCGCGTTCGAGGCCAAGATCGAGCAGCGCGTTGGATAATCGGTCGACGCGTTCATCGAGTTCGCGGTAACTGAACCGGTTTGCGCCGTCGATGACAGCCACCTTGTCGGGATAGAGGGAGACGGCGCGGCGCAAGAAATCGGTGACGAGTAGGGGGACTTCCATGGGATGATGTTCCTCGGGTCGAGCGAGTTGGATCGATCGGCGCGCTTCCGTGGCCGACACGGGATATAAGGACAAAGGACACAGGACGCAGGGCACAGGACGCGAGCGCTCGGAATCCCCAGTGTAGTCATCCCGCTCGGCGGATGGGAGAGTCGACGTCCGTGAATTCGATCCGACCGCGCGTGCATCGGGCTGCTAGCATTCGGCCCGCTTGGCGACCTGAGGCGTTTGGCGCGAAGTGTGTGCGGAAGCGAAGTCGGCGCGCGTGGCCCCGCGCGGCTGGGGATCACGTGAAGCCAAGAAAAGACACGCGAAGCCAAGGAAGAACAAGAGGAACCAAAGGGAGCCCATGGCAGCCCAAGGCAGCCAAAGGAAGTCCGGGGGAAGAGAGTGGGAAGCACGAGCGGTATGAGCGGGGGCGGTGTCCTCGATGGCATCGGTGAATTGAAGGGCGAGACGAGGAGCGTGACACGAATCATGGCGGATCAGACGGAGAAGGCAGAGGCAGCCCAGGAAGGGATTGGCCTGCGGATGTTGAAGACCCGGACGGTTCTCGTCTCCGGGGCGGTCGACGAAAAACTCGCCGAGAAGACGATCATGCAACTCTTGATTCTCGATGCCGAGAGCCACGAGCCGATTCGCGTCATGATTACTTCGCAGGGTGGCCATGTGGATTCCGGATTTGCGATCCACGACATGCTTCGTTTCATCGAGTCACCGATCACGACGATCGGCGCTGGCTGGGTTGCCAGCATCGCGGTCCCTGTACTTTTCGGTGCGCCCAAAGAGCGGCGTTTTTCGCTGCCCCATACCCGGTTCTTGCTGCACCAGCCAACCGGGGGCGCCGGAGGTCAGGCGAGCGATATCCGGATCGAGGCGGAAGAAATTCTCAAGGTGCGAAGTCGGCTGAATACGCTGATCGCAGACGAGACGGGTCAGACAGTTGATCGTGTGACCCAGGATAGCGACCGAAATTTCTGGATGGACGCGAGCGAGGCGCAGGCCTACGGACTCGTCGGGCAGGTCGTGACCCGGGCGACGGAAATCGTCTGACGTCGGGTTCAACCAAGGCGAGCCGCTCGGCCGAGGCAAACCAAGTCCCGTTCGAACTCAGATCAAAGCGCGAAGCTCTCGCCGCAGCCGCAGGTTTCGCTGGCGTTGGGATTCTGGATCTTGAATCCGGCGTCGTTCAGCTCTTCTGAGAAATCGATCGTGATGTTGTCGAGGAAGCCCGCGCTTTCGGCATCGACGAATACGCGTAGCCCGAAGAATTCCAACTCGGTGTCGTCCTCGCGAAGATCGCCGTCGAAGAGCAATTCGTATCGCATCCCACTGCAACCGCCGTTGCGGACGGCCACCCTGAGTGCGCCGTCCGGTTGAGGACTGGCGGCCAGCAATTTCTTGGCCTTCTCGGCGGCCGCTTCGGTCAGGTCGAGTATCGCCATGATGTCGCGCTCCTTTGGGTGGTTTTCGCCGCCGGTGTCATCGAAGCAGGCGAGGCGAGGGGAAGCGAAACGCGATCGGGTTGATCGAGGGAGCCGCCACAAAGTTCTTCGAGCGTGATGGCCGAGAGTTCCCGTTTGATCTCATTGCCGAGGCGGCGCCAAAGCGAGGAAATTGCGCAATCGGTCGTGCGCCGACAATCGATGCGGTCGCCGGGATCACAATCGCAATGCGTCGCCGGAAGGAAATGGTCGTCCAAGGCTCGGATCGCATCCCAGACCGTGATCTGCTCGGCCGAACGTGCGAGCAGGTAGCCGCCGGCTGCGCCCCGCGTGCTGTCGACGAGCCGGGCGAGGCGGAGCTGGCGCATGAGTTTCGCCGCGTAGACACCCGAAATGTCCTCCTGGGCGGCGATCTGGGCGATCGACACGGGTGCACCCCGCTTGCCTTCGAGTGCGACTCGGAGGAGGCATCGGAGCCCCGTTTCTTCACGCGCCAAGAGATGCATCGACGGGATCCTACGATAGAATACCGATCGGTCAAGATTAGGAGTGACCCCCCGCCTTGAGCACCTCGAATCAAATCATCGATCAATTCGATCGTCCGCTTCGCGATCTTCGAATCTCGGTGACGGACCGCTGCAATTTTCGTTGCCCCTATTGCATGCCCGCTGAGCTCTTCGGCGAGCGCTACCAATTCTTGCCGCGCGAGGAGATCCTGACCTTCGAGGAGATCGAACGATTGGTTCGGCTCTTTGTCGGTTTCGGCGTGCAGAAGCTGCGGATTACCGGCGGCGAACCCCTATTGCGGCATGACGTATGCGACCTGATCGAACGACTAGTTGGAATTGGAGGCGGTCCGGGCGACGAGACCGAAAGCGTCAATCGACCTCCGCAAGTGCTCGATGTGGCGATGACGACCAACGGCTCACTCTTGCCGCGCTTCGCCAAGTCCCTTGCACAGGCCGGGCTCTCGCGCGTAACCGTCTCTCTCGACAGTCTCGATCCGGAGATCTTCCACAAGACGAACGGCGAGCGCTTCGATGTCGCCCGCGTCCTCGACGGCATCGCCTCCGCCGAAGAAGCCGGCCTCGGTCCGCTCAAGATCAATTGTGTCGTGCAACGCGGCGTGAACGACGACGGCCTGGTCGAACTCGCGAAACATTTTCGTGGCACGGGCCATGTCCTGCGCTTCATCGAATTCATGGACGTCGGCACGCGAAATCAGTGGGAGATGGCCGAGGTCGTCGAGGGGGCCGAGATCATTGAGAGAGTCTCTGCCGAGTATCCCCTCGAACCCGTCTCCCCGAGCTACCCGGGCGAGGTGGCCCGGCGTTGGCGTTATCTCGATGGGGGTGGCGAGATCGGCGTCATCACGAGCGTATCCGCTCCCTTCTGCGGCGATTGCACCCGGGCTCGCCTAACGACCGAGGGAGCCCTGGTGACCTGCCTCTTCGCCGATGGCGGTGTCGACTTGCGCGGTCCCATGCGCGACGGTGCCGACGATGACGCGCTGCGCGAATTGATCGCCTCGACCTGGAAGGCGCGCACTGATCGCTACAGCGAAGACCGGCAGGGGCTTCTCCAGATCGAAGGGACCGCCGAGCGCAGGCGGGCGCGCGTGGAGATGTACCAGATCGGTGGATAGGAAAGAGGCCCCCATTCGGCATTGCGGGTGGCTGCGGGTGCCGCGGACAAGGATGCCTGGATGACATGGATCGAGGGGCTCGTGTTGGTTGGCTTCCTGGCCGGAGCCGCGCTGACCATCTGGCTGGTCGAGAAACAGCGGCGAAAGACCCACCCTGTTTTGCCCGGCTATCAGCCCGACATCGAATTCCTCCATGAAGAGGACTTCGAGCTCTACCACAACGCGCTTTCGCTTTGTTCGATGAAGACGCGCCTTTGCCTCGCTGAGTTGGGTGTGCCCTATCGGAGTCATCAGATCGATTTGATCGAGACCGGGTGTTACGAGAATATTCGCCCGCGTTTGTTGGCGGTCAATCCGGCTGGAACGGTCCCGGTCCTGTTGCATCACGGCCATCCGATCTACGAGTCCCACGAACAGATTCGCTATGCCGCGAAGTTCGCAACCGACGGTGTGCCCGCGCTCATTCCGGACGATCCGAGTCTGCGAAAAGAGATGGAAGATTGGATCGATCGGTCGTCGCTGACCGACGATCCGCTTGCGAATGCGGACAAGACGGCGGGCAATGCGGTGCCTGGTCTCACGCTTCCGCTTTTCTTTACCATGGTCGAGAAGATCCCGTATTGGCGCATTGCCGAAGGGTTGTTCTTCCATTTCGACAAGAAGCGCCCGATGATGTTCATCTTCTTCAAGCTTCGGGGGATCGAGAATCTCGCGAAGATGGCCCCGGCCGTGAAGGTGATCGCGGCGAGTCGTCGCGAGATGGGGATTCATCTCGACGCGCTGGAATCACAGCTCGCGAAAAGCGGGGGGCCATGGATTCTTGGCGAAATGTATTCCCTGGCGGATGTGAGTTGGTTGGTCATTCTCGAGCGTTTGCGCCAGGCCGATGCGGAGGCCGCGTTCTTTGGAGACGGAAAGCGGCCGGGGGTCGAGCAATATTGGGCGCGATTGAAGGCTCGACCCGCGTACCGCGCGGCGATCCTGGACCAATCCCATCCCGCGATCGAATACGGCACACGGCGAATCGAAGAGGCCAGGGCGATCAGCGCGCCACTGCGCAGATGTCTGGACGGTACAGATGAAACTCGATGATCTTCCGACGCCAGCGCTCGTCGTCGATGCGGTCCGTCTGGAGTCGAACCTGGAGAAGATGGCGAAAGCGCTCCCGGGTGAGCGCCTGCGACCTCATGTGAAAGCGCACAAGTCGACGGAGCTCGCCAAGCGTCAGCGGGCTCACGGGCATACACATTTCTGTGCGGCCACGATTCGAGAAATCGAGGGCATGGCGCAGGCCGGCTTGGGAGACGATCTCTTGCTGGCGAACGAAGTGCTCGATGCCTCGCGTCTGGGGCGAGTTGTCGAGGCGGGTGCACGCGTGACCCTGGCCGTGGATTCCAGGGAGACGATCGAGGCCGCGCGTCGCGGTGGCGTCGCGGAAGTGCTGATCGATGTCAATGTGGGATTGCCGCGTTGTGGCTGTCCCCCCGATCAGGCGGGTGAGTTCGCAGAAATGGCCAGAACGGCCGGGCTTCGGGTACGCGGAGTGATGGGCTACGAGGGGCATGTCGTGGGCAATGCCGATCGTGTTGCGCGCGAACTCGGTTGTGCGGAAAGCATGGAGAGACTACTCGCAGCGCATCAACAAGTGGGGGGCGAGTTGGTTTCAGCCGGGGGGACCGGAACCTACCAATGCAATATCTGGGCGACCGAGATCCAGGCGGGATCCTACGCCTTGATGGATACGGCCTATGCGAAGCTTGGCTTGCCCTTCGAGCAGGCGGTCTTCGTGCTGTCGACCGTTCTCTCCGTCTCGGAAAAGTTCGCCGTTGCGGACGCTGGTTTGAAGGCCTTCGGCATGGATCATGGCAATCCGGATCTGCCGGGCTCGCGGGTTCTTTTCTGCTCGGACGAACACGTAACCTTTGTTGCAGGCCGGGCCGAAGACGCTTCGAGCTCTCTCCTTGATTGGGAGTGCCCGGCCCGGGTTCGTGTCGGCGATCGTGTCCGACTCGTTCCCGCGCACGTCGATCCGACCTTCGCGTACCACGAACGAATCCATCTCGTCGAGGGCGATCAAGTCGTCGACGAGTGGGCGGTCGATCTGCGCGGCTGGTAGGCGGGCGCTCGGTCGGGCGCTGATCAGGCCGTCTTGCCGCCTGGCCGTGCTGTCGCGTGTTCTAGAAATTGAAGGGGCCGACCGGTTCTCGCTTCTGGATCAACCCGCTCGCGAACCTAGACCGATCCAGCTTTGACCAACAAGGCGACGACACAGACGATGCTGCCCATGTAGGCGAGGGATCGCGCCTTGTCGATGTCGGCGAGATAGAAGATCGGATGGAGAGCACGAAAAGCGACGAAGGCGATCGCCCAGGGTGCAGCGACCTCGGCCGAAACGCCGGCGAGATGAGTGACGACGATCGTGACGGTGAAGACGGCGGTGGCTTCCCAGGCATTTTGCTGCGCGGCATAGGCGCGTGCGCCCGGGCCTTCAAGCTTCGCCGCCTGTCCGCGGGGATTCTTGTTGTCCGCGGATCCAAAGGCCTTGCCGCGGAAATAGGCGCCAACCACGGAGAGTGGGACGGGCATGAACATGACGATGACGAGACACCAGAGTGGAATGGTCATTCAATTTCCTTTTTTGGGTTCGTAGGTCTTGGGTTCGTAGGCTTGGCAGTGAAGCTGTGAAGCGCCGAGTGTAGCGGTCTGTCTGGCGAGTGAGTCAAAGGTCGATGACGGCGCTGAAGTGGGTTAGGTGCGCGGCGCCCCGAGAGAGCATGGACCAGGCTGAGGCGATCTCGAAGCAGGCAGTGGTCGCCGGCGCAAAGCCCGATCGCAATCGGATCGGGTCGGAAGATTCGGCCGCCAGTTCGAGCGCGAGATGGCTGATTCCTGGGTTGTGGGCGATCAATAAGACGATTTCGCGTTCTGTCTCCTGCGCTTCTCCGGCCGTCGCGGTCAGGTCGGTCAGCGAATCGAAGAGCACCTCAGAGGGTGCATTGTAAAGGCGGTCCTCGAATTCGACAGCGACGTCCCGACCAAGTCCGGCGCAGACAGAAAACCAGGTCTCGCGACATCGTCGCGCCGAGGAAGAGAGAACCCGGTCGGGTACTCGCTCGTTGTTCGCAAGCCAGTGCCCAACGCGGTGCGCTTCGTTCTGGCCGTGGTCTGTGAGCGGGCGATCGTGGTCGCGTAGGCCTCCGGAGTCCGCGGTCGCGTGTCGCATCAAGATCAGCTGGCGTTGTTTCACAGTTCGGTTTCTAGCGAATTCGATCGACGGTGCCGAGTCATGACGCGGGCCGACGTCATTTGGCTATGGTCTTTGGATCATCGTAATCCAAATCGGTCACGGACGAAGCAGACGACCAGGCGAGGGGCAGCACGAGGATGGGGCGGACGTGAGAGATGCAAAATTCGGAATAGGCGAAGTGGTGGTTCACCGATTTCGCCCCTTTCGTGGTGTGATCTTCGATGTCGACCCGCTCTTCAATCACACGGAAGAGTGGTGGTTGTCGATTCCCGCTGAAATTCGGCCACTGAAGGACCAGCCCTACTACCACGTCTTTGCGGAAACCGAGGATTCGACCTACGTCGCCTATGTCTCGGAGCAAAATCTCGTGCCCGACGAAACCCACGCGCCATGCCGTCATCCCCAGCTCGAATTGGTCTTCGATCGTTTCGAGGACGGTTCCTATGTGCTGAAGGATCGTATCCAGAACTGATGTGTCCCGGTGACGGCGTCTCGGGCGTTCGAATCAAAGTCCACAGGATGGACGGATGCGGGGCTCGGGCGGGGGATAGCGAAGCTGCAACTCTTCGAGTGGTGTGTTGGCGAATTGGCGGATCACGGCGAGCCGGCAGGCTTGCAATTCTTCGCTCGACAGATCCTTGCAGAGTTCCGTGACGCGGGCGCTCACATAATCCGATTTTGAGGGCACGCGCTCGCAGCTGAACATGAAGATGATGGCGAGGGCGGCGATCCAGACGAGGCCGGAATTGGAGCGTAAAGTCATTCGAAGGTCCCTCCCTGTGTGATGCGTTGGGAATGAATCATTGTGAATAGGCGCGCGCCGGCAACCAGGTCGCCAGCTCTGGCCAGATGAAGATGAGCACCAACCCGAGGATCTGCAAGCCCACGAAGGGAAGAATTCCCTTGTAAAGAGTGAGGACGTCGATCTCCGGAGGCGCGACGCCCTTCACATAGAATAGAGCGAAGCCGACGGGTGGCGTCAAGAAAGACGTCTGCAGACAGACGGCGAAAAGAATCGTGAACCAGACGATGTCGAAGCCCAGGCCAACGACGACGGGTGCGACCAGGGGCAGCACGATGAAGGTGATCTCGATCCAATCGAGGAAGAACCCGAGCAGGAAGGTCACCAGAAGAATCGAGAGGACGACACCGTTCGGTCCGAAGGGCAAGCCGAGCAAGCCGCGCGCGATCAATTCGTCCCCACCGAGACCGCGCAGCACGAGGGCGAAGGCCGAAGCGCCGACAAAGATTCCGAAGAGGTAGCCGGTTGTGAGCGTCGTTTCGCGCAAGACGTCGCGCAAGACGGAAAGCTTGAGCCGGCCACGCCAGGCCGCGAGCAGTAGCGCTCCCAATGCGCCGACCCCCGAGGCCTCAGTCGGCGTGGCCACACCAAAGAAGATACTGCCGAGCACGGCGAGGATCAGTCCTGCCGCCGGCACGATGTCGCGGAGCACCGAGAGCAGAAGTGTCAGATCGACGTCCTCCGCGTACTCGGGTGCGGGGGCAACCTCGGGGCGAAAGGCCGGGTAGAGGACAAGGAAGGCGATGTAGAGGGAGGCGAGCAAGAGGCCGGGGAGGACGGCGCCCAGAAAGAGATCACCGACCGAGATGGCAAGTCGATCCGCCATCAAGACGAGCATGATGCTAGGCGGAATCAAGATTCCCAACGTACCGACTGCACAGACTGTTCCGGCGGCGAACGTCGGCGCATAGCGTGCTTCGAGCATGGGCGGTAATCCCAGCAGGGCGAGCAAGACGACCGAGGCGCCGATGATTCCGGTGCTCGCTGCCAGCACGACACCGATCAGGGCGACCGTCACCGCGAGGCCGCCGCGCATACGACCGAAGAGCCTCGAAACATCGCGCATCAGATCGGCGGCGATGCCGGCGCGATCGAGCAAGAGCCCCATGCACACGAACATCGGCAGCGCGACCAAAACCCAATTGTCCATCAAGTCCCAGATCCGGTCGGTCACCAGGGATGCGAAACTCCAATCGACTCCGGTGAAATGGCCGAAATCTTGTTGGACGATGATGGCGATGGCAGTGAATAACACGGCGACGCCACCCAAGACCCAAGCGACGGGAAACCCGCTCAGGATGCCCAGGATGAAGGCTGCGAACATCGCGATGGCAAGCCATTCGCGAACGCTCATTCGATGTTCCGCTCGGCCGCGCCGCCAAAGAGGCGTCGCCAGACTCGGGCGAGCCCCAGCGAGCTCGTGACGAAGAGCAGCGCGAAGGTGAAGGGCAACATCGACTTGAGCAGCCACCGGAAGGGCAGGCCTCCAGCGGACGCCGAACGTTCGCCGACGAGAAAACTATCCGCGACAAAGGGCAGGGCACTCACAAAGACCAGAATCAAGAATGGAAATTGCAGGAGCAGGATTCCGTAAAGTTCGATCCAGTCGCGCAGTCGCGGCGACATCCTTTCGCGGAGCACATCGACGCGAACGTGCCGATCCTTCGTGGCGCAAGCGACGATCCCCATCAGGAAGCCTGCTGCGTAGAGGTGCCATTGCAGCTCTTCGAGTTCGATGCGCCCAATGCCGAAGGCAAAGCGAAGCACGACGGCGCTAACGATCACGGCGATCAGGGCGAGCCAGATCCAGGAAAAGGCGGCGGCGATTCGGTCGAGCAGGTGCTCGATCAAGGATTGCGACTCTCCGTTCGAGTCAGCGCGCATGACGCGCTCCGGTCGGATTCTCATGCGCCGATTCGTCCCTCGGCTGAGTGCGGGACTGGTCCGCCGGCGGTTCGGAAATCCGGGTATCCGTATTTCGTGGATAGGCCAGCGTTCGCCAGCGAGCATATTCCGCTCGGAACGCCCGTTGATGGCGAAGCACCCGGGCGAAGTCTTCGTCTTTGGCCGATTCCTCTTCGAGGACCTCGGCCACTGCGACTTCGAGGGTGGCCAACAACTCGGCCGATAGCGTTCGGGTTTCGACGCCCTTCGCCTGGAGATCCGCGATCACTGGTCCCTGGCCGGCCTCTGCGTTCGAGAGGTTGCGGTGTACGCCATCACCGCAGGCCATCTCGATCGTTTCCTGGGTGGACGCCGAGAGGGCGTCCCAGGTCGGCTTGTGGACGACGAGGTGAAAAGCGGTGTGGGGTTGATGCCAGCCAGGAAAGTAATTGAAACGCGCGACGCGATTGAACCCGAGGCGCGCATCGACCTCGGGCAAGGAGAACTCGGTTGCATCGATCGCGCCCTTCTCGAGTGCTTGAAAGATCTCGCCACCCGGGAGCATCGTGACGGCTGCGCCGAGTTTCTGGAGTGCCCGCCCGCCGAGCCCGGCGAAACGGATCTTCAAGCCTTCGAGGTCGGTGCGATCGTTGATGGGTGAGCGAAACCAACCCGCGGTTTCCGGGCCGATGATGCCGCAGAGAATCGGTTCGATGCCGAGTGGGCGGTAGATCTCTCGAGCCAACCCGAGTCCGCCGCCGCGAACCCACCAGGCCGAGTATTCCCAGGGCGTCATGCCGAAGGGGACTGCGCCGAATAACACCGAGGCGGAGAGTCGGCCCTGGTCGTAGCCGAGCCAGGTATACCCGGCTTCGATCTTTCCAGAGCGAACGGCATCGACGATGGCAAAGGCGGGCACCACCTCGCCGGGGTCGTCGATCGTCCAATCGATTCGCCCCCCGCTCGCGATCCGTAGCCGTTCGGCAACCTGGACCGGGTTCTCGCCCAGCGTGGGGAGATGGGTTCCGAAGGCGCTCGTAACGCGCCAGCGGATCGTGTCGACGGCCAGGCCGTCGTCGTACTCACCGGACAGATAGTGCGAAGGACTGCGTTTCATCAAGCGGTCGTTCGTTCGGTCACGCAGGGAGCCCGCCGCGATCACGCCGACCGCGAAGGCAATCAGGACGGCGATTGCAGCTTCTCGTTTCGACATCGGAAGAGCCCCGCCCGGCTACTGCAAATCGTTTGAGCGAGCGAGCTCCAGCGCAGCCTTGGCCAGCGTTGTTGTTTGAGTCTGATAGGCGCCGATGTCGACCTTGTCTCCCATTACGCCCTTTTTGTATCGGGAGAGGACGCCTTCCACGATGGCCGCCAGCCGCCAATACTGAAAAGCGCGGTAGTAGTCGATGCCCTTCGTGCTGAAGCCGGTCAGTTCTTCGTATCGGGCGAGGATGACCTCGCGATTGGGAAAGCCGCCGCACGACGTGGCGGAGAGTCCTGTTCCACTGGCGGTCGGTCGATCGTCGTCGGGGCCATTCCAGTCGTTCATCAAATAGCCGACGTCTGCGAGTGGGTCGCCGAGGGTGCAAAGCTCCCAGTCCAGCACCGCCTCGATCTTGCCATTCGCGCCGTTTGACAAAAAATTGCCGAGCCGGAAGTCGCCGTGCACGATGACCGATGCCTGCTGCTCGGGCATCTTGGCCTCGAGCTCGGCGTGAGCGGCTTCCATCTCCGGCAGTTCGCGGGTCTTCGACTTTTCCCACTGGGTGCTCCAGCGCTTGAGCTGCCGGGCGAGATAGGCTTCGCGGCGACCGAGGTCTCCGAGGCCGACGTCGCCGGGCTCGATGCGATGGAGGTTGGCGAGGACTTCGATCGCGTGCATGCCTAGCAAGGCACGATTTTCTTCCGGAACGAGTTTGGCGGTCATCTCGGGCGAGACGAGCACGTCTCCTTCGACGTAGTCCATGACGTAGAAGGGCGCGTCGTTGACGCTCTCATCGGTACAGAGCGCGAGAGTCTGCGGGACCGGCACATTGCTCCCGGATAGCGCGGACAGGATGCGATGCTCGCGTCCCATGTCGTGCGCCGTCGCCAGGACGGCACCTAACGGAGGTCGCCGCAGGACGCGTTTTTTGCCCACGGCGTCTTCGACGAGGAAGGTGAGGTTCGAGCGGCCGCCCGTGATCAGGCTGAATCGCAGGGGCGGTACGGCGCCGGCGACGTGTTCCGCAAAATAGGCTTCGAGTCGGTCGAGTTGGATACCCTTCATAGGCGGCGAAGTGTAGCGAGATTGGCTTGCCGCGGATGGCCCTGGGCCGCTGTTTTCAGACGTTCGCCTGGGCTCCCGCGATCTCGATTCGGGGACTTGGCCCTTCGCCGTCATCCTGCCCGGGCGAGCGCAGGCGACCGACTTTGGTTGGCCGGGCCGCTCCGGCCGCCGCGAAGGCTTCGATCACGGCTTGGGTCTTGTCCGAGGCAACCGCGAGCAGCAGGCCGCCGGAGGTCTGGGGATCGAAGAGCCAGGCTTCATCCGCGACGCTCGCGCCACGCAGGTAGCGGCGAAAGGCCGCGTGATTTGCTGGGTGTGCCGTGCTTCGGTGGCCGGCGGTCCAGAGCTCTTTCGCGCCGGGCAGCAGGGGTACGGAGGCCGGGTCGATTTCTGCGATGAGATTCGTGCGATCGAGCAGCGTCATGAGATGCCCCGCAAAGCCGAAGCCCGTGATATCCGTCGACGCGTGCGCCCCGAGTTCGAGCGCGACTCGCCCGCCAATCTCGTTGCTGTCTTGCATCGCCGCGTGGCAGGCCACAACCCAGAGCCCCTTGGCGAGTCCCATATGATCTGCGGCGAGGACGACACCCGTGCCGAGGCGACCCGTGAAGAGCAAGTCGTCTCCGTCCTGCGCCCCCGATTGTCGAAGGAGCGTTCCGCCTTCGGGTCCGTCGCCGCTGACGGAGAGTCCGACGGTGAGTTCCTCGCCGATCGTCGTATGTCCCCCGAGTAGCGAGACCCCGTGCTCATCGAGGGTCGCTCGCACGCCAGAGAGAACCTGAAAGAGCAGCTCTTGTGATTCGTCGGCTTCGCTGTCGGGTAATCCGATTACGGCCTGCGCATAGCGAGGACGACCTCCTTTGGCGAAGAGGTCACTCAAGGCATTGTTCGCCGCGACGCGTCCGAGCAGCCATGGGTCGTCACAAAAGGAGCGAATGACATCGATATTGTGCAAGGTCGTTCGACCGGACTCGTCTCGGGTGGCGGCGACATCGTCGCGTGCGTCCAACCCGAGCAGCACGCTCTCGTCCGCGCGGGCCTCCGGCAGTCGAGCGAGGGCTGCGGTCAAGGGCTCGGCCCCGAGCTTCGCCGCGCAGCCTCCGCAAGCCATTTCGTCCTCGCCTTCCTCGCCGCGATGTCCGGAAGACATCGCGCCTAATCCCTCGAGTGCCGGGCAAGGCGTGCCGGATGCGTCGAGGACCTGGAAGAGCACCATGAAGCGTCGGTCGATCCAGTCCTTGAGGCGGAAGAGGGCGCGGCCAGCGATCGCCATGCCCCATTTCGAAGCCAGGGCGCGTCCCTGCCCAAGGTAGAGCAGTGATAGAAAATCCCGTTGAGGTCGATAGGCCGTCAGCGGTCGGCCATCGAGACAGGCGCGAAGATTGCGCTCGAGGATGGGCCCCTGACGAACGGCATAGACACCGGCGCGCGGAACCCAGCGGTGATTGATCAAGCGCGCGCAATCACCCGCTGCAAAGAGGTCGTCAAAACCGACTGTCTGGAGCGTGTCGCGAATTTCGAGGAATCCGGCGCCATCGCGCGACAGTGCGTTCGGTCCTTCAGTATCGGCGGGAGCGGGGAACGCGATCGGTGCCGCGCCCGTCGCCCACACGACGAGATCGGCGGGAAGATGGCGCTCATCTTGATCGGGCGAGTCTGCTTCGGCTGGCTCGGCTGACCCGACTGGTCCGGCTGGTCCGACTACGACACCGGACGGATCGGCGCGAAGCACGCGCTTCGCGAAGATCGATTCGATGCCACGACGCTCGGCTTCTCTCCGGATGGCGCGTCGGGTTCGCGCGCTGGTTCCGGTCAGCAACTCGCGATCGCCGCTGATGATCGCCAGGGAAGGTTCCAGCCCAGAGCGGCGGAGTCGGGCGTCGATCGTGAAGGCGAGTTCCGTTCCCGCCGCGCCCCCGCCGACGACCAGGATGCGCATCGGGCGGTCGAGCTCGGCGAAGGCGTCGAGCTTGCGATCGATCGCGCGGACGAAATGGCCGATCGGTCGGGTCGCCAGCGTGTGTTTGGCTACCCCGGGTAGATCGAGGCCGCGGACCGTGGAGCCGACATCGATACTGGCCAGGTCGTATCGGATGGGTGGCCGGCCTTCGATCGCGATCTCTTTTCGAATCGGATCGATCGCGCGCGCCGCGGAGAGGATGACGCCGGCCTTGGCGCGCCGGGCGAGGGGAACGACATCGATTTCGAGCTCATCGATTTCGTAGTCCCCGGCGACGAAGGCCGGAACCATGCCAGAGTAGGCGGCGACGGGACGATCCAGGACGATCAACAATCTCACGTCCGCCGGTGGATCCATTGCCCAGCGACGCAATACCTGAACGTGAGTATGCCCACCTCCAACGAGGACGACTGTGCGAGTGGCGCTCAGGGGGACCCTCTCCTTCAGCGCTTGTGGCGTAGGGCGAGTTGATCGAGATCGCGCACCGCGCCGCGTGCCGCACTGGTCGTCATCATCCCGTAGGCGCGCAACGCCAGGGACACTTCGCGCTTGCGGCTCGGGACCCAGGCCGCGGAGCCACGTTCTTCCATCTCGTGCCGGCGTCGAGCGAGGAGGTCGGCGTCGACACAGAGTTCGATGCTGCGGTTGGGAATGTCGATCCTGATCCGGTCGCCGTCTTCGACCAGGCCGATCGTTCCACCCTCGGCTGCTTCCGGAGAAACGTGTCCGATCGAGAGACCGGAGGTTCCACCGCTGAAGCGACCGTCCGTGATCAGTGCGCAGGCCGCGCCGAGTTTCTTGGCCTTGATGTACGAGGTCGGGTAGAGCATTTCCTGCATCCCGGGACCGCCCTTGGGTCCTTCGTAGTTGATCAAGACGATGTCGCCTTCTCTGATCTCACCCTTGAGGATCGCATCGCAGGCGCTCTCCTGGGAATTGAAGACTCGCGCGGGCCCTTCGAAAAGCCAGATCGAGGCGTCGACACCCGCCGTCTTCACAACGCATCCATCTTCGGCGAGGTTGCCGTAGAGGATGGCCAAGCCGCCTTCAGCGGTATAGGCGTGTTCGACCGATCGGATGCATCCCGTCTCCGCGTCGTCGTCCGTCTTGTCGAAATACTTTTCTTGGGAGAACGCGATGGTCGTTCGCACGCCGCCGGGCGCAGCCAGAGACGAGAGCTTGGCTTCATCACTGGCACTTGCGCGACGGATGTCATTCGTGTCGATCGCCTCGCCCAGGGTCTTCGAGTGGACGGTATGGACGTCGCGGTGGATTAGTCCGCCGCGATCCAACTCGCCGAGGATGGTAAAGATCCCACCGGCCGCGTGGACGTCTTCGACATGATATTTTTCCGTCGCGGGAGCGACCTTGCAGATATTAGGCACCTTTCGTGATAGGCGATCCATGTCCTGCATGGTGAAGTCGACGCCGGCCTCATGGGCGATGGCCAGGATATGCAGAACGGTATTGGTCGATCCGCCCATGGCGATGTCCATGGTCATCGCGTTCTCGAAGGCTTCGAAGGTCGCGATGCCTCGCGGAAGGACGGTGTCATCGCCGTCCTGATAATGTCGTTTGGCCAGGTCGACGATCGTCTGCCCCGCGCGCTCAAAGAGTTCCCATCGCTTCGCATGGGTGGCGAGCAGGGTGCCGTTGCCGGGCAGTGCCATGCCGAGCACTTCGTTCAGGCAATTCATGCTATTCGCTGTAAACATTCCGGAGCAGGAACCGCAGGTGGGGCAGGCCGAGCGTTCCATCTCGAGCAATTCCTCATCGCTGACCGAGTCGTCCCCAGCCGCGATCATGGGATCGATCAGATCGAGTTTTCGCCCCTCGCGATCATGCGTGCCCGCAGTCTTGCCGGCTTCCATCGGTCCACCCGAAACGAAGATCGTCGGAATATTCAGACGCATTGCGGCCATCTGCATGCCGGGCGTGATCTTGTCGCAATTCGAAATGCAGACCAGCGCGTCGGCCACATGCGCCTGCACCATATACTCGACACTGTCGGCGATCAGATCGCGCGAGGGCAGGGAGTAGAGCATCCCGCCGTGACCCATTGCGATGCCGTCGTCGACGGCGATCGTGTTGAACTCGACGCCCCAACCGCCGGCTGCGTCGATGACTTTTTTGACGCGTTGGCCGATGTCGTGCAAATGGACATGGCCCGGGACGAATTGGGTGAAGCTGTTGGCGATCGCGATGATCGGCTTCGTAAAATCGGCGTCGGTCATGCCAGTGGCGCGCCAAAGCGCACGGGCGCCGGCCATATTTCGTCCGAAGGTCGATGTGCGGCTGCGATATCCCTGCATGGACAGGAGGATAGGGGCAGAATCGCGAATTAGCACGAAGGCCAGGACGAGTACCTATTTACTTCCGCATCGGGCGAAATGACTCCCAGCCGGGGGCCGACGGGGGAGTCCGGGTCAACCGGCAGGTCGGGGGACGTCGATGGCCTATGTTCATGTGATGTCAAATGATCTTCTGCGTGAATTCGAGTCGACCCATTTCGAACACGAGGGCCTCCGTCGCCCTCTTTATCTGCGGGGCAGAGGTCCCGGCATCGTCTTGATGCACGAGATCCCGGGCATCTATCCTCCGGTGATCGAGTTCGCCGAGCGACTGGTTTCCGCCGGCTACCGTGTCTACATGCCTGAACTCGTGGGGCAGGCGGGGCGTGAACTCTCGACCGGCTACCTGGTTCAATCGATGGCGCGCGCCTGTATCGCCCGTGAATTCCACGTGCTGGCTTCCCGCCGATCCAGTCCGATCACGACCTGGCTGCGCGCCCTGGCGCGCAAGGCGCACGAAGAATGCGGAGGCCCGGGCGTGGGTTGTATCGGTATGTGTCTGACCGGGAATTTTGGATTGGCGCTGATGGTTGATGAATTCATCATGGCCCCAGTCCTGTCACAGCCGTCTCTTCCCTTTCCCTTTGGCGCGGCCCGCAAGCGGGCGCTCCACGTCTCGGACGAAGATCTCGAGGTGATCAAGGAACGAGCGCGATCGGGCAGCTGTCCGGTTCTTGGACTTCGCTTCACCGGTGACCCCGCTTGTCCACCAGAGCGGTTCGAACGTTTGCGGGAGGAGCTGGGCTCGGGCTTCGAAGGGATCGAGATCGATTCTTCAAAGGGCAATGCCTTCGGGATCGACAAGATGGCCCACAGTGTCGTCACGAAAGATCTCGTCGACGAGGAGGGACACCCGACGCGCGCGGCCCTCGACCGGGTGATGTCGTTCTTTGCCGAGCGCTTGAAGCCTGCCTGAAACGTGCAGGCTGGATCTGCGCAAATCGTCGGTGTCTTGGCCTGGCCTGCGCTTCGCTCGCGGCAGCAGCTTTCAGCTCTTTGGCAGCAGGGCGAACGCGTCGTAGATCGCTTGAACCGTTCGCTCGAAATCATCATTCTTGACGCCGACGATGATGTTCAATTCGCTCGATCCCTGATCGATCATTCGAATGTTGATGTTGGCCTTGGCTAGCGCACCGAAGAGGAGTGCCGCGGTACCCGGCGCGTGACTCATGCCGCGACCGACCGTTGCGATCAAGGCGATTCCCGAATCGATCTCGATTGCATCGGGACTGCATTCGACTTCGATCTCGCGCACGAGTTCATCGATGCGATGCTCGACGACATCACTCTTGAGGATGATCGAAAGGGTGTCGATTCCGCTCGGGATATGCTCCCAGCTGATGCCGTGTCGCTCGAGGACGCCAAGCACACGGCGGCCGAAGCCGATTTCGGTGTTCATCAACGTTTTTTCGAGCGCGATGATCGTGAAATCTTTTCGCCCCGCGATTCCCGTGATGCGACCGGTGGGCATGGGTCTGGTCTTGCCGCGACGGATCTGGGTTCCCCTGGCACTCGGGTCGTTGGTGTTTCGGACGTGGACGGGTATGCCAGCATCTCGGACGGGGAAGATCGCTTCGTCGTGTAGGACGGTGGCACCCATATAGGCGAGTTCGCGAAGTTCGCGATAGGTCAGCTCTTCGATCGTGCGGGGTGAATCCACGATTCGCGGATCGGCCATCAAGAGACCCGAGACATCCGTCCAATTTTCATAGACCTCTGCGCCGACACCACGCGCGATGATCGCGCCGGTGATGTCACTTCCGCCTCGCGAGAAGGTGACGACTTCACCGTTGGGGCGTGCGCCGTAGAATCCGGGAATTACGCCACAGGGCTCATTCTCGAGGCGAGTCGAAATTTTTTGTTGGGTCGCCTCCGGCAAGAGTCGCCCGTCGGCGTCGAAGCAGATCAGCTCCGTCGGATCGATCAGGGGGCGGTCGAGGAGATTGGCCAGGACCAGCCCGCATAGGAATTCACCACGACTGGCGGCATAGTCGGCTCCGGCCAGATTCTGGATTCGATCGTGCACCTCGGCGAGTGCGGAGTCGAGATCGAAGTCGAGGCCGAGGTCCGTCACGGTCTTGCGGAATCGCTCCGTGATCAGATCGAAGACGGGTGCGATTGCCTCGCCGCGCTGGGCCGCCTCATGGCAGCGGTAGAGGAGGTCGGTGACTTTGATATCGTCGGGTGTCCGCCGGCCAGGGGCCGAGGGAACGACGAAACGGCGATCATCGCGCTCGCCCACGATCGCGCGAACCTTTCGCAGCTGACTGGCGTCGGCGACGCTGCTCCCACCAAATTTGCAAACCCGAATACCCATGATCACTCTCGACTCGAAAATCGGCGGCGCAGTGTAGTCGCCCCGCTCGTCGCCCGAAACCGTCGGCCGTGAATCGAATGTTGGCCGTGGCTGAATATGCGGCCGAGATTCGGCATGGGTCGACGTTCGCAGACGCGGCCGGACCCGGGGAAGGCAAGCGGGAGATGGGCTCGGGTAGACTGGAAGATGAAATGGCTTCTTTGAATTCGATGGCCTCACGCGGGATGCGTCTCGACGCCTACCTGGCGCGAGCGGGGATTGCCTCACGCAAGGAGGCGCGCAGCCTGATTCGCCGCGGGGAGGTCTCCGTCGACGGCGAGGTCTGTTCGGACTCGGCGCGGCGAATCACGGGTGAAAGTGTCGCGGTGGGGGAGGAGCCGATCGAATCGCCGGCCGTCGTCTGCGACTTCATTCTCAACAAGCCAATCGGTGTTTCCTGCAGCAACGATGAACGGGAGGCCCCTCTGGTCTTTGACCTGCTGTCGGCGCCCATGCGCCGCCGATCACTCCTGATTGCCGGGCGGCTGGACCGTGCCACCTCAGGGCTCTTGATTCTGACGACCGATGGGGACCTCGTTCATCGCTTGACCCACCCTGGGCGAAAATTGCCGAAGCGCTATCGCATCGAATTCGAGGGTGAGTTGGTGTCCAATAGCGTCGAGTGCTGTCGTGACGGGCTGCTGCTTGTGGGTGAAGATCGTCCGACGCGGCCGGCTCGATTGGAGCTCGAGGGGCCTGGCCGGGCAAGTCTGGTGTTGCGAGAAGGGCGAACCCACCAAGTGCGGCGCATGATCCGCCTACTGGGCGGAGAGGTCGTCTCGCTTCACCGTGATCGCGTCGGCGCCCTGGACCTGCCGGAAGATCTCGAGCCGGGAGCGTTGCGTCCCCTTGAGCGTGAGGAGCGGGCACTTCTCTTGAGTGACAAGAGCTTATAGCCGCCGGCCGTCTGAAGGATCTCGACTTCCCCGATGTCCTCGAGTGGCTTCTCGTAGGGCAGCTTTCGATTGGCCACGATCAGCGCGCGACGGCCGGGTCGAATCCATTCTCGCAGGGAGTCGAAAAGCGCCAGGGCCGGACCGAAGTCGACCTCCATCCCGCGCTGGTGAAAGGGTGGGTTGACCAGGGCGAGGTCAAAGCGCGAGTCGATCGGTTGCTCTCGAGCATCCCACCAGGCGACTCGGCACCGGTCTCCCAGCCCGAGTCGTTCGACGTTGGCCTCCGCGCATTCGATCGCCCGGCGATCTCCGTCGACGAGCAAGACCTCGGCCTCGGGCCAGAGTGTGGCGGCCGCGATGCCCAGCACTCCGGTTCCGCATCCGAGATCGACGATCCGCTTGGGTGGCTTGTACCCGGAAAACCGCGCGAGGGCCTGGACCAGGGCCTGGCTGCCGGCGTCGAGTTTCTTTGCGCTGAAGACGCCGGGTTGCGTTTCGATGTCGAATTCGAAGGACTCTTTGTGGATCGACTCGACGCGTACTCGGAAGGTCGGTGTCACTTCGACCTCGGGCCCGGGTCCGTCGCCTTTCTTGAATCGAACGACGCGTGCCCGCGCACGATTGCTGACGACGATGGGCGTTTGTTCGAGTTGCGTCGCGAGGCGTTTGACCGCCGAGACGATGCCCAGGGAATTGGTACCCGTGAGCAGGAGTTGGCCGCCGGGACGGAGGATTCGCCAGGCTTGCTGGAGGTCGGTGAAGGTGGCCGAACGGCTCTTCTGCAAATGGACGAGGACTTGTTCGAAACTTTCGTCCGCGAGTTCGCGGGCATCCGAAATGACGTGCAGATCGCTTGCTTCCGCGGTCAGGTAACGATCTCGCCAGGGCTGGACGACGGTTCCGCCCTGGGCTGTGACGGCCAGGTCGGAATGAAATTCGCAGACGGCCCCTTCGCGCAAGACTCCGGGATCGAGGGGAAGGGCTTCGGGCTTTCGGTCTCGTTTGTTGCTCACGGGCGCAACATAGTCGAGTCGGCGTGGACTGGCCGGCTTCGGCCATGGGTTGGAACTGGAAAGGCCGATCGGGCTAGAGTCCGAATTCGTCGAAACCAGGAGACCCTTGATGCGATTCACCTTTGCCGAAGCCATGTGCGATCCCGGCCACTACGTGCCTCTAGCGCAGGCCGTCGAGCAAAGTGGCTTTACGTCGTTCACGATTCCGGACAGCATCGGTTATCCGGAGGTCTCGGATAGTCGGTATCCCTATACGGCCGACGGGGCTCGTGAATTTCTCGACGGACGTCCATTCATTGATCCCTTCGTACTGATCGCCACCCTCGCCGCCGCCACCGAAACGCTTCGCTTCACGACCTTTGTCGTCAAGCTTCCGATTCGTCAGCCCGTTCTCGTCGCCAAGCAGGCGATGTCGCTGGCTGTGATGACCCAGGATCGCTTCGGCTTCGGGATCGGACTTTCGCCGTGGCCCGAGGATTTCGCGATGTGCGAGCAATCCTGGCAGGGCCGGGGCGAGCGCATGAACGAGATGATCGAGATCTTGCGTGGTCTAGAGACCGGCGAATTCTTCGGCTTCTCGGGAAAGCATTTCCAGCTCGAGCGAATCAAGATGTCGCCGGCGTCGAGTCGCCGGATCCCGATCCTGATCGGCGGACACGCCGACGTCGCGTTGCGTCGGGCGGCGCGACTCGGGGACGGTTGGATGCATGCCGGAGGCGAGGGGGCAGAGCTCGATCGACTGGTCGCTCGGATCAACGTGCTCCGAAAGGAATACGGGCGCGATCATCTGCCCTTCGAGATCCACGCTATTTCACTCGACGGTTTTTCGGTCGATGGGGTAAAGAAACTCGAAGACCAGGGCGTGACCGATTGTATCGTCGCCTTCCGGGACCTCTATGCGAACGACACGACGACTCTCGATGAGAAGGTGGCTGCGATCGAGGAGTTCGCGAATAGCGTCATCGCGAAGGGCTAGGGATTCGTGAAGCGGAGACCCGGCCCGGTCGAAGCGCCTCGGCGGGAAGGGAATCTATCGCGCGTCCGTTAGGTGAGCATAGGGCGGCCGCCCCTCGACATAGGCCATCCACATTGCGTCGAGCATAGACCAGAGCACATCGAGCTTGAAATGAAGGATCTCCACGACGCGATCTTGTGCTTCGGCGGTCGTGAAGAGGTCGAGGGTCAGCGTGAGGCCGTGATCGACATCGCGTCGGACTTCGGTCAGGCGGCGTCGAAAATAGTCATACCCGCCTTCGTCGATCCAGGGATAGAGGGTCGGCCAGTTTTCGAGTCGCTTCTGATGAATCGTGGGGGCGAAGAGTTCGGTCAAGGAAGAGGCGGCCGCTTCTTGCCAGGGCGCCGTCTGCGCAAAACGCAGGTAGGCGTCGACGGCGAAGCGAACCCCGGGCAGGACGTGTCGAAGGTCGAGGACTTCTTCGCGTGCAAGGCCCACGGACTCGGCCAGCCGCAGCCAGGCCTCGATGCCGCCCTCATCACCCCGCGCTCCATCGTGGTCGAGGATGCGCTGGACCCATTTTCGTCGGACTTCCCGGTCGGGGCAATTCGCCAGGATCGCCGCGTCTTTGCGCGGAATCTGGATTTGATAGTAGAAGCGGTTGGCGACCCAGCCGCGGACGGCGTCGCGGTCGAGTCCGCCTTCGTTCATCGAGAGATGAAAGGGATGATGGATATGGTAGTAGCGCTCCAGGGCGCGTAGGCGTGACTCGAAGTCTTCGCGGGGCTGCCCGGGCCGAGCGCTCTTCGTTGGCGATTCCGCGGGCGTTTCGGGCGCTGTCATTCGAGGTCGATCTCCATTCCGTCGTAGGCGAGCTCGATTCCCATCGCGGTCACGCGAGCATGCTCGGGTGATGCTTCATCGAGGATTGGATTGGTGTTGTTGATGTGGATCAGGAGCTTTCGGCCGGGCAGGGGGGATAGCTTGGCCAGCATACCGTCCGCACCGCTCTGCGCGAGATGCCCCATCTCCCGGCCCGTCTTGTCGGCGGCGCCCCGGTCCGAGAGTTCGTGGTCATTCCAGAGTGTGCCGTCAATCAATAGACAATCTGCGCGCTCGGCCTCCTTGATCAATGCGTCCGTCCATTCGCCTAGCCCCGGCGCGTAGAGACAGCGTCGACCGCTCGCTTCGTCGACGAAGACGACGCCGATCGTGTCGTCGGGGGCCGGATTGTGGCGTCGCGGCGAGTAGGGGGGCGCCTCGCTCGGCAAGGGAATTGGATGCATCGTTAGGCCGGGGATTCCGGGTATGCCGAAGGGCACGCCTCCAATCGCGTCGACCGGTCGCCAGTCAACGCCACAATAGTGTTCGAGGACCTCGAGGAGCGGATAGCCGCTGGTTAGATCGCTATGCACGCTCGGTGTGCAATAGACGGGAAGCCGTTGTGTGTGTTCGCGCAGCGTCATCAGGCCCGTCGAGTGGTCGATCTGGGCGTCGACGATCAGGACCGCAACGATGGCTGTATCGCGAACGGAGCGGGCGGGTTGGAGTGCGGGGCTGCACTCGAGCTGGGCACGCAGGTCCGGTGAGGCATTGACGAGCAGCCAGTTGGCACCTCCGTCGGAGACGGCCAGGGAAGATTGCGTGCGCGCTTTCGCCTGGATCGTTCCCGCGCGCAGGCCAGCGCAATTCGGGCAATTGCAATTCCACTGCGGAAATCCACCGCCTGCACCGGAACCGAGGACCTTGATCTTCATGCTGCTCGCTGAACTCCTCGATTCGTTGTCGCTTATCGAAATCGCCTATCAAAGGCGCCAATCGAAGCCGCTTGGCGCCGGCGCCGGCGTATTGGCTAGAGCGGGAGGCTAGCCCGAACTGAATCGACCCGGAAGCGAAACGGCCCGAAGCGACGACTGCTCAGCGCCGCGAATTGCCCTGAGCGGTTGGAAGTCGCTGGCGTGGGTTTGAAAATAGTCGCTTAGAAGGGTTTGACGACGACGCAGACGACGATACCGATCATCAGCAGCGTTGGGATCTCATTCGTGATTCGGTAGAAGCGCTGGGGGCGGGTATTGCGGTCGGCAGCGAAATCGTTCTTCCAGCCCATCATCGCGAAATGGGCACCGAGCAGCCCTGCGACCAGAGCGAGCTTCAGCCAGAGCCAGGCGCCTGCCGTGGGCAGGTAGCCGGGCGTTCCCGGGATCGCGAGCAGGGTCGCGCCAAAAATCAACGTCGCGATCATCGCAGGGCCCATGATGATTCGCGCGAGTCGCTCTTCCATGCCCTTGAAGACTTCGGACGTCGCGCCGCCCGGTTCGGTATCGCAATGGTTGACGAAGAGTCTGGGCAGGTAGAGCAATCCTGCCATCCAGGAGATCACTGCGATGAGATGAAGCGCCTTGATCCAGGGATAGGCGGCGGACAGGAATTCGCTCATCAGAGGCTGAACTGTTCGGCCAGGTTTCGTTCGTAGAGGCTCTGCCCGGCTTCGAAGAGAACCTCGATTGTCACGCTCGGGTCTTCGGCAATCTCGACCTCGACGACGTCACGCACTTCCGTTGAGTCTGCGACCGCACTGACCGGGCGTTTCTCGGGCTCCAGTACTTCGATTCGGACCTTCGCCGTTCGCGGAATCAACGCACCGCGCCAGCGCCGCGGCCGAAAGACACTGATTGGCGTAAGCGCCAGGACCCCGGCATCCAGGGGGAGGATCGGGCCGTGGGCGGAAAGATTGTAAGCGGTGCTGCCGGCCGGGGTCGCGACGAGTACGCCGTCGCAGATCATTTCTTCGAGTCGCGTGATGCCATCGACCTGAACCCGGAGCTTGGCCGCCTGGCGGGTCTGGCGAAGCATCGAGACCTCATTCATGGCTGGCAGCTCGACGCGTTTTTGATTGGCGAGATGAGCGACCATGCGGAGTGGGTTCAGCCGCGCCACTTCGGCGGCGCGAATGCGCTGGAGCAGATCGCGAGTCGAATAGGGATTCATCATGAACCCGACCGAGCCCCGGTTCATCCCGAAGACCGGCTTCGCGTGTGCGATGAACTCGTGGATCGTCTGGAGCATGAATCCATCACCACCGAGCGCGACGATGACGTCCGCGTCCGCCGGAGGCTTTGATGGATATTGATCCTGGAGTTCCTTTCGGGCTTCGCGTGCCACGGGCGTGTCCGCGGCGACGATGGCGATATGCTCGACCTCGGCGAATTCTCGTCGCGTCGCCAAATCGGCCTCTGCTGGGTTTTCGTTTGGCTCGCTCATGCGCCCTTTGCTCTGGCGGCCTGATCCGCCTGGTACGTTTTCGCCTCGGATTGCTTTCGACCGAGGGCCGCGTCGATATGAAGCAAACTCTAGCAGCCACGGCCAGTTTCCCGATGAAGCTAGGCGGCTCCCTCTTTGTATCCCACGAAGCCGCCGCCGCCGTCTAGCCTGGGGCCGTTCGTCCACGATACGCAATCTCGATCAGCGCAACAGAATGAACCACGTCGCAGGTGAAAAATTGGCGTGTCAGAGCCGGATGTGACGGTTATGGTCCTGCCCTGCATTAATGTCTGGAACGACGTCGGAGGGCATCTGGGACCCTTCGCTATTGAGGAGCGAAAAATGGATACGGATGCGATGAGTGAGGGGATGCAGGGCGCGATGAATACTGCGATTGATCTGCTCTCGACCTGGGGAATCAGTGTTGTCGGCGCGATCGCGCTCTTGATTGTTGGCCGCATCGTGGCTGGTTGGATTCGCAGTAGTATCACCAAGGGTCTGACCCGCGCGGGTACGGACGCTTCTTTGATACCCTTCTTTGCCAGCATGGCGTACTACGTCGTGCTTGCGGTCGTTCTGATCGCGGTGCTGAACCTCTTCGGGATCGAGACGACGTCCTTGATCGCCGTCTTTGGTGCCGCCGGTCTGGCTGTCGGATTGGCACTGCAAGGCACGCTCTCGAATTTCGCTGCCGGCGTCATGTTGCTGATCTTTCGACCGATTCGCGTCGGCGATTTTGTTGAAGTCGCAGGGCAAGCGGGAACCGTGGCCGAGATCTCGATCTTCAGCACGCTGCTCAACACCGGAGACAATGTCCGGATCACGATCCCGAATGCGCAGGTCTACGGGGATACGGTCAAGAACTACTCCTTCAACGCGACACGCCGAATCGATCTCACCATGGGAATCGGGTACGGCGACAATATCGGAACCGCCGTTTCGATCATCGAACGCGTGATCACGGCCGATGAACGAACGCTGAAGGACCCTGCGCCGACCGTGGCGGTTGCGGAATTGGGCGATTCCTCCGTCAATCTCGTCGTGCGCCCGTGGTGCAAGAAGGAAGACTATTGGGGCCTTCGTTGGGATCTGACGCGTCAACTCAAGGAAGAGTTGGAAGCCGGTGGTTGCAGCATTCCCTTTCCTCAGCGCGACATTCATGTGCTCGAGTTTCCGTCGAAGTCGGCATAGCGCAGTGGTTACAGGCTGCTGGCCCGGCCGGGTCAGCGGCGATCACCGAACGATTCGAAATTGATCAAGATTGACGCCGCGCGCAGAGCGCGCGGCAACGGGAGACAGATTATGAAGGGGATTGGTTCGTTGATGGTCGGGCCGACGAGACGGCTTGCGATCGGCGCATCGCTCTTGGTGGCGTTTTTTGCGACCAACACATTGGCCGCCGATGAAGAGCCGGTTTGGGTGGGTGACCTGAGCCTTGCGATCACCAATCAGACGGGCACGATCGACACGTTTTCGGGCGCCTTCGATGCAAAGGGTGACCGTAAGTCGAAGGAAAACGAGCTGGGTATTCGGCTTACGGCAGTGTACGGCACCAGCAAAGAGAAAGGAAATGACAAGAACGACACGATCCAGGACTCACAAACACTTTCCGGAAACTGGAAGCACATCATCCATGATCGATTTTTCTGGGAGACCGGCAGCAGCGTGTCGAGAGACAGCACGCAGGATCTCGATGTGCGTGCGCGCGCCGCGACGGGTCCGGGCTATCGATTCTGGCGTAGTGACGACGAGGGAACGGACTTCTTCGATCTGGTTGCCGGGCTCGGTTACCGCTACGAGATCTTCGATACCGACACGGAACCCGGAGATCCCGATCGCGGGAGGAAGGACCAATCGAATCTGGCCGATGTCGTTTTGGGCTTCGAGTACAAGAACAGATTCTTCGATGACAAACTCGAATACAGTCATACGGGATCGGCTGCGGTGCCCGCCAACAAGCCGAATGCCTATATCCTGACGAGCGAAATCCTCGTCGCCGTACCCTTCTCGGAAGCGTGGTCCTTCCGAACTGGATTCTTGATTCAGTTCGTTTCGGATGTTCCCGATCAGATCAACTCGACGACGACACGCACGACCGTCGGGCTTGGATACAAATTCTAGGATTCGCGTTCGCCCGCCCGGTAGGGATATGCGCCGTCGTCCAGCTTGTTGGACGGCGGCGTTTTCGCTTTCGGTGTCTCTCCCATTGCCTCTGCCCGCGGCTTCTGCGGCTGCTAAGCTGCGCCCTCCGCGCAACGCTGCGCCATTTGAGTGGGACCCACCGACCGGATGTATACGATTCTAATCGCGATTTTGATTGGCGCGACGACCGGGGGCGTCTGGACGGCGCTGGCGCTCTGGAAGACCTGGCAGATGGGGATCGTCCTCTCGATCCTGATTTCGCTGCTCGCCTTCGTGCTCATTTCGCGCTTTATGGCGCGCCGAGTCGAACCGCAATTCATGGCCATCCAGAAGCAGATCCAAGCGGGCCAGACGCAGTTGGCGATCGGTCAGCTCGAGTCGATGCTCGGGCTCTCGAAGTGGCAGGTCCTTCTCAAGGGACAGATCCATGCTCAAATCGGCATGCTGGCTTACGCCTCGGGTGATGAGGGCAGGGCGGCCACGCATCTGGCCAAGTCGGGCATTCGCGCGATCGAAGCGCAGCTGACCTACGCAGCACTCGAGTATCGACGGGGGCGGAAGGACGAGGCGCGTCAGATCCTGGACGTGGCAATTCGTGCGAACAAGAAGCAGATCCTGCCCTACCACGTGCTTGCCTGGATGTTCCTGAAGGATGGAGATCGCGAAGCCGCGATCAACAAATTGTTGGAATGTCAGAAGATCGAAAAGAGCAACGAGTCGACCACTGAAAATTTGTCGCGTCTTCAGAACGGCAAGAAACTAGCGATGAAGCGATTCGGGATTGGTTGGTTCGGTCTTCAGCTCGAAAAGCCCCCTGCGCAGATGCGCGCCGCCCAGGGCATGGCGGGTCGCAAGGGATTCCGACAAAAGCCGAAGCGTCGTTAGTCGGGCTTGGCGACTTCGTTCTGAATCGATTGATCGAGGGTCTGCCGGCGACGAATCAGCTGGGGCTCGCCTTCGGAATCGATCAGGACCTCGGCGGCTTCTGGAAACGAGTTGTAGTTCTTGGCCGCCATTCCCGCTGCGTATGCGCCAGTTCCGTCGATGACGAGGGTGTCCCCGATCGATGCGACGGCCATGCGCCGCGGTGCGAGCGCTTCCGGGTCGCCGGGCGCCGGCGTGAGGATGTCGCTGGATTCGCAACAGTGTCCGGCGACAATGTATTCAGCGAATTCCGCACTCGTCTCACGGCCGTGCGCGACGACGGAGAGCGGGTGTTGGGCACCGTACATGGCGGGGCGCAATAGCTCGGTCATGCCGGAATCGATCTTCAGGAACGAGTAGCCGTCCGGGCCGGTGTCCACGATGTCGATGATCCTGGACAGGATCGCACCGGCATGGACGACCAGGAAACTGCCCGGTTCAATCTCGAGTTGGAAGCTACGATCGACGGCTCGATCTGGGTCGGCCTCTGGACTCGATTTGTGCGCGAGGCCCGAGATGAAGTCGGCGATCAACGGGCTGATTGCATGACCGATCTCTTCGAGGTTCGCGCCGGTCTCCCCCTCCATCCGAGCGACCTTGAAGCCGCCGCCGAGCGACAGCCTACGCAGGTCGGGGAAGCGGCCGGCAATGTCCAGGATGAGGCCGGCACACCGTTTCCAGATCTCGGGATCTCCGCCGGAGCCGATATGGGTGTGCAGGCCCGTCAAGCGAAGGTCGAATTCCCTCGCGATGGCGAAGGCCTCATCCAACTTCTCATGCCAGATGCCAAAAGACGAAGCGACGCCCCCGGTATTGGTCCGGTTGTTGTGCCCGGCGCCCGCGCCTGGGTTGACGCGAACCGAGAGCTCGGCGCCCGGAAAGAGCAGGCCGAATTGTCGCAACTGGTGGAGCGAGCAGGCATTGAAGAGCACGCCGCGTTGGATCAATCCCTTGAGGTCCTGGGGCATCTCCTGGGCTGTCACCTGGATATGTGAGGGCGGGACGCCGGCGAGCATCGCGCGCTCCGCCTCGAATCCGCTGCTGGCATCGATATGGAGGCCCTTGGCATTGAAGGTCTGGAGGACGGCGGCGTTCGGCAAGGACTTCATGGCGAAGCGTCCGACCAGTCGGCACGGCGCGGGGAAGGCCAATACGCGATCGGCGGCCCGCTCGAGTTCCCGCTGGTCATAGACGAAAACGGGTGTACCAAATCGTTCGCGAATCGACTCGATCTGGGCATCTTTGAGAAAACGCATGAGCCAGGGCTCCTGAAAAGTGGCCGCGAGCATAGCAGCCCATGGCGGCGGGTCGGTCCCCGTTCCCGCTTCGACTCGATGCGCGATCGGGGTCCCGCGCCCAGATTTCCGCGAGCGGGACTTTGACGACGCGCCGTCGCATGCGAGACTCACGGCCAAGCTGGGGCGATGGCGGATGTTTGCGCTGCCTCGATCCGATTCGCACGAGATGAACGCAAGACGATCAAGGGGAGAGTGGGTGTCGGAAGAAGTCAAAACCGGGGGACTCGATTTTATTCGGACGATCATTGCCGAAGATCTGGCCTCGGGAAAGCACAAGCAAATCATCACGCGGTTCCCGCCCGAGCCGAATGGCTATTTGCATCTCGGCCACGCCAAGGCGATCTGTTTGAACTTTGGAATCGCCGACGAGAATCCCGGCAGTCGCTGTCATCTGCGTTTCGACGATACGAATCCAAGCACTGAGGAAACGGAATACGTCGAGGGTATCCAGGCGGATGTGCGTTGGCTGGGATTTGACTGGAAGGAGAGTTGTTATTTCACGTCGGATTATTTCGAACAACTCTATGACTTCGCAGTTGATCTGATCGGGCAGGGCAAGGCCTTCATCGATGATCAAAGTGCCGACGAGATCCGCGCCAATCAGGGCTCTTTGTCAGAGCCCGGAAGCGAGAGCCCCTTCCGGAATCGAAGTGTCGAAGAGAATCTCGATCTCTTTTCGCGCATGAAGGGCGGCGAATTCGAGGACGGCAGCCGTGTCCTGCGTGCGAAGATCGATATGGCCTCGACCGTTGTCGCGATGCGCGATCCCATCCTCTACCGGATTCAGAAAGCGACCCACCACCGGACCGGAGACGCCTGGTGCATCTATCCGATGTACGACTTCGCGCATTGTCTTTCCGATGCGCTCGAGTCGATCACCCATTCGCTATGCACCTTGGAATTTCTCGATCACCGTCCGTTATACGATTGGATTCTCGATCAATTGGAGACGCCCAGTCGCCCCAGGCAGATCGAGTTCGCCCGTCTCAATGTTGGCCACATGGTGACGAGCAAGCGATTGCTCAGACGCGTCGTGGAAGAGGGGCACGTCCGAAGTTGGGATGATCCACGAATGCCGACGATTGCCGCGATGCGCAGGCGCGGGTATCCGCCCCAGGCGATTCGCGATTTTTGCGAAGCGGTGGGCATCGCCAAGCGAGACAACCTGATCGATCTCGCCAATCTCGAATTTCACGTTCGGACCGTGCTCAACCGGGAAGCGCCACGGCGGATGGGCGTCCAGAGGCCGCTCAAGGTCGTGATCGAAAACTATCCGGAGGGCGAAGAAGAGTTCCTGGACGCCGTCAACAACCCGGAGGATCCCGCAGCCGGATCACGCTCGGTTCCCTTCTCGCGAGAGCTCTATATCGAACAGGATGATTTTCTCGAAGAGCCACCGAAGAAGTTTTTCCGGCTCGCACCCGGACGAGAAGTGCGCCTGCGGTATGCCTATTTCATCACTTGCCAGGAAGTCATAAAGAACGATTCCGGTGAAGTCGTCGAATTGCGATGCACGTATGATCCCGCCACCCGAGGCGGCGACGCGCCGGATGGGCGGAAGGTCAAGGGCACCCTTCATTGGGTGTCGGTACGACATGCCGTCCCCGCCGAGATCCGACTTTATTCGCCGCTCTTTAGCGAGCCCGAACCGGACGTTGGCGGAGAAGGTGGGCTCGAAGCCAGCATCAATCCTGACTCGCTCGAGGTGCTGGCCGACTGTCGGCTGGAGCCCGCGATTGCGGAGGCTGACCCCGGTGACCGGCTCCAACTCGAACGGGTCGGCTATTTCTCGATCGACCCCGATAGCCGGACCGATCGACTCGTGCTGAATCGAACGGCGACCTTGCGTGATACCTGGGCAAAGGTCGCGAAGCAGGCGGGGGCGGGGGGCGGAAGCGGGAAAGCGAATCCCGGGAAGGCCAAGAACAAGAACAAGAACAAGTCGAACAAGCAGCCGGGTGCGAACAAGAGCGCGAACGAAAAGCAGAAGAATCAATCGAAGTCGAACGAAGAGAAGGGCTAGAAGATGAATCGAATGGGCATGACGGTTCCGATGGCAGGTGTCCGGCTCTCTGAGCACCGCGATTGGATTCGCGAGATGGTGGATCTTGGTTATACGGATATGTGGTCTTCGGAGGCCGGTGGGCAGGATGGTTTTACGCCGCTTGCGCTGATCTCGGCGTGGGCCCCCGAAGTTCGGTTGGGGGTCGCGATCATTCCCGCCTATACGCGCGGGCCGGCTCTGCTCGCGATGAGCGTGGCGAGTCTGGCCGAGGCAGCGCCCGGACGCTTCGTGATGGGGATCGGTACGTCGTCGGACGTGATCGTGGAACGCTGGAATGGAATTCCATTCGAGAAGCCCTACGCGCGTGTGCGCGATTCGGTCGATTTTCTTCGCAAGGCATTGTCCGGGGAGAAGGTAGACGAAGAATACGAGTCCTTTTCAGTCAAGGGCTATCGGCTCCAGATGTCACCCCTCGAGAAACAGCCGCCAATTCTCATCGCCGCCCTCCGTCAGGGAATGCTGAAACTGGCCGGGCGGATCGGGGATGGCGCGATCCTGAATTGGCTTTCTGCGAACGATGTGAAGACCGTGACGCCCCATGTCCACGCCGGCGGCGAGGGCAAGGAAATCGTGGCGCGGCTCTTTGTGATCCCGATTGCGGATCGGGTTGTGGCGCGCGGGATTGCCCGGCGTGCAATCGCCGCCTATCTGACCGTTCCCGTCTACGCGGCGTTCCATGAGTGGCTCGGTCGTTCCGAACAATTGGAAGGGCTCTGGTCCCACTGGAAGTCGGGCGATCGCAAAGCGGCGCTGGCCGCCATTCCCGACGAGGTCGTCGACGATCTGGTGATTCATGGGTCTCCGGACGAGTGTCGGGAACATATCGAGCGCTACCGGGAAGCTGGAGTCGATACACCCGTCCTGGCGATCCTGCACACGGAGGACTTGCGCCAGTCCGTGCGCGATCTAGCCCCGCGCTAGCGGAACAGGCTCTCGGGCTGGCCCTGATTCACTGTCGATCTGCGGTGATCTGAGCCGATCTGCAACGTTTTTTGCTGGATCGGCCTCATTGATACGCAACTCCGTTCGCAGGGCTCAGCCCCGGAGCAGGATCGGCCGATGTCTGGGGCAGAATCTCGAAGGATCCTGGCCTGATGTCGGCTGCCGAAAATCAATGCGAATCGACCGCGCTGCGTGCACTTGAGTTGCGCGCTCGAGGGCTGCCCCTGGAAACACAGATGGCAGAGTGCGTCGACCTTTTGCAGTCGCCCGAAATCGTCATCGACGATCTCATCCAAAGTGTCGAGCAGATCCGGGAAGCCGAAAAAACAGCTGATCGCGTCACAATCCTGCCCAGTCAGGAGGCGTCCAGCAAAGCCTTCTTCTACCCCTCGCGAGAGCTTTTCGTTCAAGGGGATCGCGCTTCGTTCACCTGTCTGGCGACCACGGTCGTCTTCTCGGACGATACGGAGTCGGGCGCGATCGACTACGCCGCCGTGACTTGTGAAGCACGGCCCTTTCCAATCCTGGGCTTTACCCAGTCGCGGGAAGGGGAGAGCGCCTACCCGCTCTTGTTGCGATCATTGTCGAGCTTGATCGAGTTGACGAGGCCGAATCGTTTTGACGCCTTTGACCGTGATGTCTACCGGGGAATTCTCGGCGTCGCACCGTCCTTTGATCTTGCGCTGGTCCTTTGGGATGAAGACGTCCTCGACTCCCGACGTCCACTTTGCGAACTCACCCGAGACCTCGCCGAAGTCCTGAAGAAAACGCTGGCCGTCGAGGCTCGCTTTCCGCCGATTCTCAATGACATCGTCTGCCTTCGCATGAACCCGAAACGATTCGACGGACGCCTGCGTTTCGTCTGGCGGGTCTGAGTTTCCTGTGAGCGAGGAACGCGATCGCGAGGCTGATTCGTCGGTGCAGATTCGTCTGGATTCTGCCCTGGTCTGTACGACATATGCGAGCAGCGGATCGAGCTCACTGGGCTTTTCGAGTGCGTCACTGATCGGGAAATTCTTCCCCGAGCTTCTGGCGCCTTCGGAGATGCCGGCCATCGTCGAGACACTCCGTGCCGTCGTCGAGGCGCAGCGCAGCGCAATCATCGTCGCTTCCTTCGATCTCGCGGGTGGACTTCGATGGCTCGAACTCGACGTCACGCCCCTCGACACGAACGCGGCCGATGGTGCAGCACTCGAGATTACCTTTCGCAATCGTGGGCTCGGCGAGGAAGGCCGCTATCGCGCGCTCGTCGACAATATGCGCGACGGTATCTGTGAGGTCGATGAGGACGGGCGGATCTTGTACGCCAGTCCGAGTTATGCGGAGCTCTTCGGTGGGTCCCTCGATCAGCTCCTGGGTTCGGACCCGGTCGAGTCCGTTCATGTCGACGATCGTCGTCGGGTGTCCCAGTTGCTGCGTCCGGGCGCGCGCTCGCGCCGCCAGGGAACGTTGGTCTACCGAGCGCAGAGTTTTCTCGGTACGACGCTCCATCTCGAGGCTACAGCCCGGGAGTATCTCAGCGAAGATGGCCATCCCCGCGTTGTCGTTTCGACTCGCGATGTGACGGAGCGAGAGAACGCGCGACGCTCACTCGAACGACATATATCTCTGGAGGCACGGGTTGCGGAGCTATCGCGTCTCTTCATCGACATCGAGATCGATGCGATCCAGGCGGGGATCGAAAGCGGGCTGGCCAGGATCGCGGAACTCGCCGAGGCCGAACACAGCTGGATGTACTCGTTCTCGGCCGGAAAGAACAAGACCGAGTTCTACGAGTGGTGGAAGGACCGGGCGCTAGGCGGCCAGTCAATCGAGGCGAAGGATTCGGTCGATCAATTCCCCTATTCGACGGATCTGATCAGAAGAGGGCAGGTCTATCAGGTCACGGACGTCGATGCTTTGCCGGATCAGGCAGAGAGCGAGCGAAAGGACATGCTCGATCGGGGCGTGCGATCGATCCTCGGGATTCCGATCATGTCGCGCGGAGAATTCGTTGGCTTTCTCGGCTTTGAGAGCTTTGCACGAGAGATCAATTGGCCGGAGGAAACGATCATGCTGCTTCGCATGGTCGGCGAAATCTTCTTCTCTGCACTGTGTCGGCGGCGGGCCGCGGAGCAATTGCGGCATAGCCAATCGCAACTTGTCCAGTCGCAAAAGATGGAGGCGCTAGGGACGCTGGCGGGCGGAATAGCGCATGACTTCAATAACCACCTTGCCGTGATGCTAGGCAATGCCCGATTCGTTCGGCAGGAAGTCGACGCCGATCCCGAGGTGATCAGCGCGATCGATGACTTCGAGCGCTCTGCGGACCATTGCGCTCAGCTCACGCGCTCGCTCCTCGCCTTTTCGCGACGCAGCCCCGCCGAAGTCGCCCAAGTGGATGTGGTGGGCCTCGTCGAAGGGGTCGAGGGTCTCGTCAGGCCGCTGCTTCCGTCTTCGATCGACTTCGAATCTCGCGTCATGCCCGACGTGGGTTGCTTCGCCGTCGATCGAGTCCAGATCCAACAGGTTCTCGTGAATCTGCTCGTGAATGCACGAGACGCCATGCCGGAGGGTGGGTCGATTCAAATGCACACTTGTCGGCGTCCGGTTTCGGCGGCGGAAGCCAGGACCCACAGTCTCGACGAGCAGCGTGAGTATGTGGTCTTGAGTGTCGAGGATTCCGGCCACGGCATGACGGACGAAGTGCAGAGTCGGGTCTTCGAGCCCTTCTACACGACCAAGGAGGTCGGTCACGGGACCGGGCTCGGATTGGCGATGGCCTACGGAATCGTTCGCCAGAGTGAAGGGGCCATCGCAATCGAGAGCCGTCCGGACGAGGGCTCGACCTTTCGCGTCTATCTTCCAAGCGTTGACTGATGATCGCCGAATGCGTCGAGCACTTGGACCGAAGCGTCGCGACGGTTGCGTGACTGGTCGCGGGTTGAATTTATCTCATTCGGGATGAAGTTCTCACTCGGATCGCTCATGCTTGGGCCATGACGCGACGCGACGCGGGTCGGGGTGACACCCTCATCACCATTTTCGGGCACCATCCGGTTCGTGAGGCATTGCGCTCGGCGGGCGGCGAGGTTTCCGAGATTCGCATCGTTACCGGGAGCCCGGCCCGGGAATTCCGAGCCTTGAAACACGAAGCCAGGTTGGCGGGTGTTGCGCTCGAGGAAATCTCCCGTGAGGAGATGAGTCGCTATACGGGAGCGCCCCGTCACGATCAGGGTGTTGCGGCCAGAGTGCGTTTGCTTCGTGTGATCGAGGTCGAAGCGTTCATCGAAAACACCAAGGGCCAGAACGCGCGCAATCCCGCACGGATCATTGCCCTCGACGGTGTCACGAATTCACAGAATGTGGGCATGGTCGTGCGCTCGGTGGTTGGGGCAGGGCTATCCGGAATGCTCTGGCCCATGGTCGGTCAACCCTGGGTCAACGGACTTGTGGTGCGCGCGGCCGCGGGTTCGGTCTTCGAGTGTCCAATCCTCCGCTGTGATTCGCTCGTCGCCGGGCTGTCGATGTTGCAAGCCGCAGGCTTTCACTGTCTGGCACTCGAGGCCGGTGCACGCAGGTCTCTCTTCGCGAAGCCGCCGTCCCATCGTGAAGTGTTCGTGCTGGGGAGCGAATCGAAGGGATTGTCCGAAGCCGTCGGAGGCCTGGTCGACGAGCGAGTGGCGATTCCAATGGCCGGTCCACTGGAATCCCTGAATGTGGCCGTCGCAGCCGGGCTGGTTTGTTTTCATGCGGGCGGGCTCCTGGCCCCGGAAGCGCGAGCCTGAAGCGACGGCGCGACGATGTGCTTGCACCGGTCTGGGCGCTGGGCTAAATCAGGATCGACCACCGACGGTGGAGGGTGTCCTTTGATTCAGCGCCAAATAGGTGAGAATCGTGGGGCAAGCCGAACGTCAGCGTTTGGTTTACGGGAAGCCGGTGTAAATCCGGCGCGAGCCCGTCGCTGTAACCGGGGACGAACGACGCACGCTTTGTTGCGAGCCACTGGCCCATTCGGGTTGGGAAGGCGCGTCGTTTCGATTGATCCGGGAGCCAGAAGACCGACCCTCTAACGGCGCTACGTCTCTCGGAAGCAGGGAGCGTAGGGCGTGACGGAAGTCTCGAAACTCGGCACCCCGCCGCGTCTCGTCGGCTCGATTCAAGCGAATCAGGTAGAGCTGGCCAGGCGTAGCAACAGACAATGTTCGACAATGTTCGACAATGTTAGACAACGTTAGACAACGTTAGACAACGTTAGACAACGT
>CAZMFM010000003.1:6418-23630 GCA_964565565.1 uncultured Spirochaetaceae bacterium | reverse complement strand
AATGTTCGACAATGTTAGACAACGTTAGACAACGTTAGACAACGTTAGACAACGTCGTCCGACGACGTCCGACGATGATTGCCGAACTCGACGCTGGAGACCGGATCGCGGTCCCCTCGTCGACGTTGTTTGTTGGCGAGCGGGTCGTGCGCGATCGATGGGAGCGGTAGTCGCGCTTCGATTGGATGGCGCCGTGTCTCGAGTGTAGACGCCTCTGAACATTCCCTTTGATCTCGCCTGCAGCATTCTCGTCCTTCGCGTGAATTTCCTCGAGTCGTCGCGGCAAGCCGTCTTCGACCGGCCGACGTGGTTCGGCCAATGGGGCTTTGATTTTCAAAGCCCGGAGGAAAGATCATGTTGAATACGCTGCAATCCATTTCCAATCAGCTCAGGTCGATTTGCGCGCTGGTTCTGGCGGGGTGCTTCTTTGCACTGGCCGGGCCGGCGGGGGCGTTGACTGCGACTTTTGACGATCTCGGTCTCGCGACCGCGGCGCCAGGGGAATTTCTGGATCCTCCAACCTCGGGCGGTTCCTTCGAGAGCGGTGGGATCACTTTCCTGAACGACGGTTCGTTCTCCGGATTCTCGGCCTCGACGGCCATGGACTCGACGACGCCGGGCTTCGGGAACCAATACAGCAATATCACCGGCGCGGGGGCCAGCGGATCCGCGGGCTTTGGCATCGCATTCGGGAACTCATCGATCGTATTCCCGACAGACCAGACGGTACTCGGTGCGGAGTTCACGAATACGACCTACGCAGCCTTGTCTATGCGCAACGGTGATTCTTTCGCCAAACAATTCGGTGGTGCCAGCGGTACGGACCCTGATTTCTTTCGCTTGCTCGTAGAAGGCATCGATGATCTCGGCGCTTCAACGGGCTTCGTCGAATTGATGCTCGCGGACTACCGGTTCGCGGACGACTCCCTCGACTTCATTCTCGACCGGTGGACCTTTCTGGACCTGACCGCACTGGGCAGCGTTCGCGAGCTTCGCTTTGCGTTCGAGTCGAGCGACGTTGGTGGCTTCGGAATCAATACGCCGACCTATTTCGCGATCGACAATCTCGTTGCAGTCCCTGAGCCGGGGATGGCCTTGTTGGTCGGTCTGGGACTGATGGCCCTGGCCTCTCGGCGCCAATCGAATCAGGTGGCTCGGCATTAGTCGAGTTTGGCTGAAAAACGATTCGGTCCGGGTGCGATCGGCGACGCGAGTGACCCGTCGCTCCGAGGCACCCGGACCCTCGATCTGTCCAGAGGAAATCCTATGCGATTCGAAGCATTTTCGATCTCTGCCCTGCTTGCGAGGGCCTTTACCGTCTTCGTTGTGTTCTTTGCCGGGCTGATTGCGGTGGCGCAGGAAACCATGGCCGGTCCGCTCAACCATCTCGGGCATCTGCCCGGGGAGATGACGGCCTGGGCGACTTCGGTCGATGAATCCGCGGCAGGGCCCGTCGACATCGCACAGCCCGGGCTGGGCATCGCGAGTTTCGGGTTGCCAGAACTCGTGCTCGGCCCGTCGCTGACCGGGGGCACGGTGGGGTCGAGCGACGTCTTCTCGCTGGGGGACGGCGGCTTCATCACGCTCTATTTTGGTGCCGGAATCGCGGACGGAGTCGGAAACGATTTCGCCGTCTTCGAGAACGGTTTCTTCGATCAGGGATCCGGCTTCTTTTTCGGGGAATTCGCCTTCGTCGAGGTTTCGACCGACGGACTCGACTTCGCTCGCTTTCCGGCGATCAGCTTGCGGGCGACGCCGGTTTCAGGTTTTGGCGTCGTCGATCCCGACGACTATCACAATTTGGCTGGCGATCAGATGATCGGTGTAGGAACCGGATTCGATCTGCGTGATCTGGTCGATGACCCACTGGTTCAGGATGCGACGGTCGAGCTGACGGACATTCGCTTCGTGCGGATCGTGGATGTGATCGGAGACGGATCGACCCTCGATCAATTGGGGCAGCCGATCTACGACCCTTATGCGACGGCTTTTGCGGCCGGCGGCTTCGATGCTGAGGCAGTAGGCGTCTTACACACGGTGCCCGAGCCTGAGCTTGGTCTGCTCCTCGCGTCTGGAGTCGTCGTTCTGGTCGGTGTGACGCGCGCACGCGGTCGGCAGAGATTGTGCGATTCCGGACGCTGATCGCCTCGATCGGCGCTGTGCTATTCGCGACCCTTTTTGCAGTGGCCGCGATCGGCGCGACGGCCGACGCGGGTTCGCTCGAAAGTGAAGACCCTGAATCGGAGGTCGAGGAAATGATCGTGTATGGCTTTCGCCCAGGCGCCCTGCCCAGCATTCCGGGACCGGCGACCCACACGATCTACGTCGACGATTACGTGGCCGAGAACAAAAGCTTGACCGATCTGCTCTCCGAGACGGAAGGCGTCACCGTGCGACGCTTCGGTGGTATCGGCGATCGCTCCGAGGTGACCATCCGAGGATCGACGCCAGCCCAGGTCGTCGTCACCTTGGATGGCGTTCGTGCCAATAGCATCCTGACGGGCGGACTCAATCTCTCACGCGTCTGCCTTCCCGTGGTCGAGCAGGTGGAGGTGACGAGCGGGGCGGGGACAATCGAGGCGGGCGGTGGGGCGATCGGAGGCGTGGTCAACGTCGTGACCCGCGATGCCGCTTTGCCGGGCACGAAAGCGACCTTTACGGCGGGTGCGTTCGAGACTTTCGAGGGATCCCTGTTGCATTCCGGCGTGACGGACAACTTCAACTACACCGTTGGGTATTGCGGATTCAGGACTGAGGGCGATTTCGAATTTGCTCGCCCGGTGATCGTGATCGACGGAATTCCGTCCAGCTTCGAGCCCGATCGCGCGACACGCGTCAACAACGACCGTGAGCAGCATGCCGGAACCTTGGCTTTGAGTACGCCACTTCTGGGCGGATCACTGCGCTTCTCGAATTACGGCGCGTATTCTTCGGGCGGTGAGCCCGGCGTCGATTCGAGCAACGGCGTTACGGCCGGCCAGTCAACGGTCGCACGGAGTCGCGATCTGAGCAATCTCGCGCAGCTTCGCTGGGAGCGATCCGATCAGGACGGCTTCTTCGAAGATGTCCAGCTGATGATCTATCACCGCTACGAGTCGTTGAACTACCGAGATCCCTTGAGGTTTACTCCGGGGCCCAGGGATATCGATACAGAATTGTCGACACCCGGCTTTCAACTCGGGCTCAAGCATGGGGCCACGCCGCTTGGCCAGGACAATCGAATCGAGTTTCGTGTCGACGCCGCGCATGACATCTTGCGCGCGAGCAATCAGCCAGGGCGGGAGCGTCCGCGCGTGGGGGCTGCGCTGCGCGATACGCTGAAGCTCTTCTCTGAACGACTGCAAATCTCTGCGGGGGCACGGCTCGATTGGACGGATGGTTTCGGGGCCAGGTGGCTGCCTTCGGTCGGGATCATCATCGAGCCGCTACCCTGGCTTCGCGCCCGGGCACAATACGGGCGCGCCTATCGAGCGCCCAATTTCGATGAACTCTTTCATCCCGACGAAGGATTCATCCGCGGCAACTCGGATCTCGATCCGGAAGATGCCTGGAATTTTGATGTCGGGCTGGAGCTCGCCTTCGAGAAGGCCGGCCCCTTTTCGAATTTGACGCTTCGCGGGGCCTGGTTCCGTCGCGACATCGACGAATCGATCGTTTTCCTACGTATCAACGCGGAAACCATCCAACCGCGCAATACCGGCAAGGCGACTTCGGAAGGGTATGAGATCTCCGCCTCGCTCGATCTGACTCGTTATGCGCGTCTCGTCTTCAACTACACCGAAACGGATTCACGCCGCGATCGGACCGATACCCGGTTGCCCGGCCAGGCGAATCGCGAGGCCTTTGCGAAGCTGCGATTGGGTCCCAAGGATTTCTGGAAGATGATCGGCGAATATCAATATGTCGGCGAGATCCTGGCCGGCGAGGCGAACGGGCTGAGATTGCCTTCTCGAAGCGTCTGGAATGGCAGCGTGGCCCTCAACCTCGCCGAGATTTCCGCTCTCGGCCTCGATCGGTGGATCGATGATCTCTGGATCTTCGCCCGGGGCGACAACCTGACGGATGAAGCCGTCCGTGATGTGTTGACGTTTCCGCAACCGGGTCGTCGTTTCTCATCGGGTTTCGAGGTGGCATGGTGAAGGGCACGATTCGAAATCTCTTGCGTGGATCGGGCTGGCTTCCTTTGATCCTTTCTGTTCTCGTCGGGTGCGAAGGGCAGGGCACGGGCGGCGACGGGCTGATCGTACGTGTGAAGGATGTGCCGAATTGTGTCGTGATCGGAAATCAATTTCCGTCTGGACTCAGTCTGCTTGCACAGAGTTCGACGCTCGCGGCGGCGGTTCATTTCTCGCCACCAGCGCTCGCCGTCTACGAATTCGACGCCGCTCTCAATCGCCCAGTCCAAACCGCGATTACGAATATCGGTGTCGACAGCGACGGCGACGGCGTGGACGATCAGGTGGCCTCTGCACCGTTCTTTCCCTGCCGTTTTCGCTGCGAGACACGATTGGGCGGTGTGATCCCGGTCGTTGGAGCCCTGAATCTGATCGACGATCGCCTCGCCTTTGTCAGTACGAGTGACTACGAACAGGTGCTCAGCTTCGATCCGTCGACGGCGGCTGCCATCGAATTGCTCGTCGACGTACCCGCCACGATTCCTGTGGGCCGTTATCCGATGCTGCCGAGTCCAGGTTCGTCGGCAACTCGTCGTGGTGTGTCGACATTGGCTTGCGTAAACCCGCCCGACCCTTTCGACTCGAACGATCAACCGATTTTTCCGGATACGCGCTGCGATTCGGACCGACCGTCCTTTTTGACGTCCTTCACAGCGGGGTCGGCGATCGCCGGAGGTCGGCTTTTCGTGGCGACTTCCAATTTCGAGACGACGACCGGCGCCTTTCGCCCTGGGACCGTATTGGTCTTTGATTGGCTCGATCAGGGGGACGGGATCACCGCCCGACCGCTCGAGAACGATTCGCTGATATTCACGTCGGGATTCAATCCGACAGGCGTCGTTCGGCACGTTACGGCGACTGGTCGCGAGCTCATCCTGGTGACCGTGACGGGCGCCATTCTCGGTGTCAGCGTGCCCGAGAGCGCGCGCACGGAAGCGGCCATCGACGTGATCGATCCGAGCGGGCCGCGCTTGGTTGCGACGATTCCCCTAGGCTTGGCCGCACCGGCTCTGGAGCCCTTGGCGATCGACGTGAGCGGCCAGATTGGCTGGATCGGCTCCGTCACATCGAAGGTCCTCTACGCCGTCGACCTGCGGGCGCTTGAAGATCCGAACCTCTATCTAGGCAGCGGACCAGCCATCATTCTCGACGGGATGACGGCCGGATTTTCCGATGCTCGGGTCTTCTCGGCCGTCGCGCCCCTAGTGCTTCCGGACCGGCTCGATCGCGCCTCGGATCCCTCGTGTAGCGGGCTGACGAGCGTCGCGACGAACGCCCGCGGTACGCAGGCCTTTGCCACCGACTACTGTGATGGGACGCTCGCGCGCATTCGCTTTGACCTGTCGGGGGCTCCCGAGATTCCGTTCACAGCGGATCGCTTCCAGGTGATTGGACAGTCAGCACCCTTTGCGCCGATACCCGCTCTACCCGGTGAAGCGAGTGCGCCCGGTTTCATTGCCGTTCGGCCCGGTATTCCCGGCGTCGACTACGACTCCCCTGACGTCTTCGTGTTGGTCGGCGATCCCGGCCAGCTCTGTGGAATTCGGATCGAGTCGCTCTGACGCGCAGGCTCACGCGTACGCAACGAGCCCCGCACGCCGCTTCATAGGGCGAAGAAAATTGCGGTGCATGAAATTGCGTCGGGTCTTTTCCTGATCTTCGAATACTCAACTAACTCGGGCGCTTGCCGAAACGTTCTCTCATGGCATGGGGCTTGCGACTCCGTCACTTGATGGCGGACGTGAGCTCCGACATTGGAGGTTTCGATGGACGGCAGGGTGACAAAGAGCGCCACACAGGCAAAGCGAAAGACGGCCGGATTTACGCTGATCGAGGCTTCGATCGTGATCGCCATCATTGGCATCGTGATGGCGGCCGCAATGCCGAATGTTTCACGCTATTTCGAGACCGGGCGTGGACGGGCCGCCGCCAAATCCGTAGCCGACGCGTTTAACGTCGCTCGGGCGCAAGCGATCCGCACGGGAAGCAATCAGATCGTCTTCTTCCGACTGACCCAGCCTGCTGGTGGATTCGCAGGCGACGTGAACGGTACAGCGCTCACCGATGCCGTTGGCGTAGCCGGCGCCGTCCCCGTCGAAGTCTTGATCCTCGATGATGGCGCTCCCGGCTCAGCCAATCAGAATTGCCAGATCGATGCAGGTGAGCCGATTATTTATTACGGCCGAAACGCCCAGCGAGGCCAGGAGTGGGGGTCGCCTAACGACGGAATCAACTGGGGGCCCAATCTGGCGGCGCCGGGAACCGAAGCACCCGATGATGATGCGGTGAATGCGATCCCGGTTCTAGGAAGCAGCTTTCGTGGACCGAATGGGGCTGCGCCGCCCTTCGTTTCCTGGGTTCTCTTCCGCCCCGACGGTATTCCGGTTGCGATGGACAACTTCTGCGCGACCGGGCGTCTCGGGAGCGGTGGGGGAACGATCTACATGAATACGGCGAACCGCGACTATGCGATCACGCTCTCGCCCTTGGGTGGTGTGCGCGTGCATGTCTGGGATGTGGTCGCTGCGGGGTGGACACTATGAGTTGGGTAGGCGAAGTCGAAATTCAGGGTCGCTACAAGCGACGCGGTGGCCTGACACTCGTCGAGATCATGATCTCAATGGTCATCCTTTCGTACGGGTTGCTCGGCGTGGCCGCACTTCAGGTGCGGGCGATCACCGAGGGTAACGGCGGCGAACACCTGTCGAGCGCGAGCGCAATCGCTCGAAACCGAATCGAACTGCTTACTCGCCAAGACTGGGACGCGTTTGTTCTGACGGATACCGGGGGCGCCTGGACGGCACCGGTCAATGTCGTCACGCCCTCGCAGACTTACGCGCAGTCGGAGCGAATCACGAACAACGTCGCTCTGACAATCAAGGCGATCGAAGTGCGAATTCAGTGGAACGATGCGAAGCGGCAAAATCGATCCGTCGTTCTGTCGAGTGCGCGCTTGCGGGAGATTGGGGAATGATTCGGCAAATACGGAGCAATGGGGGGTTCACCCTGGTCGAACTGATGCTCGCGGTGAGCTTGCTTTCGGTCGTCGTCATTGGTGTCCTCGAGAGCCTGACTAGGCAGCACAAGAGCTCGATCGTGACCGAGAGTGTGGTCGAAGTTCAGCAAAATGTTCGAGCGATCTCTTACCTCATCGAGCGTGAGATTCGCATGGCCGGCTTCATGGTTCCGAACGCAGTCAGCATCTGCGGAATCGACTCGACCGTCGGAAGCGACCAACTCTTCATTTCCGAGACCGAGCCCATCGTTCCCGACGATGTGCAGGCCGGCAACATGGGGGCACGGGTCTTGTCGGCGTGGCCAACCGGAAATGGTTGGCCGTCGGTCTTCAACCTGACCGTCGATCCGTTCACCAGCGACATTGATCGCGATGGGGCCTGGTTCTACGACAACGATAACGATGGTGCCGCCGAAGTGGATTTTCGCGTCGGCGGTGGATTCATACTTGGCGACATGGCCAACCCGCAACGCGGCACCGTCTGTGGGGTGGTGGATGCGGCCACGCCAACCCAGATTCGGATTACGCAGACCGGAGGGAACTTGATTGCACGGGTCCCAAACGTCGATGCGGAAGAAGAGATCGTGATCGTTCCGGCCGCGCACTACGCGATCAATGGGGCCTTCGCGACCGGGCGTCTTGAGCGTAACGGTGATCTTCTTGCCCAGGGCGTCGACGACTTCCAGATTTCCTTCTTCTATGACATCGACGATGACGGCGTGGTGGATGCACCGGCTGAGGAGCCGGGAAGGACGGCTGGGAACATTTTCAATCCCGCGAACTTCGACAACTCCGAATTGAAAGAAGTGCGTTTCTCGATTGTTGTGCGTACGCGAGCGACGGATGTCGAGTTTACCAACGGCGCTTTTCGGACGTTCGAGAATCGTGTTGACCCGGGTGGCGGGCCGGACGGATTCCGTCGTCGCTCGATCGTGACGGCAGTCCGTCCACGCAATATCGGCAATGAAGGGAGCATCTAATGAGTGATCAAGCAACTCGGCAGGCCTCGAAGGTGGTGGCCAAACGGAAGCAGGGCGTGGCCCTCATGCTCACGGTCCTTCTCTTGATCGCGGTTTCTGGCCTCGCGCTGTCGACGATGCAAAAGGTCGCAAGCGACGGAACCGTTGCTGGATTCCAGAACCAGGAGCAGATGGCGTTCTATGCAGCCGAGGCGGGGGTCGCAGCCGCGCGAGAAGTCGTTCGTGGTATGGGCGGAACCAATGAGGTGCCCACATACCCTGCAGATTTTCCGAACCCGGCAAATCCGATTCTGCTGGCCAACCCGGGCGACTTCGAAGCCGGCGCCCAGCCCGTGTATTTCGCTGATCCGACGTTTGCAGATCCCATCGGAAATGTCGGAAAGGGCGCCAAGTGTCGAGAGGGCTGCGGCATTACAACTGGCAAAGGCGCTTCGTTTTTTCATACAAAATGGCAGATCAATGTCGTGGGTCGGTCACCGTCAGGTGACCAGAAACGACTCGAAGTCGTGGCCACACGACTTCTGGCGGGCGGCAGCTATTAGGCGCACGCGCGCCCCAGGCAGGAACTAGGAACTAGTCAGGAATTGCTGGACCGGGATCCGAGTATCCAGATCCCAATGGAGAGAGAGCATGAATCGAATCAATCTGAGAGCTTTGTGGACGACGGTGGCGGCTGTCCTGATCGGGGTCGGCGGTGCGCTGCCGGCCATCGGAGCAGGTGGTGGAGATCAAGACATCTTCTCGACCCAGATCGCGCCAAACGTCGTGCTCATGGTTGATAACTCGGGTTCGATGAACGCGATCATGGAACATCCAACCTTCGACGCGGCGACCTTCGCTCCAACGTGTAACGTTGTTCCTGACGGTACGAACGGCGGCGGTGCGGGTGGTTGGAGTCAGGTGCCCGACGACAATGGCGACCCGACCTGGCAGTACTGCTGGGCGGATCTGTGCATCTTCGCGACCTGGTCTGGCGCGCCCGATTGGCAGGCGAGCCCGAGCGGCTCGGACGACCCACGTCAGGGTTATGTCGAGCGCGAGTATTGCGGTCAGACTCGAAAGCTTTACACCGACGGTGTCAACGAGTCAGACTACGGCAATCTGACCTGGCACTATCCGGGGTATGTCGAGTTCCTGTTCAGCATTGATGACTCGGACAACGCGACGCTCTATGGCGATCCTGGCGAACAGATGACGGCGCCTCAAATCATCGCCGATCTGGACGACCCAGCGAATGGCACGACCTACATCGACGGCGACACGTTTCCGAAATTTCAGGTCACTCGAATCACCGCCGCGCGCGATATTGCGCGAGACGTGATCTATCAGACGAACACCGATTGTCCGGCATTTCTTGGCGACTGTGGCGTGTATGAAGATCGCGTGCGCTTTGGTGTCGCTCAGTTCCACCGGAGTGCTCACGGTGGATTCGTCAACGCACCGGTCGAGGCGTACAGTAATAATCGAAACGATCTGAACAACGCCATCAACTCCCTTGATGCGGCGACCGCGACGCCGCTCGGCGAGACGCTCTTCAAGCTCTACACCTACTTCATGTCGCGCGATACGAGCGATATTCCCTTTGGGCAGGACGGCACGACAAGATTTCCAGCCTATGTCTACAACACATGGAATGGTGATTTTACGGGAACGGCCGCGAATCGGCCCGACGATCCGGTCGTCGAAGAATGTCAGAAAAACTTCATCATCATGATTACAGACGGCGAGCCCACGGCGGACACGTTCACGACGAGTGGAACCGAAACGCAGGGGTTTACGGATTTCGATCCTGATCTGGTGGGCGACTACGCACCGGATGCCCCAGGCGACCTCGATATTGGCATCGATGCAACGCCGGAGGTCGGCGTCCCGCCATGGTCGTTCACCTCAGGCGCCGGGTACCTGGATGATATTGCGCTCTATATGCAGGAAACGGATTGTCGCCCCGACTACCCGGACACCGATAATGTCGTCGATGTCTATACCGTTGGCTTCACGACGACGGGCGCAGTCAACGCACTGCTCGAGAAGACCGCCCGCAACGGCAATGGTCTCTACTTCAATGGCAACCAGGCCGAGGAGCTGACCGAAGCGTTGGTCGACTCGATTCAAGACATCATTTCGAAGTCACAGGGCTTCTCTGCGGCGACGGTTCCCGCAGCCCGGACCTCGGATGGCGGTAACCTCTACACCACGCTCTTCCAGCCGACGAGCGACCGACCCTTCTGGCCTGGGCTTCTTCGTAGCTACAGGATTACGGTTGAAGGCTACATCCTGGACCGGAACGGGGCGTGTGCTTTGACGGACCTGGCCATTCCCGGTGAGTGTACGGGTGGCACATTCAAGACAGAAGCTCTGGCGCCTCCGTTTTGGAATGCGTCGAAGGAGATGCCCGGTGCGAATGATCGGTTTCTGCAGGTCTCGACGGACGGTGGTGCGAACCAGGTCATCGAAGACTGGGACGTCTTGATCACGGCTGCGGATCTCGGTGGTGCATTGGGGCCTGTCAGTAGCTATCCGCCTTCTCCCAACGTGACGTCCACGGCTGATCTCAGTGCTGCCGTCGTCTCTTTCATCGCGGGTTGCGAATGGGGATCGGGAATGACGGCCGGCGGTGGGGATGATTTCTCCGGCTGTGTCGATCGGACTCGAATCGAGGACGGTGCGACCGTCCCGGATCGTCTAGGCGATATCTTTCACTCGAACCCGATCGTCGTTGGTCCGCCTATCAGCTTCTATTCAGATTACTCCTACGGGCTCTTTGAGACCGATCCAACCTATGCGCAACGTGATCGGGTGATCATCGCCGGCGCCAACGATGGCTTTCTTCATGGCTTTGATGCCGGGTCCTATCAGATCTCTACGGACCTCTACGACGAAGGGAGCGGAGTTGAACTCTTCGGATTCATGCCCTGGGGTGCCCGAGAGAAGGTCATGAACCTCGCGAAGGACGACGCGACGCTGCATACACTGAGCGTCGATGGATCGCCGGCGGTCGCCGATGTCTGGACCGATCGCAACAGTGACCCGACGGACGCGAAGATTGCGAGTGAATGGTCGACGGTTCTCGTGACCGGGATGCGAGAGGGTGCGGAGCACTATCTCGCGCTCGATGTCACGGATCCTTCGGCGCCTGGGTATCCAGGATATATGTGGGAGTTTCCTCGAGAGGGTGATGTCGCTTGGCGCGCCTATATCGGCCAGACCTGGTCGCGACCCGTGATTACGCGGGTCAAGCTCGAAAACTCTGGCGGCGATTTGGAGGAGACCTGGGTGGCGATTGTCGGATTTGGCTATGACCCGACCAGCGATCCGAATAACGTTGCACTCTATGACATCAACTCGACCAAGGGTCGAGGGATCATGATGATCAGCATCGAGACCGGGCAACCGGTCGCGGTTCGGAAGTTCGGGCCAGCGCCCGGCGACATTGCCGACATGCACTACGCGATGCCCTCTAGCCCCGGCGTTCTGGACTACAACCAGGATGGCTTCGCGGATCTGATCTATATCGGTGATCTGGGTGGCAACGTCTGGAAATGGGTGATTCGCGATCGTGGAACCGCGAACCCGACCCCGTCGCAGCTCTATCAGCCGAATTGGTCTTTTCGAAAATTCTTCGAAACAGACCCGGGCCGATCCGCCACGGATCACGCAAGAAGTTTCTACTTTGCCCCGAGTGCGACACTCGTGAGCGGTATCTTGCACATCGGACTCGGCACCGGTGAGCGAGCGGATCTGAACTGCACGAGTGTGGAAGGATGCACGCTGCTCAACCGCTTCTACTCCCTCAAGGACCGGGATGTCTGGGATGGCGGCCTGCTGTCGCCGATCGACGGTCGAGCCTATCCGCTTGGCGATCTCTCCGACGCGACGGCCTTCGAGGATGAGTGCGCGGCGATTGGAATTCAGCCCAAGGGCTACTTCTTCGAAGTCCCAGACGGTGAGAAGTTCGTCACGAATAGCGAGGTGTTCAGTTCATTCTTCTTCATCTCGACCTTTCAGCCGGATCTATCGAATGTCTGTGAGCCATCGGGCATCGCGACACTCTACGGGTTCCTTGCCAAATGCGGTCAGGGCTTCTTTGGGCCGCCGAGCCCGACGAGTCCTATTGCAGGCATCGATCGAAGCATGGATCTGGGCAAGGGCATGCCCACGGATGCCAGGTTGTCGATCGCGCCAGGTGATGGCGGAAACAGGCTGATTATCAGCAAGCAGGATGGTCAGTTGTTCAACGTCCTCGCTCCGAGACCTGCCAATACGAATGGAATGCTCTATTGGCGAGAGCTCGACTGACAAGCCTCGAAGGACGTGAGCGCCTCTCCTCTGGGTGGGGCGCTCACGATTTCGAATGGAAGATGAAATTCTCGGGTGACCGAACTGGCATTCCCGAGATCGAGAGGAGTACATGATGGCGCTTGGATTGAATCGAAGAACGTTCGCTGTGGGCTTGGCGACGCTACTGATCGGCTTCTTCATGGTCGGTGAGGTGACGGCCAAGGATCGGAAGAGCAAGGCCTCGAAGAGTAGAGGGCAGCTCACGGTCGTGGAAAAGGTCGATGCTCCGAACCGCTTGCTGATGACCGGAGGCAAAACGTATTTCGTTCCGCAAAGTGCCGACCTGGAAGACGCGGCGGGAAACAAGATTTCCCTCAGCCAGATTCGCGGTGTCGGGACGAGGACTTCGGCTGATCTGGTCGAGATCTGGACTAGGCAGAGCGGCCGAAACGGGCAGCCGGAGATCAAACGTCTTCAAGTCAAGCCTGGAATGAGTTTCTAGTTTCGAAGGTTGTGTAGGGGGGGGCAGTCATGCTTTTGGGCTTTCCGGGCGTCAGACAATTGAACTGGGCCATGGGCTTGTGCGTTGCAATTTCGATCGTCGCGGTCGTCGGGTGCGGGGGTGGCGATTCCGCAAACGAGCAGGCCTCGTCCGTCACGAATGCGGGCGGCAGTGCCTCGGCGTCTGGACCGAATGAACCGCCGATCATCAATGAAATCGTCATCCGGCCGGTACGGCCCGCACCAGGACGGGAAGTCCGGGTGATTGCTCGAGTCAGCGATGCGAACGGGGATCCGACGACGGTCGAGTACCGCTGGAAGACGGCCGGCGGTCGAGAGTTGGGCTCCGGCAGAACCTTTGACACGACAGGGCTTGCGCCAGGAGCGCGCCTCGTGGTCGTCGCGACGCCATCCGATGGACAAACGACGGGTCCATCGACCACACACAAATTCCGCCTATCCGAGCCGCTGACGCAGCTTGGGCTGGTTGTCATCGACACCTCCGAGGGAACGAAGCCGGGCGTCACGTTGGAGTCCGTCGTCGAAGTGCTCAATGAAAGTTCAGGTCGAGACGAGGTCGAGTTGGAGTGGAAGGTGAACGGCGAGGTCGTTGGCTCGGAAGACCGGCTCGATACGGGACGTTTTCAACCAGGCGACGTCGTCGTGCTTGGCGCGAGGCTGGAAGATAGTCCTCGCAGTGCTCGATTCGTAGCCAGCCCTGCCGTTGTCCTTTCTCGCGGCGCGGCACCCCAGATCTTCTCGAAACCTTTGTCTGGAATCGAAGCGGGCATGTTTCGCTACCAGATTCGCGCCCGTAGCGCCGAGCCGGACGCCGAGCTGTCCTATGCCCTCATGTCCGGACCGGATGGGATGTCGGTCGGCGAGAAGAGTGGCCTCGTTAGTTGGCGTCCGACCGAGCAACAGCGTGGCCAATTCGAAATCGAAGTCAGTGCGACGGACCAATGGGGCAGCGGAATCGCGCAATCCTTTGTGATCGTAGCTGAAGCGCCTGCGTCGTCGCCGGCCAGCCCTCGTTAGGCCCGGCCATCCTGCACCACTGAATCAAGTTTCCCCGCTGGCTGAGTCGCGCTTTTCCGTAGAGAGAAGTCTGCGCGTCTTGCTCATTGGTTTACCGGATGCTCATTCGCATCGAACGGTCGATATAGAGTCTGGGGGGTTGGCGTGCTGGCCGGCCGACGGAGACTCGTACGTCGATGGAATCACAATCGGGAATGACTAGTCTATCGCTGACAGTGGCCGCGACGTGTTTGACGCTGCTGGCTTTCTCAGCATGGCGGCTTCGCACGACTCCGGTCGGGCGGACCTTTCTCGGTTTTCTGCTCCTCGCCGATTGTGGGGCCCTGCTCCAGCTCAGCTTTGGTCGTACGGTCCTGTCCGGGGAAACGACCGGGCTGCTCTTGCTCGGACTCGACCTGCTGGTCGGAGCGGCGATCTTGCGGCTCGCCATCCAGGCGATCAATGACGATGTTCCGATTCCGATGGCCACCGAAGTAGCCCTCGTCGGCGCGCCTGCAATCATCCTGATGACTGGTGACCGCAGCGTGATTGATCTCTGGACGGCCTTCGCCTTCTCCTTCTCGAGTATCCAGATCACCCGAATGCCGCTGCGAAGTTGGCGCGGCTACCGCACCGCCCTTTACGGTGTAAGTTTCGCGATTCTCATGCCGGGGCTGTTGGCGGTCACGACGCTCGCCGGGGTGCCGGCAGCCTTGATCTCACCCATCCAGCCAATGGCAATCGCTGTGTTGGCGGTTGGCCTCTTCTACGGACTGCCGCGACTCGGCCTGCTCTCTTCAGATCGAATCCAACAGGGCTCGGTCATTGAGGCCATGCGCGACGGAGTGTTGGTCGTGGACATGAACGACCGCCTGGTCGACTTCAATGATGCGGCCCGCGAAATACTCGGATTGGACACGGGCACGCTGGCGCTGCGACCGGTCAAAGACGTGCTCGAACACCACCCGGATCTGATCGAGCTCTTCAGCGGTGCGATCGACGGGCGAAGCATCTACTCGCCGGAGCTCTCATCCCCACGTTCGGTCGAGCAGGGCGAGCCCAGCACTTACGACCTGCGTCTGAGCGCGCTTTACGATTCGGCCGGATCGATCCGTAGCCGAGTGATGGTACTGCGTGACATCAGTGATCGAATCGCGGTCGAAGAGGAGAACCGTCGGCAATCACGATATGTGCGCCTCGTCCATGAGGTCTCGGCATCCGTACATGAGGCGAATACAATCGAGTCCGGCCTCGAAGCGGCGCTCTCCCTGATCGCCACCACGATGAACTACTCCTTGGGTCATTTCCTGAAGTCGTCGGATGATGCCGAAGCGGGTCAGTTGGTAGCTTCGGGCATCGTCTATTTCGGACTCGATGTTCATCCCCCGGCCATCGACTCGCCAGAACCCGAGAACGAAGATGCAGAGACCGGGCCGGCTCTTTCCCTGGCGGGTGCGCACGATTTCGATCCACGCGGTGTTCATTGGTGGAAGGAGCTGGGCTTCAAATCGGTCTTGACCCTGCCCGTGCTGATCGGTCCGCGGCTCTACGGCGTCTTCGAGTTCTTCGCCGCCGAGCGACAGGAGGTCGAAGAGTCGACCAACGAGATGCTCGAACATGTCGGCGAGCTTGTCGGGCGGGCGGTCGAACGAAAACTCGCACAGGAGAAGATTCGGCGCCTCGCGTTCCGGGACGATCTGACGGGTCTGCCCAATCGCCAGCGCTTCCATCATCTACTGAAGAATGCGGTGGCGTTGGCGACGCGTGCGGAACGCCAGATGGCGCTGCTCTTCATGGATCTCGATGGCTTCAAGAAGGTCAACGATACGCTCGGGCACGAAGTTGGTGATCGTCTGCTTGCGGAGGTGGCGAGTCGCTTTTCGGGTGTCGTTCGGGTCAGCGATCACGTGGGGCGCCAGCACGGAGGAGAACCCCGTGCGTCCATTTCGAGGTTGGGTGGCGATGAGTTCACGCTGCTCCTGACCGAGATCAAGGATCCCGAAGACGCGGCGCTGGTCGCCTCGAGGCTTCTCGCGACGTTGGAGACGCCGATCCATCTCGGTGGTCAGGAACTTTTCATGGGGACCTCGATCGGGATTGCCATCTATCCAGAGGATGGTCGTGATCCCGACAGCCTGCTGCGCAACGCGGACGCCGCCATGTATTTCGCAAAGGGGCGAGGGCGCAACGGATACCAATTCTACTCGGACGAAATGAATCCATCGCGCGCCACGGCGATCGCGATCGAATCGCGATTGCGTGCGGCCGTGGAGCACGACGAATTCGAGGTGTACTACCAGCCGATTCTCGACGCCGAGAGCTTCAAGATCGTCGCCGCCGAAGCGTTGCTTCGTTGGCCGGATGAGGAGCGCGGCTTCATTCCGCCAGACGAATTCATTCCGGTGGCGGAGGAAACCGGCCTGATCGTGGCACTCGGTCGCACGGTTCTACGAAGAGCTTGTCGGCAAGCGCAACAATGGCGTGACGAGTTGGGGATCTCAGTACGAATCGGAGTGAATGTCTCCGGCTACCAGATCCGAGAGCCCGGCATGCTCGACATGGTTCGTTCAGCGCTCAGCGATTCGGGCGTTGCCCCCGACCAGGTGGAACTCGAAATTACAGAGTCGACCATCATGCAAGATGATGCCCTCACGGTTCAGACGCTTCGCGACCTCAAGGATCTCGGCGTGGGTCTGGCCCTCGACGATTTCGGAACGGGCTATTCCTCTCTCTCCTACCTTCGGCGGTTCACGATCGACCGCGTGAAGATCGATCGATCCTTTGTCAGCGACCTGATGGCGAACGCTGACGATGCGGCGCTGACCAGCGCGATCATTGCGATGGCGCACGGCCTTCGGCTCAAGGTCGTAGCCGAAGGTGTTGAGACGCCGGCGCAGGCGCTTTTTCTTCAGCAGCGAGGCTGCGATGAATTGCAGGGATACCTCTTCGGTCGTCCTTGCCCGCCGATCGAATTCGAAGATCTCCTGCGCGCCAAGGTGCGAACCCTCGAGGAACTCAAGGACGACGGCTCTGGGGCTGATTTGTAGAGGCGTGCCGGGTATGCTCGGCTCGTTTTTCAATGATTCAGAGGCGGACGGGTGTCCATGCACAGCAGTGAACGGGCCGATCCATCGGCGTGTCCGACACGTCCGACACGTCCGACACGTCCGACACGTCCAATACGTCCAACACGTCCGAGTTCAACGAGCCCACCGGCTTGAACGACCGGATTGCATTCAACGGCA
>CAZMFM010000003.1:0-6318 GCA_964565565.1 uncultured Spirochaetaceae bacterium | reverse complement strand
ACGTCCGAGTTCAACGAGCCCACCGGCTTGAACGACCGGATTGCATTCAACGGCATGATCGAAATGGTTCGGCCCGACGATTGGCATCTGCATCTTCGCGACGGCGAGATGTTGGCGCGTGTATTGCCTTACACGGCTCGCCGCTTTGGGCGCGCGGTGGTGATGCCGAATCTCGATCCGCCCGTCGCGACGGTCGCCGAGGCCGAGTCCTACCGGGATCGGATCCGCCGGGCGACACCGACAGGCCTTGTGTTCGAGCCGTTGATGACCCTCTATCTCACGTCGTCGACGACTGCCGAAGAGATCGAAGCCGCGGCCGCATCGCCCTTCGTCGTTGGGTTGAAATTCTATCCGATGGGTGCGACGACCAACTCGGCGCACGGTGTGACCGGGTTTGAAGAAATGCATGGGGTCCTCGAAACGCTGGAGCGAACGGGGCTGCCGTTGCTCGTGCACGGCGAATCGATCGCACCGGAATGCGACGTATTCGACCGGGAACGAGAATTTCTCGATGCGACGCTGCGTCCGATAATCGAGCGCTACGAAGGATTGAGAGTCGTCTTCGAACACATCACGACGGAGGAGGCGGCGGCCTTTGTTTCGGAATCCGGCGAGCGGGTCGCAGCCACCATCACGCCGCAGCATCTCTTGCTGAACCGCAATGCACTCTTCGAGGGCGGCCTCCGACCCCACCTCTATTGTTTGCCGGTGCTGAAGCGCGAGCGGGATCGCGAGGCACTGGTCGACGCGGCGATCGGAGGCGATCCGAGCTTTTTCCTGGGCACGGACAGTGCCCCGCATGAACGGGGTAAGAAAGAATCGGCCTGCGGCTGCGCGGGCATCTACAGCGCGCCGATTGCCATCGAGGCGTATGCCGAAGCCTTTCACCGCGCGGGCGCAATCGACCGATTGGAGGCGTTCGCAAGCTTCCACGGGCCAGATTTCTATCGCTTGCCGCGGAACGAAGATCGGATCTGCCTGGAATACGGCGAGTGGCGGACGCCCGCTTCGGGGGAATCGGGTGAGGGGCGAGTCGAGGTCTTCTGGGCCAACCAGCCCCTTCATTATCGCGTGCGGGAAATAGTGGGATGAGGCGAAGCGTTTCGATGTTGGATCGCTGAGTCATTGGATCCGTCAGTGTTCTCTGGCTACGAGTGCGCGCGGTGCTTCCGAGGGTGATGGAACGTGATAGGCTGACCCCTCGGGCCGAAGGGTCGCAATCCGCGACCTCGCCCGGCGGGCAGACGAATGGGCGATCAACGCGACCGACGCGCACAGCACGACGGCAGACTACACCAGGGCAGAGAGCATCAAAGCAGACAGCACGAAGCCGAACAGCACCAAAGCCAAGATCCCCCCGGCGAAGAGCCCACCAACGGTGACCGATCAGGACAAGAAGAGTCGAAGGCCGGAGCGAAGCGCTGGCGATGGATCGTCGCGGTGCTTGGGTTTTTTCTTTTACTGGTCGGGATGGCTGTCTCTGTTCTACGCGAAGTCGCAGACTCGCCCGACGTGCCGGCGGTTCAGATCGCCGACGTCTCTTCAGAGCGACTCCTGGCGTTGGGAAGTGCGGTTGGATTCGCTGCCCCCTTTGACACGCATGCCTGGCTCGGATTGCCCTACGCGCGACCGCCCGTGAATGCGCTGCGTTGGCGCGCTCCGCAGCCGCCGGAAGCCTGGGCGGATACGCGTGACGCGTTGCAGTTTGGTTCGCCCTGTGTGCAGCTCAGCTCGCCTTTGGGCGGCGTGACTTCCGATGATCCGGAGGGATTCGCTGGATCCGAGGATTGTCTTTATCTGAATATCTGGGCGCCGCGTGCCGAGCCCGATCGCGTTGCATCCGCCGAAGACCGCCTGCCCGTCATGGTCTGGATTCACGGCGGTGGGAATCAGGTTGGAGATAGCGGAGCCGCGATGTACAACGGCGCGCGGCTCGCGGGAACCGAGCATGTCGTCGTGGTCTCCTTCAACTACCGGTTGGGTCCCTTCGGCTGGTTCTCCCATCCGGCCCTTCGGTCGGCTTCGGCGAATGCCGCCGAGGCATCGGGAAATTTCGGGACGTTGGATCAGGTTCGGGCCCTCGAATGGGTCCAGGCGAATATCGAAGAGTTCGGAGGCGATCCGCATAACGTGACGATCTTCGGCGAGTCGGCGGGCGGCACCAACGTATTGGCGATGTTGCTCGTCGACGAAGCACGCGATCTCTTCCAGCGCGCGATTGTGCAAAGCGGGTCGACGAATTCAGTGAGTCGTGCCGAAGCCGAGAATGCGCTCTCAGCCGCTATCCCGGGACAGCGGCACAGTAGCGCCGAGGCCATCGTTGCCTTGCTCGAAGGGGCCGGTGTCGTGCCGGATCGCGAAGCGGCACGTGGCTATGCGGCATCCCTGCCCGAGGCCGATTTGTTGGATTTTTTGCGCGGAAGGACGGCACGCGAAATCGTCGAGGCGTACCGAAGTCCCGACCGTCCGGGGTCACTAGAAGTGCCGCGATTGATCCGCGACGGCGCGCTCCTGCCGCGGGGCGATTGGAATGCCGAATACCGTGCCGGTCGATTCAATCAGGTGCCCATCATCCTCGGTAGCAACCGGGACGAGATGAAGCTGTTTCTGTTTGGCGACGACGCGCACGTGAGCCGCCGCTTCGGAATGGTCTTCCGAGTCCGAGATCTCGCGGACTACGAGAGAAGGGCCCGCTACCACAGTGATCTGTGGCGAGTGCGCGGCGTGACACGACCGGCCACCGCGATCTCGGAAGCGCTCTCCTCTACCGGGCGGGCCGAGGTCTTTGCCTATCGATTCGATTGGGACGAATTGCCGAACTTTCTCGGGGCAGATCTGGCAATCTTGCTAGGCGCCGCACACGGCTTCGAAGTGCCGTTCGTTTTCGGCACTTTCGATCTAGGCGACCCGCTCTTCAATCAACTGGTATTCGATGCTGACACGGCCGCCACGCGTAAAGTCCTGTCCGCTCGATTGATGAATTATTGGGCCGAGTTTGCGCGGCACGGGAATCCGGGGGGCGGCCGTGATGGAAGCCTTCCGACCTGGGCTTCCTGGACGAGTTCACCTTCCGGCGAATCGGATTCCGCGTCCATGCTCGTCTTGGATACCGAAGACGATGGCGGGATTCGCATGGTTGCCTCGAGGCTGTCGAGGGATCATGTCATCGCGGCGGTGGATGCCGAACAGGGACTCGATCAGAACGAAAAGTGTGAACTCTTCTACGATCTTTTCTCGCGCAGTCCAGACTGGAGCGCAGAGCGGTACCAGGCAATTGGTCGACGCGGTTGCGCGGAGTATCCACGGGAGTGATTCGCTCAATGAAGATCCTGGATCGACTCTATGAGATCGTCACCATGCGGCGAGATGAAAAGCCGGAAGGCAGCTATGTCGTGAGCCTGCTCGACGGGGGCTGGGAGCTGATGGCTGCCAAAGTACGTGAGGAGGCCGAAGAAGTCGTCCAGGCCGCGCGTGACGAGAGCGATGATGCGTTGGCCCATGAAGTGGCCGATCTGCTCTTTCACGTCTGGGTCCTGATGGCCTCTCGGGACATAGAGCCCGCTGCGGTCTATGCGGAGCTGGAGGAGCGATTTGGTGTCGGTGGCTTGGCAGAGAAAGCCTCGCGAGAGCGCTAGCGTCGCGACCGTGGCGACGTGGTGAGCGGGGAGTGCCCGCGAGCGACGATGGCGTTGCGATCAGAATGAGGATGAGGTTGATCGTTCATGATTCCCAATGAAAGGCTCCGTATTGCGATTCCGTCGAAGGGGCGATTGCGCGACGCAGCATTGTCGATCCTCGAACGGGCTGGCCTGCAATTTCGCGTTTCTGGGAGGCGCCTCTTTTCGGTCTGCGCGGACACAGGGACGCGAATCATCTTCACCAATACGGCAGACGTCCCCGTCCTCGTAGCGGAGGGCGTGGTTGATCTCGGAATTACGGGTAGCGATCAGGTCCTCGAGAAGGGCGTCGAAGTCCTCGAACATCGTCGACTCGGATTTGGAAAGTGCCGACTTTCCGTTGCCGTCCACAAGGACGCGCCTTTCCATTGTGCGCAGGACCTGGCGGGGCGGGTCGTAGGCGCCAAATTCGTTCGTCTTGCCCGGGCCTATTTTGAACGCGAAGGCGTGAAGGACGTGCGCGTCATCGAGATTCAAGGTGCGGTCGAAGTCATGGTCTTGCTAGGCATGGTGGATGCGATCGTCGAGATCGTGGAGACCGGCAATAGTCTGGTGGAGAACGATCTCGTTGAGATCGATCGCGTGCTCGAGGCGGAGGCGGTTTTGATCGGGACGGCCGAGCCGCGCGATGCGGAACTCTGTGATCAGCTGATCCTGCGAATCGATGGTGTGCTTGCGGCCGCTCGCTATGCGTTGCTCGAGTTCAACTGTCCCGCTTCGAAGATCGATCAGGCCGTCGAGATCGCGCCTGGATTCTCGTCTCCGACCATCGCGCATCTGCAGGATACTTCCTGGCTCGCGGTGAAAGTGCTCGTCGAGAAGGCGAAGACACAACGCGTGATCGATGCGCTTCAACAGATCGGCTGCGTGGCGATTCTCGAGAGCGAATTGAGACACGCACGATTGTAGAAGAAGACGGATCGTGCGTTCCTTCTTCACTCTAGATTTTGCTCCAGAGATTTCCCTATTTTCGAGGTCGCCTCGAACGAGCCCGACCCGGGTGTGCTCCGGAGTGGGCAATGTCCCTCGACGCTAGGCGATGCTCCCTAGCTTGACTCGGGCTTTTCCCTGAGTCTAAGCCCTTGATTTAACCGGGATCAAACATTCTCCATCATGGATATCATGAAATAGCCGATGAGAACGCCAAGGTTGAGGCAGAACGTCCTCTCAAGTGGAGACCGGATATGGCAAGGGTTCTCGTGATCGATGGATGTCCAGAATTCCAAAAATTCGCCAAGCGTATTTTGCAGCGAAGCGGATTTGACGTCATCGAAGCCCGCGATGGGCTAGCCGGCCTTCAGCGCGCGGTCGAAGAAGTTCCTGATTGGATTTTAGTCGATGCAGGGTTGCCGGGTCTCTCGGGATTCGAGGTCTGTCGTCAGCTTCGTGCGGACGCGGAGACGCGGGATTTCCCGGTCGCGATCTGGTCGACTCTGCCCCGAGCCTTTGAATGGGAGTCGGCTCTCGAAGCCGGCGCCGATGCCCTCATCGACCGTGCCACGACGACCCTGGACCTGGGCGAGAAGGGCTGGGCGCTGATCGGTCGTGCGGCGCTTGCTTGGATGCGCGAAAGGCAGTCGCCGGTACAGCCGTCGCGCTAGGGACCAAGCGTCGCCAAGGGTCCGGCCGAATTTGGCTTCGTGGCTGCGTCATCGGTAGACTCGGTTCCAGCGAGCCCGGTCCCTTTGCTCGCCCAAATGGAGCGCAACTTCATGGCGGAGCTTTCACCCAGCATTCGATACCTGCGTGAGATGGTCGCGATTCCGTCGGTCAATCCGATGGGGCGAGACGATTTACCGACGGAGATCACAGGCGAGCAGGCCATGGCGGAGCACGTCGCCAGTGAACTCTCGCGTCTCGGTCTCGACAGCGAACTCGTGGGGCGGGCGGGCCGGACGAGCGTCGTCGCCGAAGCCACTGCCCACGCCGGCGCCGAAACGCTGCTCGTGGCCAGTCATCTCGACACGGTGCCCGTTGATGGGATGGTGATCGACCCTTTCGATCCCGCCATCGAGGCCGGACATCTCCTGGGCCGTGGTTCGTGCGACACGAAGGCCGGGATGGCCGCGCTGCTCGAAGCACTCGAACGGGTCCTGGCGCGCGGTCGACTGAAGCGCAACATCATCATCGTTGGCGAAGCGGACGAGGAACTCGGCAGCGTCGGTGTTGCTGATGTGATGGCTCATCTCGGAACGCGTCGACCGGATTGGGTGCTCGCGACGGAGCCCACCGATCTTCGTCTGATCACGGCTCACAAAGGAGTGGTTCACGCCCGGGTCTGTGCTCGGGGCAGGGCGTGTCACAGTTCAGATCCGACGGCGGGTCGCAATGCGATCGTGTTGCTTGCACGCGGGATCCTGGCGATCGAGCAAGACGCGAGCATCTTTCTCGAGAGGCCCCATCCGAAGTTGGGCGCAGCGACGCTTTCGATCGGAATCGTGCAGGGTGGCCAGGCGCCTAATATCGTTCCCGATGAAGCGCAGATCTGGGTCGACCGACGAACACTTCCCGGCGAGAGCCCCGACAGCGTCCGCGCAGAACTCGAGGCCAGTCTCGAAAAGGCGGGCGTCGCAGCGGATGTCGTGGTCGAGTCGTGTAGCGAAGAGAAGCCGCCACTGGAGACGGCGCCGGAATCGTTGCC
>CAZMFM010000002.1:0-109942 GCA_964565565.1 uncultured Spirochaetaceae bacterium | reverse complement strand
ACTCGTTCGTGCTTCGCGCAATCGCTGAGCAAGCGGGAATGAAGCTCGGCAACCTTCAATACTATTTCGCGACCCGCGAAGCGCTACTCGAAGAAGTCGCCCGCGCAGAGAATCGAAGAGCCCTCGAAATCCTCGAAGCCATCACCGCCGACGAAGGCACACTGGATGAGAAGATTTCGCGCCTGGTCAGCGAGATCGTCGGGGAGTGGAATGCCCGGGGCGGCAAGGTCTTCGCCGTAGTGACCCTGTTGGCGATCCACAAGCCTCGGTTCCGTCGGCTCTATACCGAGTACTACGCGCTCTTCTACGCCGCGATCGGAGAACTTCTGGTCGATCTCGAACCAGATCTGGCGCCGAGCGAGATTCGTCGCAAGGCGCGCCTGGCCACATCGCTACTCGATGGGGCCTCGCTCCAGGTTCCCCTTCATCGAGGCCGCGGAAGCAAGAAAGAGAGAACTGAATTCCTGGCCGAGCTGGCAGGCGCCATGCGGCGCATATTGGGATACGCGCAATGAGTTCCTTGCCCGCGAGCCCACCCATCCCGACTAACAGTTTCAAGAGGAAGAGATGACGAATCTGATCAAGGCAATCGGTCGCGCCGGAGACGAACCGCGCATGACGGTAGTCGAGACTTCAGCCCCTACGCCCAGGCCCGGAGAGATTTTGATCGAGGTCAAGATGGCCGCTTTGAACGAGATGGATGTCGAAATCAGGGACGGGGGATGGTCCAGCTATGTCAAGCGATACCTGAAGCAGGGACCCACCCTGACTGGATTCGAGTTTTCAGGAATTGCGAGAAGCCATGGAGCCCGAATCCGCGAGGGCGACCGGGTGATCGGTTACGTGCACGTGACCTCGGGACCCCGAACCCACGCACAACGGATCTCGGTCGCGGAGGACAATCTGCATGCGATTCCGGACGATCTCTCCTTCGCGGACGCGGCGGCCGTTCTCGCGATGGGGCTGGCAGCGATCGATGTCTTCGAAAGACTGAAGCCGGTTCGTGCGAATCAGCGAGTGCTGCTTGTCGGCGCCGCTGGAGGGCTGGGGATCTACTCATTGCAATTGGCGAAGTCTCGCGGCGCCGAAGTCACGGCCGTCTGTTCCGAGAAAAATGCGGATTGGATCAAGTCGATGGGCGCGGACCAGGTTCGCGCCTATGAACATGAAGAGGCCCTGTCCGAGGGCGAACAATTCGATCTCATCCTGGATATTCCGCAGAAGCTCTCCTTTGCGAGAAGTCGCACGCGGCTTACGAAGACGGGCATGTACATAACGACCAATCCCTTCAAGGATCTCTGGGGCTTCGTTCGCGCCCTCTCGTCTCGTCGGAAAGCGGGCTTCATGCTCGTGCTCGAGACCAAACCAGAAAAGCTCGCCCGACTGCTCGAGCTCGTCCACCAGGGCGTATTGTCTCCGATCATCGATAGCCGCTTCAAGATGGCTGAGATCAACGAGGCGATGGATCGCTTCGCACGACATGGAAAACAGGGTCGAATCCTGCTCGACCTCGACGCGGAGACAAACCGGTGAGTCAGAAACTCTACAAAGTGATCAACCCAATCGTGAAACGGATTCTGTGCTCGCCGCTCCACGGCTTGATGAGCAAGAACACGCTGCTACTGGAATTCAAGGGCCGCAAGAGTGGTCGAACGTTGAGCACGCCCGTCAGCTACCACCTCGAGAGCGACCGCATTCATTGTTTTACAAGCAAGGGCTATCGATGGTGGCGGAACCTGGTCGACAATCCGGACGTGACGATTCAATTGAAGGGACAAGCGAGGCGGGGTCGTGCGAGGGTCTCGGTCGATGACCCGGATCGAATTGCATCGGCACTCCGTGCATTTCTCATCGCCGTGCCCCGCGACGCCCCGCACGCCGGAGTCGGCCTCGACCAGGATGGGCAGCCAATCGCTCGAGACGTCACGGAATCGGCCAAGAAGATGGTCTACGTGTGCATCGAGCTGGGAGGGTGCCCGGAATTCCGGCCAAAATCCTGATTGCGTACCAAAAGTACCTGCCCGCCGCGTTTGATCGACCCACGCCGCGACGACCGCAGCCCGCTTTTCAGATCCGCACGCTGGCCGGATCACCGGCGGTAGGCCCTTCGTGCCATCTCGCCCTCCTGCAGAATGATGGCCGCCAAGTCCAGTTTTCTCCCTCCGTCGAACCCGGGGCACCCCAGAGTCTCCGGCCATTTCGGGGCGGTTCACTCGCTGCTTCGACTCATCTCGAATTCAAAAGCTCGAATCACCGACGGCTCAATCATCGCTGGCCTCGGAGCGATGGACACCGCGAGCCAGCCGGCGAACGCTCGACTCGAGAAGCTCGACGCCGACAAGGATCGCGACGGTAACGAGCGACAAAGCCAGCGCACCTAGAAGATGACCAAAACCGACAGCTGCCCCGATGCCGGCCAGGACCCAGATCACAGATGCAGTCGTCACACCCGTTACGATCCCATTGCGGGAGAGCATCACGCCAGCACCAAGAAACCCTACCCCTGTCACGAGTTGCCCGAGCACGCGCGTCGGGTCTCCATGCTCACCCACGTTCGCGACGCCGAGATGAATAAAGATGGCCGTGCTCATACAAATGAGAATGCTCGTCCGGATGCCCGCCGGTTTTCCGCGAAACTGCCGCTCGCAGCCGATGATCGCTCCGCATAGAATCGAAACCCCGAGCGTGGCCCAGAACTCCGGCTGGAGTGGATTGAAATAATCCATTGAAAAATCCTCTAGCGATCCGTGGGGCCTTCGATCTCCCATCGGCGAAATACAGCGACGAGCGTGACGACCCCGAACCCCGCCCATAGCATGGTGCGCAACGTAACGTCGAAGACACTGACGCCCGGCGGCATACGCCCAGACCAGGGCGCCAGGGCGACGGCAACCGAACTCGCCAGCGGCGGTCCCAGCCGGTCGACCAAACCGTAGATCCCCGAAAGTTCCATTCCGGCGAGCGACGCCAGGTTGGTCGACGATGTCACACCGATCACCACAAGGGTCAGCAAGAAAATGGCCACCCGCGGCAGATAGAGAGACGCCGCCATCGCGAAGGATGCGATCGCGATCGAATTTCCGACACAGTACAAGGCTGCCACGACCGCGGGGCCCGGCGAAAGTCCCAGCCGACTCATCAAGAGAAGCCCCGCACCGCCGAGAAGGGCCAAGCCAGGTAAAAGGGCAACGGCGAGCGACCCGAGCAAACGAGAGACGACGTACGAATCGCGCCCCACCGGCCGCGACAAAACCAACAGCGCATTTCCGTCCGCGAGACTCTGGGTCAACTGATCCGACGCCAACAAGCCTGCCAGGGTGATCGTCCATAGGCAGAGAACGCCGAAGAGGCCAAAGCCGGACCAGGCGCTGACATCGAAACCCTGCGCCATGTCTCCCTGGATCTGGACCTGCCCCTCGCACGACGTGCAGGTGTTCAACATCATCAAGCCGAGAAAACAAAGCACCAGCACCGCGAAGACGATGCGACGCCTAAATGCGTCGTGTACCGCCTCTCGCGTCAAGATCCGAAGATGTTTCCAATTGAGTGATTTCGTCAACGGGCACCTCCTGTATCGCCTGAAGCGCCCGCTCGAACGTGACGAATGAAGGCGTCCTCCAGTTCTTCTCCGTCTTCGACGATGCTGTCGAGCCCACCCTCGATCAGGATTCTCCCCTCACCCAGGATGGCCACGCGGTCGCAAATCCGCTCGATCTCGGAAAGCACATGAGAACTGATGAGTACCGTGCAACCGCGGGCGTGCTCGGCTTCGATCCATTCTCGCGCTTCACGCATGCCGATCGGATCGAGTCCCGAGGTCGGTTCGTCGAGGATCAGGATCTGAGGCTCTGCTAGAAAGGCCTGTGCGAATCCAACTCGCTGGGCGAGCCCCTTCGATAACCCACCGAGCCGATCCGCCCTTCGGTCGGCCACGCCCGTCCGTTCCGCAACGCGCTCGACCTCGGCCATCAACTCGTGCCCCTCGAGTCCGGCCAGGCGTCCGTGAAGCTTCAAGAACGCTTCGACCGTCATCCGCCCAGGCAATGCGATCCGCTCCGGCAGGTATCCCACAGATCGGCGAGACTTCGGATCCTGGGGGTCTAGGCCCTGAAGAAGTACCTTTCCCCGAGTCGCCGGCACGAATCCAAGAAGCAGTCGCAACGCGGTCGTCTTGCCGGCTCCGTTCGGCCCCAGGAGTCCCAAGGCCGAACCGGAGGTCAGGGCGAGTTCCACTTCGTCGAGTGCGACCCTGGAGCCGAAATGCTTGCTTACCGCGGAAAATTCAAATGCATTCATGAGCGACACACCCTAACACGCCGGCCGGCGATCACGCCGCAAGGGAACGATCAACGTCACAAATTGGAGCAACCCCAGTAGTCACTTTTCATCCGAGACTGCCGCTCTTCCGGTCCCCGAGCCCCGAGCACTCACGATAGAGAAGGACCGCCCCGTAGCGCGTTGATAGAGAAACTCGGCGACCAGACACCCTACCCACGACAACCCAATCAGCGCCATGGAAATGGGGCTTTCGCCGCTCGCATGCAAGAGAAGCACGATGAGCGCCCCGCCGGTGGCCAGCGCACTCAGGGCCGCGATCGGCCGTGAAATTCGAATCTCTCTCGAGAGTCTCAAGGCGGCCAGGTTGACGACGGTAAAGATCATCAGGAAACCCGCGCTCGCCACGATAGCGATCTCTGTCACTTCGAGGAAGTTGGCTACGAGAAGCGCGAAGACGCCCGTTGCCAAGACGGCGCCGACAGGATGGTTCCACACGCGGCGCTCGAAGACTTCGGGCAGCTCCCCCTCCTTGGCCAACACGAATGCCAGCCGGCCATTACCGTAGATCGTCGCGTTCACGGCAGAGAAGGTGGAGAGCAGAGCGGCGATCCCGACCATCGTGAACCCCAGAGTCCCGAGCGCGGGACGCGCGGCTGCGGCCAACGCGTATTCGCTCGCAGCATCTGACACAAAATAGCCTCTCGCCCAAAATTTTGCCCTGTGAAATTTCGCCTAATCCCGCCGAACTGTCGCGCGATATGAATCGCACTATTCCGTTTGATGTAACCCATCACTTGCGAAACAGCGTACTTCGGCGGAATCGAAATCATGATGTGAACATGGTCCAACATCAAATCACCTTCCTCGATCTCGCACTCCTTTTGTCTTGCGAGCCTTCGGGCGATTTCTCCCAGATGCTTGCGCTAGTCCCCGTAGAGCACTCTTCGGCGACACTTCGGGATGAAGACAATGTGATATTCACAGTTTGTGTGCATCCGATCCCTACCGCCCGAAGTGTCCAGCTTTGATGTCTTTCTTCGCGTTGTCCTAGGCGGCGCCTCCGGTCAGGGTGGTCGCCCCGACGAGCCCCGCGACGACTGTTCCGAGCATCAGGCCCCTACGGCCGCAAAAGAAAATCCGAGGGCTGGAAGCCCGAACCTTGCAGTCCAGAAAGCCGTGCCTATATGTGTTGCCATAGGGCGGTCGAATGGAGGAATACAATGACGAACCGAATGGATCAAAAAGTTGGCGCAGTCTTGCTGGTCGGCTTGGTCATGCTCTTTGCGCTTGCAGGCTGCGACGACGGTGAACTGCAATGGGATACGGCCCGTAATGCGGTTGGGGCGCTTGAAGGTGATCAGTTGCAGGCCAGCGCGTTGTGGCGCGAATATCGGCTCGCCGCCGTTCGCAGCCTCGACGAAATGAAGACGGTGCTACTCGGTGCGCAAGGGGAATTGGCGGTCGATGAGCGGTCGCGGGTCGACGACTTGAGCCGTCGGATCGCCGAATTGAGGCAGGACATGGTTGCTGAGGCTGAAGAGCCTCACGCAGGAGCCGCGTCGACGCGGGCCGGTCTCCAAGCTGACTTCAAAGCGCTACGGGCCGAAGTCGATGCACTCCTTACGCGACTCGGCTTCGACTCCGAAGAACTCGCGAAATGGCAGGACGTCGAGTGAGTCGCTGCGAGGCGATGCGAATCGCCGTTCGATAAGCCTGGGTACGGACCTTCATCGAAGGGTCGACTTGAGGTTCGATCGGCGCGTACGCCGCGCCCGCCGTCATCTTCTTTTTTCGGCAAAGTGGATGCGTTCCGTTGAGCTTGCCAGTCTCATGCTCCAATACAGATCAAGCTCGTTAGGCACAGGCACCTCGCCTGGCGGAATTGATTTCGCCTTGAGTGTTGACGCCAGCCAGGGCGAAGTCGGGAAGTACCATTCTCGCAGGACGACCCTATCGAACTGAGGCGTGATCACGAGTGGGCCGTGGAGCCTTTGGCCCATGAGCCTGCGCGGGGATGCAGCCCCCGAGCCCCAACTGGCATCGTTGCGTCGAGGGCCATCGTGAATATGCATTCGGCCAACGTCGCCGTGCGTGGCGCCCCTGCGGCAAATTGCCCGGATCCCCCAGGCCCAAGTTTCGAGTGACTTTGCGAGGATTTCGGGTTTGAATTGACCTCGGGTCTTGTCTAGTTTTCATATTTCCATATACTTGGAATTATGGATAAATCGAACAGCTTTGGTTCGTTGACTGCCCTGGCTCAGGGAAGTTGCCTAGATGTGTTTCCCGTGCCCGTTCAAGCTGGCTCCGAAGGCGTGCCTGCCGGCGCGATCGGTGCCGCCCTCGAGTTCCCATCGGCCACGCTCTCCTTCCATCTGAAAGCGCTGAAGAGTTCAGGGCTCATCAGGTGCAAGCGACAAGGCACGTCGAGGATCGATCGACCCGACTGCTCTGCCGTGAACGAACTCGGTGAACTATTCAAGAAACGCCGGCAGCTGCGGCGTGGTCGAGTGCGCTCGAGAGACGAGGAATATTTTGGCGCGATCCCGGCTTGATTTCGTGGCGGGCGGCGGGCTTGTCGACCGACGCTCCTTTCTCTTGGCTGGCGCATCCTTTTTGGCGGTGGGCGGGCTTCAACCCAGCCATGCGTCGGAAGTTCCCGGCGACGCCCGGATCGGAACGGAATTCCCGCTTTGGATGAAAACGCCCGGCGCGCCGGACGTCGGCTACGGCCTACCGGTCGCGCAGGAGAGTCACGTCCAGAAGCGGGCGCAGGAGGTCGTCCCCGAGAACTCCGGCTTTACGATATGGCGTACACCCATCGAGAGTCAGCGCGGCGTGATTACTCCAAACGGCCTGCACTTCGGTGTACACCACAACGGCATTCCGGACATTGACCCGACTAAGCACGAACTATTGATCCACGGTTTGGTCGATCGGCCGCTCAAATTTTCGATAGAGAACCTACTCCGCTATCCGATGGTGTCGCGGATCCATTTTCTCGAGTGTTCTGGGAACACGGCGGCCAACGCGCTCTCGCCCTTCGCGCGCGATGATTCGTGTCAGGCGCTGTACGGGGAAATTTCGGGATCCGAATGGACCGGGATTCCCGTTAGGCTACTTCTGGACGAGGCGGGTCTCAAAGCGTCCTCCAAGTGGGTCATCGCAGAAGGGGCAGACGCGGGCTCGCACACGCGAAGCATTCCGATTTCCAAGCTACTGGACGATGCCATGCTCGCCTTCTATCAAAACGGCGAGCGACTACGGGGAGCACAAGGCTACCCGATGCGTCTGCTTCTTCCTGGCTGGGAAGGCAACGCCAACGTCAAATGGCTGCACCGACTCGAAGTGACCGATACACCCGCCTACTCGAAGGACGAGTCGGGTCTTTACACAGAGTTTCTCGCCAACGGTGATATCGCGCGTTTCTCGTTCGACATGGACGTGAAGTCCGTCATCACTCGACCATCCGGGCGGCAACGTCTTCCCGAGGTTGGCTTCTATGAAGTCTCGGGGCTCGCGTGGTCAGGGCACGGAAGGGTGAGTCGTGTCGAAGTGTCGGCGGACGAAGGGCGCACTTGGGCAAATGCGGAACTGCCGGGTCCGGTTCTTGATAAGTGCCTGACCCGATTCACCATTCCGTGGCGCTGGAATGGAAAGCCGACAACCCTGCTCAGTCGGGCGACGGACGCAAGAGGCGTGCGCCAGCCGACACGCGATGAGTGGAAGTCTCGCTATGCAGGCCATTCATTTAATCACTACAACGCGGTCCAGGCTTGGCGGATCAATGGCGATGGGACGGTCAAGAATGTCTACCCATAAACTTGCCATCGCTATTTTCGCAGTCGTTATGCCCTTGAGCGTGGCAGTCTCATCGAGTTCGGCCGAAGACCTCTCGATCGACCTCGGTCAACCCGTGACCGAAGCAGAACTGCCCCCATGGTCGATCACCATATTTCCCGATGGCCGCAATTTACCTCCCGGTCAGGGCACGGCCCAAGAGGGCGAGAAACTCTATCGCGGCCGCTGCGCCACGTGTCACGGAGAGACCGGCACTGAGGGCCCCGCATCGAGATTGGCGGGGTCCGATGGTTTCTTTAGCCTCAGCGACCCGCTTCGGGTAATCCGGATTCAGAAACACCCTCTTCTGGTCATGTCGGTGGGGGCTCAGTGGCCTTTTGCGACATCCATATTCGACTACGTCCGTAGGGCGATGCCGCATCCAGCACCAAAGAGTCTCACGCATAACGAGGTCTATGCGGTGACGGCGTTCATCCTCCATCTCAACGATCTGATTGGCGAGGGCGAAGTGCTTGGCAGGAAAAAACTACCCAGGGTCAAGATGCCTGGGCATTCTCGTTCGGTTGACGTATCGACACAACCTCTAAGGACTAGATCAGCACCATGATTTCTCATCTCGACAGTATTTTAGTTGCGTCTCTGTTCGTCCTTTTGGGGATCGTTGAACTCGCAATGATCCCACGTGCGACCGCCGGACGTCGAAGGGATGACTGGCTCATCGACATTCTTTCCGTTTCGCAATTTGCACTGTTCATCAAACCTGGCATCGCGGTGGTCGTCGGTTTTCTCCTGACGCTCGTTTCTCCGGCTCACGCGGGGTCCTTGTCGTCTATCCCGATCGGGCTTGGAATATTGCTCGTGTTAGTGCCCGGCGACTTCATGCACTACTGGTACCATCGCAAAGGGCATGAATGGGAATGGCTGTGGCGAAGACACCGAACACACCACACGTCACCGACCATGGGCGTCACGGTCTCATTTCGTGAGAACTGGCAATGGTTCGCGTTGATGCCTGATCTTTGGTATGGAGCAGCTCTCGTTTATCTAGGGCTTGGTGAGGCCGTCGTCATCAGTACGCTCATCGTCGGCGTGCACGATATTCTCATTCATACAGCGATTTCCTGGGACCGACCTCTCTATCGATGGACGCCGCTTGCATATTTCCTCGAGCGCCTGATCCAGTTGCCGTCGACCCATCGTGCACATCATGCGGTCGAAAATCCCGACGGCGAAATACCAAATGAGAACTTCGGGCAGACTTTTTTTCTCTGGGACTCGATGTTTGGAACTGCGCGATTTCCGCGCGGCGTCGATCCAAAAAGTTATGGCATCCGAAATGATCCTCAAGATTCGTGGTACACACAGCTCTGGTCGACCGCGCCAGAGAAGGCTCGCGCAATCGATCTGACTGCATCGGAGATCGTGGAAAGGTAAGCGGCACAGCCCATGCCGTGGCTATCGCTCCGTCCACGACCAGCTCGTTATTCGAGTGAGTGACACAACATCGATCGCGTCGAATTGCCGCCGAACCCTTCTTTCCTGCGCCGTGTGTCGGTCGGCCAGATTCATGAGCTGTCGTGGCCGGCCTCGCGACAATGAGTCCAGTCTCTGAGTCAGCCTTTTTGGCTGATCGGAGACGAGATGCGAGGGACAGTCCTCGGGCGGCTCAGAACTCTCCGAGCTTTCGCCGAAAAACGTAGTTCACAGGATCCACGATAAAGACCTCGAGGGCCTCGTCGATACTTTCCTGACCGCCCGGAGCGGCAAAGAGGGCGGCGGGAAGAACGAAAACCATACCGATCGCTGCGCGCACCAGGGATATTGGTCGGACGATCACGGCGTCGATCCCCTGCGCCGTGACTCGCTCGGCCGCAGAGCCTTCCCACGAGAATTCGGACCAAGAGTCGAAAGCGGCCGACGAGGACGTCGCCGCGAATAGGATCATCAACGAAATCAGCACGGCGGCGATTCCGTCTCGCGAAAGTGGACGCATCGATCGATTCCTTTCGATGGAGGGCGAGCACCCTTCCCTCGCCCGCGAACATAGCAGAGCAGCCTTGGGTTTCTTGCGACCGGGCCCGCTCAGGTTCGCGGGCGTTTCTGGCCTGTCTCATTGAGGACGACAGCCGACGTCCTCGCTGCTCGCGCGAAATTTTGTGCGCTAGTCTGGGCGACTATGACTAGACACGCGGTGCTTTGGGTCGTGAGTGCGGTAATCGCCCTCGCGAATGTGGGTTGTGATGGAGGCGAGGATCTCGCTTCGACGCCCGATCATACGAATGTTGCGAACGTCGATGAACCTCATCGGCTGTCGGGGACCGCGGCGAGCGACTCGCTTTCTCTGGTTCTGGACGAACCCGACCTCTTTGTGCGCGCTGAGCGACTCGCGGCGCTCCTGAGAAGTTTCGACGCCGAACAATTGCCCGAAGTGAAGCAGACCCTCAAGGCGCTTCGAATCAGAGAGAGCGTGGCTGATTTCGGGCTCTTGTTCCGATTCTGGGCTGACCGCGAACCGGCCGAGGCGGCGAAGTGGAGCCTCGTGGGGGGGAATGCGCGCTTCACGCTCGCCGCCGTGCATATCGCTTTCGAAGCCTGGGGTTCGAGCGACCCGACCGAAGCGCTCGTGGGCGTGCTCAGAGCGAACCTCTCGAACGCAGAGATGCAGCGAACTGCCCAGATGGCCCTCTATTACGGTTGGTTCTCGCGCGACCGATCGGAACTCGAGCAATACGTGCGTAGCCTCGGCTCGGGAAGAGAGCGGCAGCGGGCGCTCTTTGCCTACGCCTTGGCCCTGGCCTCGACGGACGGAGTGCGGGCGGTCACCGACTGGGCCGAGTCAATTCCCGACGAGCCGAAGCGATTCAAGGTGTCCGTGTTTCGCCAGGTCATGAATGCGTTGGTCTGGTTCGACATCGACGGTGCACTGGCCTGGTGTGACTCACAATGCGACGGGCCATGGGGTGAGTCGCTACGACTCATGATCATGAGGACGCGGATTCGAACCGAACCCAATGGCGGCTCCGTTCTCGAGTGGATCGCGCAGATGCCTTCGAAAACTGCCGAGCAGGAAGAAGAGCGCAAGGTCGCTATTCGAACGACCTACGCGACTTGGGATCATCTCGACCGCAAAGCAGCGGTCGAGTGGATGCGAGCCGCCGCCACGGTCGACGCCCCGGCTGCGTGGCTTGGCTATCTCTACCCACGATTCGTGATGCAGATCGCGCCGGAATCGCCCAGCGAGGCGATGGTCTGGGCGGAGCGAATCGAGGACGACACACGGCGACAAGCCGCCGTGATTCTGGTGGCTCAGTTCTGGCGCGAAGTCGATGAAGACGCTGCAGACGTGTGGCTCGAGCGCTCCTCACTGCCAGAGGCGGCACGCGTGAAGGCGCGAAACCCTCCTCCCGTCCTGCCAGGTCGCTGAAGTTTCGCGCGTTTCGGTCGACCGCTACGGTCGCCTGAGCTTGTCACCGACAGCATAGATCTGGCAAGAATCTTTCATCCGCCTCAGCGCGCGCTGCTTTCGGCATTCGCCAAGCGCCGCCTCCACCGCGGCGTCCGGCGATCGTGCACGTCCCGCCATACCGGCGACCCATCGATTCTTCGAAATCTCTCCTGCAACGGCGATGGCTCGATGGCCCCGTAGCGCCGTGTACTGGCTCCAAGCGGACGAGAATGCACCGCGCTGATCTTCATCGAGGCTCCGCGTCGAACAGGATGCGGTGACCAGGCTCTGAGCAGCGACCGCGGCGAGCACCTTGAGCCACTTGTAAAAGTGTCGGCGCGGCCTTTTCAACTGCGTTCACGCATAGAATGCTCCACCAACCACCAACCGCCGAACGTTTCGGAATCCGACGGCCCGATACCATCGCTGACGCGGTCGCCAAAAAAAACCGGGGCGGCCAGTTCTGGCCCGCCCCGGTCTAGTTACCGCACATCTGGCATATGCCAATGTGCTAGATCGAGCGACGTCGCCTCACGACCGTATTGCAAAGGCCGAGCATGGCGAAGGCACCCGTCACACCAAGCAGCGCAGTCGGCTCAGGCAGCGTCAGGCTGACCCAACCACGATTCGCATTCGGACCCGACAACGCGCGGTCACTGACCGTGCCGGTCACCATCTGGATGTTTCCCGGACCGACACCGCCGACTCGGGTGTCACCACCCGTGATCGTGAAGATCTCGGCGGGCGCTGCGTTGAACGCAGAAATCACAGCTTGACCAGTCGTCCAAGGGAATCCCTTTTCGCCGAGAACGTTGTTATTCAGGCCCGCGCAGGGCGACACGCACTGGACTGAGGCCAGAACCGTTCCACCCGGTCCGATCGAAATCGAGCCACCAAATCCCGGGTGTCCGGCCCAGCCGGGATCCGCCACCGGGACGTTCGTCGTGATCGTCGGGAGAAGCGTCGAGGCGCCCCACTGGAGCCCCGCCGCCGTAGCACCGACGAGAGCCGCCGACATGGCCGTCACAGGGGTCTGTCCGAAGGCATTGATGAACACGGTGACTGGCGAGCCGGGGATCGCCCCACCGGCCGTTCCCGTGCCCGGCGCCGTAGCAAACGTGGCCGCCCCGCCGAAGGAATTCGCAAGGTTGGCGTTCGTGTACGTGACATTGCCACCTGACGGGCCAGTCCCGACGAAGACGGAGGTCAAGCCTGCCAGGAGCCCAACAGGTGAACCACCAGGCGAGAAGGTCGCAGCGGTCTCGGGCCAGGAGTAGTCGACCGCCGTATTGACCTGGAACACTGCCGGATTGGAAGCCAGCGCCGGTTGCATGGCGATTCCGGTCGCAATTCGTGAAAGAACGCCCGCCGGAATCGAGACACCGCCGGCCCCGTCAGAAACAATCGTGAGCCCCTGCGCAAAGGGGAGCGCCGGAACCAACAGCTGCGGTAGGACAGTGCCTACGCCCTGGCTGATGGGGATGATCTGGATCGGAAGCGGCAGGCCGTTACCAATCGCGGCTTGCCCGCCAGATCCCGCCGTCAAAGAAAAAACCTGGGCCTGCGCTGTCATGCTGCCAGCGAGAAGCACTAACAGGGATGTGGTCAAGATCTGCATCGTTCTTAGTATCGATCGACTCGATGTACTCGTCATCGTGGTTCCCCTATCAAATTGTCAAACAAGAATTTCAAATGGTGTCGCAGTTTCAAGAATCAGGTACATGCGGCTACGGAGGATCACGCCGCCTTGAGGCCAAATCAGACCACAGATTCATTTGAACATGATTTCCGGAAAAACTCAAGCAAATTTCGCGACCTTCCACTTTGCCCGTGGCTGATTTGGGCGAGCCGAGTGAGGCCCCTTGTCACTCGCGCCTCCGCGCGGCCTCGCGGAGCTTGAGTGCGGCGGCGGCGGCGACCTCGGCTTGTTGAGGTTCACCCAACGCCATCAGAACCGCGCTCAGGCGATCGTAGTCCTTCGCACGTCTTCCGAGACGAACACTGCGACGGGCCAGGTTCAAGATCCATGGCGTGGTCAGCTCACGGGCGAGCGCAAGCTCGACCCTTTCTGACGTCGCCTCAGCAGAAAAGGGCTTCGATTCGATCAGCGTATCAAAACGTTGCACGGCCTCATCGAGGCGATTCAAGGCGACGAGCGTCCGGGCAATTCCCAAGCGCGGCCCCTCCAGGTCCGGGGCCGCGGCCGCGGCGCGATCAAACCATTCCAGGGCTTGCTCGGGATCACTCGGCAAACTCAATCGCCCGAGACTCTCGAGCGCGTAAGCATTTTCGGGATCGAGCTCAATGGCGCGCGCGTAGGCCGACCGAACTTCTTCTGTGGAGGCCTCACCGAGTTCGAGATCAAGCCCACGTGCGGCGCGATATCCTGCCGAGTCGGGCGCCACCTCGAGCGCGCTGGCCACGGCGCTCGAAGCCTCCTCTCGCGTACCCGCTTGATGCGCAAAGCGAACGAATGCCCGAAGGACCTCGGCATTTTCTCCGCCGTCCAGATCGATGCCGGGCGCCCCACGAAGCAGGTTCCGCGCAGCGTCGGCCTGCCCATTCTCCGCCAAACCTTCGGCGGCGCGAACCAGAGCCATCGGGTAGGAGACGGGGTCCGCGACAAGGTGCTTCTGGAGGGCATCCTTCAGTTGGCTCGCATTGGATGCACGCGCGATCACATACGCACTGAGTATCAGTCCCTCACGCTCGAGAGGAAATTCCTCGACCTTCAAAAAAAGCAGATGGTAAGCGGGGAGCAAACGACCCTGCGCGACCAACAAGCGCGCCGCGCGTGTTCGGGCATCGGTCCCCCCAGTGCTGATGCGGATCGAGTACCTGTATTCCTCGAGCGCGCGGTCCCACAATCCGAGGGCCTCGGCCGAACGGGCTGCGTAGTAGCGCGCCCAGGGATTGTCTGGCCAGAGTCTCGAGGCTGCGCTGAAATCCTCGAGTGCTCGTTCGTTGTCACCTCGTTCCTGGGCCACCCGCGCACGAATCAGGCGCTGATGGGCTTCAACGGTGAGTCGTTTCCCCTGCTCGAGTGCCTGGTCGAGGTCCCCGGCCAAAATGAGGGCGTCGGCAAATCGAAACGAGCGTTGCGGGTCCGCGGGAGCTGATAGCCTCGAGGCCTCCCCGAAGGCATCGGCTGCGGCCTGGAACCGTCCAGCGCTGTGACGAAATTCTCCGAGATCGGACCACGCCAAAATGGCGAGTTTCACCTGATCCGACTTCGTGGCCTTCAATAGAATCGCTTCTGCCTCGTCCACTCTGCCGAATTGGAGCAGTCGACCGGCCAGGCCCCCTCTGTAGATCCGAGAGTCTGGCTCCTCGAGATAGGCCACCTGCGCGATTTCCAAGGATCGAGCCAATTTGTGTTGGCTGTCGAAGAAACGGATCGCTCCGTCGACCACGGTTCCATTCGCTGGATACTCGGCCGCGCACTCGTTCCAGGTCTTCTCTGCGAGTTCCGGTTCTTCGCCGTTCGATTCAAAGACGGCGGTCGTACTGCAATGCCAGGCCCTGACGCTTTCTGGTGCGTCGGTTTCGATCAAGCGCCGACCTGCAGTGATGAGCGCCTCGCCGGCCTCCGCAGGACGATCGAGGGCAAGCAGAGCAAGAATCAGTGGTTCGTAGGCCTCGAGCCGATCCGGCGCAATTTCGAGTACCGCCTCGGCGTCTTCGAGGGCACGCATCGGGTCCATCTTCCAATGGGCATGGGCCTGGGCGCGAAGTAGCAGCGCATCGATGTTTCGCGGCTGCGCATCGAGGATCCGCGTCATGGCGCTGACGACCTCGTTGAAATCGTCGCTGGCCAAACCGGCATAGCCGAGTTGAAGACCGGCCCTGGCCAACCAATCCGGATCCTCCATCGCCTCACGCAACGAATACAGAGCGAGCTCGGGACTCTGGGTGGCCACGAGTGCTCGGCCGTAGAGGTAGTTAGTTTCCGGATCCTTGGGATGATCACGCAAGCGTTCGCGCAGTGGTTCGATTGTCGCGGCAAAATTTCCCGCCCGCTGATCCGCCCGCACAACCTCGAGCGGATCTGATCCGTCACAGCTCGTCAACAGAAAAAGGCAGAGCCCAGAAAGGCCGATCAAGCCAAGGCGGCTGAGCGTAGATAAAAAGAGAACCGAGCGAGGAACCGCGTCATTCATGTCGGCGAGTATAAGCCAGGCGATCAGACGGGATCCAGGTTCTCTGCGCTAGCGTGCCGCGCATGGAGAAGAAGCTCATCGACCAACGTTGGCCGTGGCTGCTCGTCGCGGGACTCATCTCAATCGGTTTTCTCTCGACGATCGTGGAGATCCGCTCTCCCCTTGGCTGGGATGGGCGTCCGAGCGGATCGATCGAAGACGTCGTTGCGCTCAAGGATCGCGACGACCTGAACGTTCTCTTCCTGGTGGTCGATACCCTTCGGGCGGAGCATCTCGGAAGTTACGGATACCCGCGCGCTACGAGTCCCCAGCTCGATCGGTTGGCCGAAACCGGCGTGCGTTTTGCTCGCCACCTCTCTCAGTCCTCGTGGACGAAGGCGTCGATGGCTTCGATGTGGACCGGCCTCTACCCCGCGCGAACCGGAATCACCCGATTCGATCACGTCTTGCCGGACGAGGCGAGAATGCCCGCTGAGATCTTGCGGGACGCCGGCTTCCGGACGGCTGGCATCTACCGAAACGGCTGGGTCGCTCCGACTTTCGGCTTCGGCCAGGGGTTCGAAATCTACCAAAAGAGTGCCTCCTCGCTTGGACTGGCACCGGGTGTAAAGCGTGAAAATCCGACGCTCTCAGAGCGGTCGACCGACGAGGCAGCCTTGCAGTCCGCACTCGAATTCCTCAGGGTTCGCGGCGGAGAGCGTTGGTTCCTCTATCTCCATCTGATGGACCTACACGAGTACGTCTATGACGAGGAGTCCGCGCTCTTCGGATCGGACTATTCCGATATCTATGACAACTCGATCCTATGGACGGATCGCACGATCGAGGTCTTGCTGGATTCGATCGCCGATCTCGGCTTCCTCGACAACACACTCGTCATCCTCGCCTCAGATCACGGCGAAGCCTTCGGCGAAAGGGGCTTCGAAGGGCACGCACATACCGTTTATCGTGAAACGACCGAAGTTCCGCTCCTGATCAGTTTCCCGTTTCGACTCGACTCCGGCATCGTGCTCGAATCTCGAACGCGCAATATCGACATCTGGCCGACCGTACTCGATCTCCTGGGGCTGAAGATGCCGGGAACCGATGGCCGCTCGCGTCTGGCCGAAATTCTGGCTGTGGGGCGAGGCGAAGCCCCCATCGAGGATGAGAGTGAAACCGCGATCGCACATCTCGATCAGAACTGGGCAAAGCCTAACGAAGAAGCAAAACCGACCGTGTCCGTTACGGAAGGAACCCTTCGCTACGTGCGATTAAACTACGAGGGAACGATCCTCGAGCATCTCTTCGATTCACGGGACGACCCAGAGGAACAGCGCAATCGAACAAAAGAACTCCCTCACGAACTCGATCAACTCGCGGCGGTGGCGGACGCCTATCTTGAAACGGAACCGGAGTGGGGCGACGTTCCGACGCGAGAACTGACCGAACTCGAACTAGGTCACCTCAGAGCATTGGGCTATGTGGTGCGCTGACCGGCACTAGAACGTAACCGTAATGCTGGCTCCCATCGTTCGAGGATTACCCACGAAGTACACGGTCGTCTTCTGGAACGCACTCGCATCAAAAGCGAACGTCTTATAGGCCTTGTTCTCCAGGTTCCGCACCCACCCGGCCACCGAGATCAGACCATCTACAGACTTCCAGGTCACGCGAAGGTTATGCAGCCAATAGGCTCGCTGGCCGATCGAGAATTCGGGAAGAAACCGTTCGCCGAGGATGTTGGGATTTCCGAGTCCTTCCGAGGCGTCGAAGAATGCATCATCTGTCCAGACGCCATCGTAACGAGCCGTGAGACTTCCGGCGGATCCGAGTGGAAGGGTCTGCTCTGTCATGACGATCACCTTGAAGCGCGGGGAATTCAGCAATGGGTTGCCCGAGTTCTGGACTTCTTGAATGAAGATGCCCGAGCCCGCAAGCACCGTATTCGTCTGCGTGAAATCGAGGAATTGGCTCTCCAGCCAAGAGAAGCGCAGACCCAGTTGAGTGTGCTCCCAGGGATATATCGTTGCATCAAGCTCTGCGCCGTAGACTTCGGCGTCATTCGCGTTCAGCGTCACGAAGACCGTATTGCCGCCGGCTTGCTGCTCGGTCGTAAAAATCTGGTAGTCCGCGTAGGAGTAGTAGAAGAGCGCGCCGTTCAGCTTGAGGCGATCATCGAACCAACTTCCGGCGAGCCCAAACTCGTAGGAGTCGAGTTCTTCTGAATCCGCGACCGAAACCTCGCGGCCTTGACCGCTCGTGGCGTTGTAGGTGCCCGGCTTCCAACCGCGGGTATATTTCCAGTACACATGGGTATCTTCCCGGAAATTGTACGTGAGCCGAATCGTACCAGTCGGAGCCTGCCAGACCTCGTCCAGGTTGGTGGCCTCGCCGCCCGACGCCCCACCGCCGAATAACAGAGTATAGTCCAGCGACTTTCGGTCGTAGTTGTACCGAGCGCCGCCATCGAAAGTGAAATCCTCCCAGAAATCGAAACTCAGGCTGAGCGAAGCACCGCCACTCCAACCCTTTTGTCTGTATTCTCGGCTGCCCACGCCGAGCACGGTGTCGTCACCGAGATCGTTCTCAACCAGAACGTTGAGAATCTCACGGTGGAACCAACCGCCGAGCTCCCACCGGATGGGATTGTCGAAGGCATCGACTTCCCCATTGAACTCGACATCCTGGTAGAGCTGCCAGCCGTCATCCGTCGTAACGATGTGGAAGAGCGTCTCTGGCGAGAAGTCGACATCAGAGTCGATCTGCCGATCGTAGGTATCGAACCCCGTCGTCATCGTCATCGAGATCTCGGCGGGGAGCTCGATGTCTCCCTTGAGAAAGCCTCCTAGAACCGTGTTAGTCGTCTTGCCCGTACGATTGAAGTCGCCTTCCCACGGACGATCGTCGAGATCGCGTGCGAGCTCTCGAGCGACCTGGATCTTGGCGCGATTTTCGGCCGAGCGGTCGGCGAGTACATCGGCCGGCGTCTCACCGGGCTGAACCGACCGGCAGGTGCCACGTCGACCATTGACGGGGTTGATTTCTGCCGTACACGGCGCCAGTTCAGCCAGTCGCTGAAGCACTTCCCGTGGCTGATAGTCGCCCCCTGTACGGCCTTGAGGCCCACCGAGGACTCCGGAACTGATGGTCCCTCGCTCGTCGATTGGCGTACCAAAAAATGGGGCTTGGCAGATGTCGCCATCCCGGCAGAAACCACCACCCGTCCCATAAGACTGGCCCAGCTGGGAGAATTCGTCTCGTCGGCCGCCATGAAAGTTGAGTACCCAGGACGATTCGATTGGGCCGAGATCGGGCTCGATTGTGAAGGTTGCGCGCGCTGCCCAGTTGTTAAGATCGTTGACAAATTTTTCCAGGCCCACGGGTATGTCGGAAATCGCTGATCCCAGGAAGACTTCCTGCTCCCCGCAGATCGACCAAGGCGCATCGCCACGAAATGCCGCTCCTCCCGGATAGGGCGTCCGGTCTGCAAACGCCGGCGCGCCCGCACAGCGATTCTTCATGAAGCCGTCGCGTTTCGAAAAGCGAAAAGCAACGCGCCCCGCGACGACGTCGCCGAGAATGGGCGACTCGACGGCACCTTCGTAGTCCATGTAGTCATAGTCGCCAAAGTCCGCGCGCAGGAAACCACCGGTTTCGCCAGACGGTTTCTTGGAATAGATCTTGATAGAGCCAGCCGACGCGTTCCGGTTCAGCCCTACTCCCTGTGGTCCCCGCAAGACATTGACATTCTCGATGTCGAAGAGCGTTCCGAGCTGCATGGCTGGGGCATTGATCGCGACGCCGTCCTGGTAGATGGCGACCGCTCCGGTCGAATTCGAATTGAAGTCGTTTAGTCCGACGCCTCGAATAAAAAAGGTCGGCGTGGTCGAACCGGACGTTACGATCTCCAGGTTGGGGGTAAAATCGGCGAGATCGGAAATATCTTGGGCGCCGATTGCAGCCAGATCATCATTGTCGAAGGCAATCACCGAGTCGGCATCTGCAAAATCTTGGGCACCCAGGGAACCCGCGCTCAGCACGACCATCTCCTCAATACCGCTCCAGAGGTCTTCTCCTTGCCCAGAGCCCTCTTGCGCAGTAGCAGGCGATGAGAGAAATAGGGGCGAGGACGTTCCGAGCACGACGAAAAGAAGGGGAAGGAGGAATTTCAGGGGTGACGCCCTATTCATCGCGGACCCTTTATGAGCGCAGAGGCGCGAACCTGTCGCTGAAAACTCACTAACGCTGGTATATTGTCTAGCCCGATGCGAATAGTCAACTTCACTCTGACGTGGATCGTAGTCATTTCGTTCCTGATGGGCCGTCCGACGGTGGCACAGGCAGAGCCCGAATCCGATGATTCTGTGGGGATCGAAGTTCGACGAGATCCCGCCGACCGCTGGATTTCCTCCCTTTCGATTCAAACCGGCGCGACCATCCAAAACTGGAAAGGGGCCGCCGAGTCGACCCTGTACCCAGGACCCGGAGCCGCAGATCCAACGCCATTCCCGATTCGTCCGCCGAAATCAGACAATGAAGTCGATGTCTCGCCGGTCGTTGGTCTGGGCTTTGAGTTGATGACGCCAGAGTTGCCAATTCCGCTGAGGCCTCGAATCGTCTTCGGCGCCGAAATGCTTCCGCTCTTCGGGTCTGAGCGTGCGCTCGCTCGGCGGGGAGATCCCGGGGAACTGAGACCTCCGGTACGCCCGGGCAATCTCAGTCCCTTTGATGAAGACACCTTCATCGGCCAAGGCACCGTAGTCACCGGCGAGATGAACGATGTCGCCTGGGGAGCCTATCTCGGCCTGTCCTTCCCCTTCGATGCATTCGACCGGTCTTTTCGAATCAAACCGAGCATTTCCTGGCTTCGCTATGAAGTCGATTTTACGGGCTTTGTCTCTGATGCGGCATGCGTCAACCCTTCCTTGTTTGGCATGACGGTCTGCAATGCGCCGTTGAGTTCGGTCAGAGAGCTTTCGCTGAGAGCGCAGACGTCGAAAGTCTTTCATGCCGTCGGACCCGGCCTGGATCTCGAGATGGATACCAGTGTTTTTGATGGGATCGGGAGCTCGATCTTCCTCGGCTTCCGCGCGTACCGCGTTCTAGGCAATCATGAGGAGGTTCGATTCGAGGCCTCGGAAACCTTCAACGACTCGATCGGCGTAGGCGATATTGCGAATGCTCGCTTCTCGACTGAGGTCGACGAATGGATCTATCGCCTCGTCTTCGGGTTTCGCGTCGAGCTGCAAGGGTTTTTCGATTGATCCAAGGTGTCGACGCGCCGGTTCCAAGTCGTGACTGATACCGAACGAAGCGGACACGCCGGCTATGCGATCGCGATCCTGATCGCTCTCGGTCTCGCGAGCTATCGGAATCTTTGGTGGCAGACGCTCGAGGTCGACGTCGGCAACGCCGTCTTCAGTCCTGGCCCGTTGCCCTGGCCAATCGTCCTGGCCGTCTCTGCTTGGCTACTCTGGAGTCGCCGCGGCGCGTTCCAGCATTCTTCGGTCGCAGGTGATTCGGTCCTGGGCGCAAAGATCATCGCGTTGTTCTTCGCCATGATCGGCCTGGCCCTGTTCGCCTGGTCGCAGTTCTCCGGAAAGAGCGATCTCCTATTTCTCTCCCTGGCTGCGTCCGGCCTCGCCTGGGCCACGGCGGCTCAAGGATGGCCGGGCCTACGCGCGGCTCGCCTGGCTGCTCTCGTACTTTGTTTCGGTGTCCGAATACCCAAGCCGATTGAGGATGAACTCATCTGGTTCCTTCAACTCGGTACGACACGGTGGTCAGGGTGGCTTCTCGATGCCATGGGACGCGACTTCTTTCAAGCCGGCGTGATATTGCGCGATGCGGAACATACTTTTCATGTCATCGACACCTGCAGCGGACTCACGGGAAATCTGATTCTCGTCTTAGTCGCGATCTGCACGACCGAAACGATCCACTTGCGCGGCTGGCGAGCTTGGTTGTTGGTTGGATTCACACCCTTCGTCGGCTTCCTGATCAATGTCCTTCGAGCGACCTACGTGGCGGGAAGCCCCGACCCCGAAAAGCTCGCAGGAGTCGGAGCCGACCATACACTTCAGGGTGTCGTCGTCTTGATGGGCGGAACGGCGTTCATCTATTTGATGGCGTGGTCACTCGAAACCGATGGGAAGGGTGATACACAACGCGATGTACCAATGCGCTCTCCAGAGTTAGCCGGATGGAGAATTGCTTCACTCTACCTCTTTGGATTGCTCGTACTCTCGCTCGCAATCCCTCACATCACCCCCAAGCCGAACCGCGAAGCTCGGATCGTAGACTTTCCGGCAGCCGGATTCGGCTGGACGAGCGAGACGGCACCAGCGGATCCGATGTTCAATGGCGTGGTCGCTGGAAAATTCCATCGGCGATACCGCCTTGCCGCGGACGCCAATCGCCCCTTGCATTTCATCGACATCCTGATCGGGCAGGCGACCGATGGTCACAGCTTCCCGGCGCGGTTCTTTTCTTCAAAGCGAATGTTTCCCGGCCCAGACTGGAATCTCGTGCGTCGGAATCGAGAACGAATCTGGATCCTCGACCGGGAGATCGATACTGCACTCGCTGCGCCGACCCCCGAAGCAGAGCATGCCTGGGTCTATGCTTGGCGGCCCCGCTACCTCGGGCTCATCCGCGAATCCTGGCGACACTTCCTGGCGTTGGATTCAGGCCCTTTTCAGCGAGAAATTCAACCGTCGTTAGTCAAGATCGTCGCCTACGCGCCGCATGGCGGCGAACTTTCCCTCGACCGAGCGAGGCAACGGATCAACCGGTTTGTGACTGACTTCCGAGAGGAACTCCAAGCGCTCTGATCGCCACTGGCGCGCGCGATCGCGGAACCCGCGAAAGCGGCTGACCGACAACCGCGACCAAAGCAGCCACGAAGCTTGACGGACTCAATCGCATGGAACGCGATCGGCCGCTCTATCCACGCCTAGAACGCTAGTCGACCGGTTTAGACTCGCCCGGGTCGGGGTCGCCGACCTGCGCCGAAAATGCGTCTGCGATCAACGCCTCGACATCACCCCCCGAAAGCGATTCGAGAAAAGCCACGATTCGCCGCATCTCCTCATCTGACAAATCCAGCCGACGGATGCGCTGATCGAGCAGTTCATTGGGCACACCACCGCGATTATAGAACTCGACGACCTCGCGGAGCGTCGCCAAGGAGCCGTTATGCATATAGGGCGAAGTCAATGCGACATTGCGCAGCGAGGGTGTCTTGTACTTCCAACGGTCATCGGGATTTTGAGTGATCTCATACCGGCCAAGATCGTCTGGAATGGACTCCGACACTTGTGCGATCAAGTCGGAATCGACCGACACATACTCGCCGGGTGCGAGTTGAATTGGGCGTTCGCTCTGGTCATCGAGCATCGACACCGCGAAGCCGATCCCGGTGTTGTGAAGCTGGCCATCTTCAAACAATGCGGAGTCCGCTCCCACCAGATGACAGCCAGAGCACCCTGCCCTACCCACGAAAAGGCGAAAGCCCTCGACGGCTTCGTCGCCCAGAGCGGCCTCATCCTTTGCGTAGTACCAGCGATCAAACGCAGAGTTGCCGGATTCCAGAGTCCGTTCGTAGCTCGCCAGGGCCATGCCAATGGTCTCGATCGCGAGACCTCGCTCGGGAAAGGCAGCCTCAAAGAGCGAGGCGTACTCCCCGATTCCCCTGATCCGCTCGATCACCGCACCGATCGAGGCATTGCCCATTTCGTTTCGCGCGAGCAGCGGTCCCCAGATCTGGTTCTCGAGCCGATTCTCTCGACCGTCGTGAAAGAAGAGACTCGAAAAGCCTACGTTCAAGATCGTCGGGGCATTTCGCCTGACTGTGCGCCCCTCGATTCCGACCGCCATCGCCAATTCATTATTCGCGAAGCCCTGCTCTGGTACATGGCACATCGCGCAAGAAAGAGTGTTATTCGAGGATAAGCGCCGGTCGTAGAAAAGCCTGCGTCCCAGCGCGACCTTCTCGCGGGTCAACGGATTGTCGGGCGGAACCGACAGCTTCGGCAATCCGAGCTGGCCGCTCCTCGCGCGTCCCAGCAGATCCGCAGACTTGCCTCGGCGCCCCCGCAGACCGAGCGAGCGTGATGCGTAGTCCACGCGTTCGTATCCGCCCTTGAAATCTCCCGGCCGATGCGATTCGGGCGATGCCGCCCTCAACTCGTCCGCCGCCGGCGACTTGGATTGCTCCATGAGCAGGGTCTTCGCATCCGCGATGAGCGTATCGGCGTGGAGATAGGAGACGCTGTAGATGTTGCGGATTCGCCGATCGGAATCGATCAAGAAGACACGCAGGATATGGGAAATGCTCCCGAGGTCGGAACCGTCTTCAGCAAACTCCGGAACGAGCGATTGCCCGTAGTCGGCCAGGATCGGATTCAATTCGGCCTCCGAGGACGTCGTCAGAAATTGCCAATCGACACCATGCCCGACGTGATGGGACGCGTACCCGGCCATGACCGCCGGTGTGTCCCGGACTGGATCAAAGCTCAGACTCAACAATCGGAGCCCACCGGCGAGCCCTGTATCCTTCTCCATACGACTCGCGATCTGGTGCAGGACGGCCGTCGCCAGCGGGCATCCGTTCACGTCGCTGCAGTTCGCATACATCAGACTGAGAATCGCGACCTTGCCGCCCAGCACGGCATGAAGCGTGGTGGGCGAACCGTCACTGGCTAGTACATGGCCGTCGCCGGCCTCGCCCAGGGGCGGCAACGCGTAGGTTCCAGGCCGAGGTGCTTCGAATCCGAGCGGTCCGTAGCCGGGCGCAAGAGGAGCTTCGTCAGCGACCAGTTCGGTTCCCCGGTCTCCGCGCGCCTCCTGCTCGGCCCCGCGCCAATCTTCATCTTCGGCGCACGCCGCAATCAAAAAACAGAGGGCGATTGCAACGCTGATTGCGCACGGCCTGCGGACGGACATGGCCTCGCCTCGACTCAAAGATCTTGTCACGCGATGCGCCTCCGCACAGCGCCGTTAGTCGCGACCGGCAACCCGGGAATCATCCGCATTCGCCGGCTCCATCCCGTAGAGCGCATAGGCTCCGAAGCGCATCTGGTGCGGTCGCCCCAGCTTCTCTTTCTTGAAATCAATGCTGAAGACGGGACTCAGCTTCTTGCCGTCCCAATCGTAGAGCTTGAGGAACTGGTCGTCCGCGTCCCCCTTCTTGTCCCAGTTGGCCAGCAACGAAGTCGTAAAGTACACGCGCTCGCCATCCCAGCTCTGGGACACCATATTCACCTGTTGCCCGATCACTTCTTCGTACCGGAGTACGGGCTTATGGGGGTCGCTGATATCGAAGAGTCGCGTCGTACCGTCCATGAAGGTGTTGACCCAGAGCAATCCATCGTCCGCGGTGATCGAGATATCCACCGGGAGTGGGATCTTCGAGGGATCACCGATGTCCGCGACTTCCTCGGCCTGCCACTCGCCGTCGTCGTCCTCGTAGATCAGCCAGATCTTCGAGGTCAAAGCCGTCGTCGTAAAGCAGTAGTCGTTGTTCGCGCCCCAGGCACAGCGGAGTTCCAGCGGCGCACCGGGGACGTCGAAGATCTTCTTCGGCTTGCGTGAGTGCAGATCCCATACGACGACGGTATTTCCGAAATGCTTCATCGCCTCCGGATCGTTCAGCATTTTGCCGAAATCCATCATGTAATTGTTCCAACCGGTAAACGACGAAGTCACCATCACATTTCGTCTCGGCAACACCCGTACGTCGTACCCGTATCCATCGGCGATCTTGCCGGCCTTGACCGCACCGTCGAGCTTGTCGTCCGTGGGCATCCAGTGCGTCGCGACGAACTTCCCGTCATTCGTATATTCGACCATCGCGGTCCGACCACCATGGTCCTTGTTATTCGAAAGTCCGGTAATCAGCATTCGCCCCGGCAATGCGTAGTGGGTATGGGGCCCGACCACGCCGCCGCTCTGCTTCACGAAACTCTCGATCGTCTTATGGAGTGTCGGCTTCGCAGGATCGCTGTGGACATCGAAGATGAAGATCTTGTTGGTGTCGAGCCCGCCTGCCCAGAGAAAGCGTCGATCATCAGTCAGACCAGAATGATGCGCTTCATTTCGACCGCCTACCGATAGGCTGTTGATGACCTGGCCATAGTGCTTGGATTTCGGGTTCACATCGACCGTGACCAGTTTATCTTGTTCGTCTCCCACGCCCTCGACGCCGAGCGTCCAGACGTAGACGAAATCTTCCTGCCCGACGATCTTTGCCATGTAGGGCGACATGCATGTCTCGTCCGCCGAACCGGTTGACGACGACCCCAAGGCCAACGCCAGCCCAACGAGCGCCAGAGCGAAAGACTTTGCGAATCGATTGATGCGATTCATTCGTTTCACAGCGATGTTTCCTCCTCGGGTCCGGTCGAGTTCGGAACCCGGTCCGCTTCATTGCTTATCCCGGATCGGGACACGACAGCCCATCCCTCTACGAAGCCGACAGTCTAGCTTGCAGGCCGCAGCGTGCGTCCATTGATTCCGGTGCGCGTCCACCCAAATCAATCCCCGAGCCCATTCGCCTCTCGAAGTCCCGGCGACCCGTTCTGCTCCGTCACCGTCGGAGCGAATCCAGGCTCTTCCAGTCGGGCCTAGCTAGAGCTCATCCAATCAGCGAGAAATGTGAGCCATCGGACTTCGCGATAGAAGAAGATCAAGACGAACGTCAAGAGGTAGGCGGCGCGGGTACGCGGGCGACCTTCCTCACACTGGGCGACGCCCATGGCGATCAGCAACCACGCAAAGCCATCGACGGTCGCTACGGCGTAGGTGCTTGCGCAGAAGACGATCAGCAATCCATCGCGAAACTTCGATGGGCCGTTGCCCCGAACCCAACAAAAGGTCACGCAGACCGCAATCTCGATGGCGAGGGTCCACGCCGTAGTCGCAAAGGCCAGCCACTCGAGCCCGATGCCAGGGGTCGCGGCCGCGAGCGATTCGAGGGTGCCGGAGTCGGCGTGACGTCCGAGCGCTGCACGAGCCGCCTCGATCTCCTCTATCGACAGACCGCCGATGAAACGCGTGAAGCCCTCGAATCGCGGATCGACAAGGAATGTCACCCGAAAGAAAGTCCCGTCGACGAAGTCCGGCGACAGGATCAACTTCCAAAACGATGCAAATCCGAATACCAGAACGATCAGCCAACGAGCATTCAGGGTGATCAGCCGGACCCGATCCTTGGCGAAACAGGACAGCGCAATCGCCAGACACCAATAGGCGAGGAGATAGGCGTGATTGTCGGCGAGCGGCCAGTCAAGCACCACCCGGGTTCCCGTCAGGAGAGTGAGGGCACCCCACAGCTGGGGACGGTCCAACATCCCGGGGAACATCAAACCGACGAGCGCCAGGCCGAAGACGAATAATCGGATCGATTCGCCACCGACCGGATGCAAGACCAAAGCCAGCAGCGTGAGACGCAAGGCTAGAGAACGAGAATCAATCCTGGAGATCCAACTCCAGATGCCTCCGATATCAGTTTTCATGATCGAGTGGCAACACGAACTCGCGCAGGACACGACTCACGGGAGTCAGCGTTTGCGGGCCGAAATGCGTATTCCAGACCTGGATCTGTACCGCTCTGGCCGGTCCGTAGTCCGCGGTCGGAATTTCCGCGACGATGCCTGCGAGATCGGCGAGCCTGGCCCGCGTAGGAAGCGCCAATGCGCGCTTCACCTGATCTGCGTGGGCACGGGACAAGATCACTTCGCGGCGAAGGCCTGGCCGCACAATGAACGCATGTAGATGGCGACGGCTGCCGTGGTCGAGTGTCGAGAACATGCCAAAACCGCCGCCCGACCACGGGCTCAGTGCTGCGCCTCGCACCAAGGCGTATTGAAGCGATGCGACGACAATCAAAAGTACGATCGGGAGAGCGCGAATCCAGACTCGAAAGACCTTGAAGCCGCTCACCCGTGCCTCTTCGACCTAACGACCGGCTGGCTGCTCAACGACCAAATAGCTGACGAACCCCTCGCGATATACCCGGTTGTACCAGACTCCACCACAGTCATAGTAGGTCACTCCGCCATGAACAGAGCTCGTCGACGTACACGAGAGCGAATCGAACGTAACCGATGTGATCGATGTTCCTACGCCGAAGTGCGCCCAATCGTCGTAGAACTCATTGCGATCGTCGTAGTATTCGTTTCGATAGTCTTGCCGCTTTTCCACGCGATCCCGAACCTCCTCCCTCTGCTTGGAATCCAGCCTCCGATCACGCGTTTCTGTCTGGCTTCTATTGTTATTCCTTTCCTGCACCTGCTCGCGTTTCGAATCGCCTTTTCGCTTTTTGCGCTCGGGTTGTACTGAGGGCCTCGACGGTCGTTTGCGCTCTTTCGACCCAGAGCGCCAGTCGCCTTTCGACCCAGAGCCCCAGCCGCCCGTTCTGGCACCACGACCTTTGAAGGTCCCACGCGCCGCAGGTCCTCTGCGAGACACGTTCGGACTGCGGCGGACACCACCACCTGCTCGTCCTCGATTGAGTCCGCCGCCGCCACGATTGAACCCCCCTCCTCCGCGGCTAAAGCCACCTCCGCCACGTCGGCCGCCCCCTCCTCCGCGGCCACGGCCGCGTGCGGCGATGTCCGCCGCGAGTAGAAAGACCATCAGGAACACGCCAAAGCAGGCCAGCATCCGAATCGTTTTGCCGGGCATTATTTGCCCTCCACATGGTCACGCAGATCCTTGACATAGGCCTGGGCCTGAAGTTGTTCGGCGCTCTCGGGAGGTATGAACGTAAACAATTCGTCGTCGACATCGGGAGCGAAGTCCCAATCATGAAAATCCGCTGAAAACTGGGGATGTCCCTCGAAATTCACGTACGTGATGACGACGCGGCACGGAACGGCCTCCTCTCCCTCGCGTACCCAGAGTTGGACATCGACGTCTTTGGTTCGCCAGGCCAGTTGTTCGCAGACATGGTCATCGAGCATGACGCGTTGTACGAAGAAGCCTGACACGATCTTCGTTTCGACTCCCTCGGCGAGGTTCTCGGAGAAGAAATCGTCGAGTGCTGACGGCGCACCCAGATCGTCCACCAGGTAATCCATCGCGGCGTAGTAGGTTCCGGGTCTTTCGATGCGGACGTACGCATCTTCGTTGGGCTTGTCGATTGAAATCGAGTTCCCGTCGAAGAAGAACTGTGTGACGTTTCCGTCGCGGTTGACAGCTTCGAAGCGCAGGCGATCGGGTCGCCGGATCAGAAAATCGCGGGTCCCGCCGAATTCGAGCATTTGCCCATTCGGTTGAAGCACCTCATAAGCGACGTCGGCTTGAACGCTTATATTCTCCTGTGCTGCCAGGAAGTCGGCACAACGCCTGATGCTAGTCACGACATCGGCCGTAAAGGTGTCGATGCGCGCCTTGGTCTCGGCACTCACTACTGGCTCGCTCGTCTTGGTCGCTTCTTCGACCCGCACTTCAGCCGTCGCGTCCGGCTCGACGCTCGCGATCTCGGGTGCCTCAGAGCAACCGCTAGCGACAAGACCGATGAATAGACCGACGAATAGAAATTCCATTGCGGCCACCATGCGGTAATTCCATTTGAGCAAAATCAGCTCCTTTCCCTGCCTGGGTACAAGGTCGCCCCAGCGAGGTCGGCTCGGAAGAAACGAACGTACCCAGGGAGTCTAGTACTTTCTGGTCCTGTTTTGAGTTGCGTTCTCTAGAACCAAACGGGCGGGCGTACCACGAGAACGTATGATTCGGACCGATGTCCTCATTGCACCGCAACCCGCCGCTCCTCTGCGTCTTTCATGCGCTGCAGATGAGCCTCTTTCCGATGGCAATCCTGACGGTTTTCTACCGCGACGACCTGGGCATGAGCATGACCGAAATCATGCTGGTGCAAGGTGGATTCGGACTCGCGATGGCGTTGTTCGAGTTTCCATCGGGCTACTTGGCGGACCGTGTCGGCTATCGGCACACGTTGCTGATTGCCGCTGTGATGAATGCGATCGGCTATTCAATCTACGCGCGCGCGGATGGCATCGGCGGAGTCATCGCGGGCGAAATGGTGCTCGGCTTGGGGCTATCGCTCATCTCAGGCTGTGACGCGGCGCTCATGTACGAGTCGCTCAAGGAGACGAACCGCGAGCAGGAATACGGCAAGTGGAATGGGCGCGTCCGCTTCTGGGGGCAATTAGGCGAGGGTTCGGCGGCGTTGGTCGCGGGTTTGATGTTCGCGCATTGGGCGCGACTGCCGTTCGTAGCGGAAGTGGTCGTCTGGATTGTGAATCTGACTGTGGCCTGGCGCATGGTCGAACCGAGGCGACATCGGCCGAGTTCGGGTGAGAACTGGAAGCAGATCAAAGCGCTCGTCCATCACGTAGCGCGTGTTGATCCGAAACTACGAGCGATCATGTTGCTGACGATCGCCTTGGGCATGTCTTCATTCATTCCCGTTTGGACGATCCAGCTCTACGCGACCGATTCTGGAATGGATGCGAGTTGGTTGGGCCTCATGTGGGCGACGGCCAATTACAGCGTTGCACTGTCTTCGCTCTATGCCACACGACTAGCGAATCGCCTCGGCCTGGTCCGAATGATGTATCTCTGCATCGCATTGATCGCGATCGGATACGCAGGCATGGGGTTGACCAGCAGCCTTTGGGGAGTGCTTTTCTATTTTTCGCTGACGATCATGCGCGGTCTGTTTTCACCGCCACTGGGTCACGAAGAACAACGCCTGATTCCCAGCGACGACCGCGCCGGCTTCCTCTCGTTCCGTAGTCTGTCGTTCAGGGTCAGCTTTCTGATTATCGGCCCGACAGTGGGCCTGGCGATGGATGAGTGGAGCCAGCGCCCGGTTTTGCTCGCAATTGGCGCGGTCCTGGTGGCGATCGCCCTCCTGGCAATGGCCCATTGGCGCCGGGTGGCCAATCCAACTTAGTCGAAGCCAGATGTCGCTTCGGCAATCGACGCAGACCCTGTCGCTGACCTGCAATCGAGGATTGCCCCGCGCCAAGACGAGTCGGAGCGGTGCGGATGGGCGCGCAGGAATGGAGGACAAGCCGGGATCGTTGCACTATTTTCGTTCGACCTTCTACAAGCAGGTTTTCGGGCAAGGCCGCTACCCGGCGACCGACCCGGGCGACCGGACAGGCCGACAAGAGGCCTGGCCTTCATCCCTTCATCACCATCATCCCCTTCGCGAGGCAGCCGCATGACAGTCGAGCCCCGGGCGATGCAGGCTCACCCCTCGATCTGTCGTTTCTGTCATGCGAATTGCGGAATCCTCGTCACCGTCGAAAACGGCAGACCCGCTCGGGTCATAGGCGATCCCGACAACCCGGCGTATTTCGGATTCAGTTGCGCCAAGGGCCGCTCGCTTCCCGAACAACACGGCCATGCAGACCGCCTCCTCCATTCGCAGAGGCGCCAAGAAGACGGAAGCTATCGCTCGATCTCGAGCGCGGTGGCGATGGACGAGGTCGCGGCGCGTATCTCCAAGATCGTCGCCGAACACGGGCCCCGCTCCGTCGCCCTCTACCCGGGAACCTTTTCCGGACCGCATGCGGCCACGATCCCGACCAGCGTCGGCTGGTTGGTCGGCCTCGGCTCGAGAATGATCTTCACAGCGGCCTCCATCGACCAGCCCGGCAAGCACGTCGCAAACGCGATACACGGCCGCTGGCTCGGCGGTTCTCACGTCTTCGACGAATCAGACGTGTGGATGCTAGTCGGAAACAACCCTTTGATCTCGATTTCCGGGGGAATCCCACCGAGCAATCCGGGCCGGAGATTGCGCGCGGCAAAAAAGGGCAAGGACGGGAGCGGGAACGGGTTGAAGCTCATCGTGATCGATCCGCGCAAGACCGAAGTCGCGCGCTTCGCCGATGTCTACCTGCAACCGCGTGCGGGGGAGGACCCGGCGATCCTGGCCGCCATGCTGCATGTCATCCTTCGCGAGGAACGCTTCGACAGCGAATTTTGCAAGGCCCATGTCTCTGGCTTCAGCGAACTGGCCGAGGGCGTCGCTCGCTTCACGCCCGACTATGCGGCCAGGCGCGCCGGCCTCAGGCCCGAAGAGATCGAAGTCGCGGCGCGGACCTTTGCCGGAAACCCGCGTGAAGGCCAACGCCTCCGCGGCTGCGGGGTTGCCGGTACGGGGCCTAATATGTCGCCGCACGGCAACCTCACCGAGTACCTGTTGCTCGCTCTGAATACGGTCTGTGGACGATGGCGACGCGAGGGCGAGTCCATCCCAAATCCAGGCGCGCTGCTGCCGCCGGCGACACCCATGGCGATGGCACTGCCGCCGCGACCGGGTTGGGGAACCGGCGATACCCTGCTCTCCCGGAGCCTCGGAAGCTCCGCCGCGGGCCTCCCGACCGCTGCGCTCTCGGATGAAATACTCTATGAAGGCGAGGGGCGAATCCGCGCCCTCATCTGTATCGGCGGCAACCCGGTCGCTGCCTGGCCCGACCAGCAGAAAACCATTCGGGCCATCGAGAAACTCGATCTGCTCGTGACCCTCGACATGAAGATGTCGGCTACGTCGAAATTCGCTGACTATGTGATCGCCCCGAAGCTATCCCTCGAAGTTCCCGGCATTTCCGTTTCGAGCGAGGCGATCGAGCAGACCTATGTCGCCCACGGCTATCCCGAACCCTACGCGCAATACACCCCGGCCATCGTCGACCCGCCTGAGGGTGCAGACGTCATTGAAGAATGGACCTTCTTCTATGGCCTCGCTCAACGCATGGGCATCAAGCTCAAGTGTTACCCGATCCGCCCGGAAACCGGTGTGCTTCGCGAACGACGCGAGGCCTTCGAGTTCGATATGCAAACGCCGCCCTCCTCCGATTGGGTACTCGACCAATTGATGAACGGCTCGCGCATTCCCCTCGACGAGATCCGCCGCCATCGCCACGGAAAGATCTACGACGACGAGCAGATTTGCGTCGCGCCCGGCCCTCCGGAGTCGACGGATCACCTCAATGTCGGAAATCCGGACATGTTGGCCGAACTGTTGGCCATACGGTCGGAACCGATCGCCGTGGTACCGAATGTTGTAACGGCCTACGCGCCCGAAACCAGCGCAACCGTCGGCGACGACGCAACTCCTGAAAACCGTGAGGCCGCCTTCCCCTTCCAACTGATCTCGCGTCGACTTCCAAACGTCTACAACTCGAGCGGACGAGATATCGCGAAACTGAACGGTCGGCGCCCATACAATCCCGCCTTTCTACACCCCGAAGACCTGAAAACATTAGGCGTCCAAAAAGGTGACCTCGTCGAGATCTCCTCGGCCCATGGGTCGATTCTCGGAGTGGTTGAACCGGCGCCCGAACTGCGCCGCGGGATCCTTTCAATGGCCCATTGTTTCGGGGAAACGCCCAACCACGACGCGGACGTCCATGCGGTCGGCAGCAACACGGGACGCCTCATCGACAATCAACGCGACTGCGACCCCCATACGGGCATCCCACGAATGAGCGCGATTCCAGTGGCGGTGACGTCGACCCACAAACTTGACGACGACCTTACGGCGGAATCTCCAGCAGAGAAAAGCTAGGTGGCCAGGGCGTTAGGCATGACGTCGCAGCCGTCGTTGTTCCCGAACCGTCCGCGGCACTCCTGCTCGGCATGGGTCTCCTGTTCATTGCGTCCCTGAAGTCAAAGATGCAGCCCTGAAAGCAGGACTGAATCGATGGGTGGACCTGCCTTGGGAAACCGGCCCAGGTAGAACGTTGGCTCCAGGTGCGTAACCACGGTTCCCATAATTCGATGTCCGAGCATGAGTCCGCTGGGATCGCGCCATGCGACGTTCCCTGATTTGTCGGATCGTTTTGGGTGCGTCAGCCTGTCTCAGATTGGAGGCAGGCGGGTGGCGTGATGCCACGCGCGATGTCGTGACGATCCGACTGTGCGTGCCCCTCACTGGCACGATCGGTGCAGTGATTTCACTGTGGGCCAGCCATCGAATAGGCCTCGCGGAGGAATCGACATGGGCATGACGAACGGGACCTTTGCTTCGACTCGAATCCTTTCAATCACTGGCATCGTTTCTGGAGTCCTGGTCTTCGCTGGTGTGGGACATGCCGACTGGGCGGAAGGGTTTGACACCGGCTTTGCCCAGACGTGGACGTTCGAGGTCGTGGATGACGTCGGCAATCCTCCGACTACCGGCGTTTCCGCTTTTGAGATCGTCGAGGACGGCGCAGACGACTATCTGCGCATCAGCCATACGACCACCGCCTCTCGCGATGGGGGCGGGGGCGCGACGGATGGCTTTGGTTATGTCAGCCAGACGCTTGGCGAAATGGCGGTTTTGGCCGACATCAACGCAAAGCCGATCGACGGGCAGCAGAATATTCTCGCGGTCATCGGTCGGGGAGATCCTGTAGCCGGTACGGCTTACGTCGCCGGGGTCGATTTTGCGAATTCCTTTTTCGCCATTGCCCGGAGCGACGACTTCTTCGACTTCCTGGTCCCGTTGGCAGTCGATTCGTCGATCGTGATCGATCCGAATGAAACCTACAGCGTCCAATTCTTCTTGCTCGGGTCGAATTTGACTGCGCGGTTGCTTGCCGGTTCGACGGCGGAGATCCTTTCGACTGTCACAGCCACCGATGCCTTCTATTCAAGTGGCTTCGCCGGCGTCCTGGTCGAGACCGAATACGATCTGAATGACTTTCCCGTCGCTCCGATCATCGGCACATTCGACAACGTTCAAGCGCTTCCCGAGCCCTCGCTCTCAAGCCTGATCGGACCGGGAATCGTGATGCTGGTATTGATTTCCCGCAAGCGTCCGGAGCGATCTCTCGCCGGCACGCTGCCGCGATAGCCGCGAGAGAAACCGATCTGCCTTGCTTCGCTGCTCGATGGCTACTCTGCGCATGGGCTGGCAATGATCAGTCTCGCGGCTCGGAGGCGGAACTGATTTCGTCGATCTCACGGAGCTCAATGGGATCGGCGAATCTCCGACGACCCCCGGCTGCGAGAAAACTCCGGGACATTCCAGGTTCTCCACGACCAAACGACAACAGGACTTACTCGGAGAAAATCGCCGTGCCTAAACAGGCGAAGCCTTTCAGCCGTAGTGTCGAGTTCGGGTGTTTCGAGGAAGCGGCGCCGGCAAGCCATTTGCCCGGCGACCGAGCCATCGGATCAAGGCGCGTTCGCTGCGACCCAGATCGTATTCAGGGCCGAGTTCGAGTCGGGTCCTCACCTCCACCGGCAGAATCGCAATCGATGCCCGCATCAGCGGCTTCTGAAGCAAACGAAAGGGAGAAGGAAGAATCCGGGTCGTTTCGAGGATCTCGATAAACTCGAAGATGATTGGCGAGGGTTCGAGTCGTGGCAACATCGCCTGGAACTGAGCCGCGCGCGCGGCTTCGGAGCATGGCGCTCCGACGGCCCCGTAAAGAAAGGCCGCGTCGGTTCCATCAGAGTAGAACTCGTCTTTCTGTTTCTCGGAAACGGGCTTGACGAAGGCGCAGTAGGCTTCGAGGAAGCCATAACTCGCCGTCGCGTGAACCCAATCGAGCAGCTCCGGATCATTCGCATGATAGGGCTGATCGTTCGGCGTCACGCCCCGCACGGATTCATGCATCTTGCGAATCCGCGAAATCAACTTATCTGCATCCTTGCGCGCGCCGTATACCGTCACGATCGTGGCTTCGCCCGTTCGCCGCATCCGATTGAGCGGATCGGTGCGAAACGTCGTGTGCTCCCAGACGCCAGTCCGAACACGCGGCTCCGCGAGTTCGAGGAGCACGGCGGTGACGCCACCGACGTAGGCTGCGATGGGATTCTTGAAGACCCGCCAGGACAAAGACCCAACCGGGATGAGCGGCTCGTCACCCGTCACATGATTCATCGTCGTTGCTCCCACTCAACCTCCAACTCGTCGACCACGGGCGCCGGCATCGCTCCCCCGATCGTCCCAGAGCGTCTCATAGACGAGAACACTGCACAATCGCGCCCCACGCCGAGCCGCATAATGCGCTGGGCAGATGTTCCGGCTCTTCCCTTGACGTCATCATGGAGAAGAACCAATCCAAAACCCATGGAAACCTACACCCGCTGACAAAAATACTACGACGCAGATCGCCACATCATGGGGAGCCCGAGGCCACACGCAAGCTAGAGGAGAACGTAATCGCCGGCCCCAAGGACTGGCTCGCACTCGGCGCGACCAACCCCGCCGCGAAACGATGAGCATCCGTTGACCGGGTGAGGACATGGCGACGTGTCTCACATTCAAGGCGCACCGTGACACGCTGTCCCGCATCCGAATCGATTGTGCGCTCTCGTCGAAGGAACGGGTTCCGCAGTTGGTACGCAGATTGCTTCTCACTCGGTGTTAGGGATGGTCGTTGGGTCGGTTGCTCGGCCGACGTTGGGCTCGACGCGGCGAATGTGAATTCTCGAACGCGGAGCACTCAACACTGAGCAACCAGGGAGACGATCATGACCACATCGATCAGGACCCAAAAGACCCGCCACACCCCGATTGGAATGTTTCGAGTACGCCGTCTGGGTTCCTGGTCGAGTTCGCTGTTAGCCGCGCTTCTGCTGTTTCCCTCACTGCTAGTCGTGCCCGCCCAGGCGGTCGAGGTCGTCGTGCCGTTCGAGGCCTCAATGGTCGGGGGCACTTGCTTCGCGGATTGCTTTGCAAGCCTCGGCCTGACCCTATCGGGTACGTTTACCTACGAGAGCACGTCGAGCGGTAGCGGCGCCAATCCAACGACCTATTCGCTCTCGTCCTTCGACTTTACGACCGTAACCGGAGTCATCGGCGGCGCGACGTTTGGAACGCTGGCGATTGCCAACAACGTGAGTGCGCCGCCGGCAGATGCCGTTACGATTGCTGGGGGAGGATTGTTCGGCGCGGCTTCAACCGCGACGCTGACCGCGCTCAATCTGCAGATGATCGATCAGGACGCAACCGTTTTCTCGAATACCGACCTGCCCACCTTCGGGCCGCCACTGTCCGCCTTCGAGACCGCCTTTCTCAATATGACGTGGAACCAATCCGGGATTCCATCCTGGACGCCGACCTGGCAGATCACCTCCATGACATGGCCGCCGGTTCCGGTCTCGTTCGCTGTCTATTGGGCGGATCGGGGCGAGAATACGATCAGGGCAATGAACGCGGACGGTACGGGTGTCACGCTGATCGTTTCGAATCCGAATGTTCCCAGTGACCTGACCGTCGATCTCAGCAACGGGTACATCTATTGGTGCGCGACGGTTACGGATTCCGTCATGCGCTCGAATCTCGACGGGAGTAATGTCGTCACCCTGGTGAGCACCGGTCTCGACTTTCCGAACGGGATCGAGATCGATCCGATCGCTGGCCATATCTACGTGACGAATTTTTCGAGCAGTCAGATCATCCGCACGAACCTCGACGGCAGCAACTTCACCGTCATCCACAACATCAGCACTCCGCGCGGTATTGGACTCGATCTCGGTGCGGGAAAGATGTACTACCAATCGCAGGGAAATCTCCAGATCCTGCGCTCGAACCTGGACGGCACCGCCGTGGAAATCCTCGCCACCACGGGCCTGTACCCTCACGACCTCGATGTCGACCCCTCAGGTGGCAAGGTCTATTGGGTGGAGCTCGGTGCCGAGAAACTTCGGCGAATGAACCTCGACGGAACAGGGGTCGAAGACCTTGTCACGACAGGGACGCGACCACGTGGCGTGGCGCTTGGACTCGATACTGGCAAGGTTTGGTGGACGAAGCCCGTGCTCACTCGCACGATTTCGCGAGCGAATTTCGACGGCTCGGTCATCGAGGATGTCCTGGTTGGCGCCCCTTTGAGCGATCCTTGGGGAATCGCGGTCGTGCCGGCTGCGCCGGGCTTACTGCTCATCGACTTCGATCTGGACCCGCAAGGCGTTTCCCTACCGGCGGGTACCGAAGTGAACCTCGCATACCAGAGCCTGGGCGTGATCTTCGACCGCGTGGGCCCGGGCACTTTGTGTGGACCCGAGGTCTACGCAAACTCGGACCAGCCGATTGGATTCGGATCTTCGCCTAACGTCGTCAGTGTATGCAATGAAGGAGGCGCCTCCGATATCAGCGAGAATGGGTTCGGAATGGTCGAAGCGACCCTTGCGGCGAACGCCTCCCAGGTATGTGTGGACGTGCTACCAGACGGTCCGACTCATGCCGCCGTGTTGCGGGCCTTCGATTCAGTCGGCCTGCAGATCGGCGAAGTGACCTCTGCTCTGGGCGTGACCCAGACGCTCTGCATTTCGGGCGCCGGTATCCGTTCGATACGCTTTTCTGGGAACGGCTCCCTCTTCGCACGGTTCGACAACGTCTCGGTTCAATTCCTACCCGAGCCAAGGGTCTCGGCGGGGCTCATGGTAGGCTTGCTTCTCCTCACTGCCTTTAGTCGGCGGACCAGGCGGGCCTAGACCATCGATCGTCTGTTTGGATGATTCGAGAAATGGAACGGCGCGTGGTGGTCTTCTAGAACAGCCGAGAAGGATCGTTGCAAACGCAGCACGCGAGCCCCAGTTTGGGAGCGGATGCCAGGCCGTCGAGACTCGGCCGGACGAAGGCTCATCTGTGTGAGCTGGATCGCATCGCGTAAGCAACCGTGGACTACTCTACTCAGCGCTCAAGTACCCAAGACCATTGGCCTTTCTGTCTTCTTCGAGCCCGGGAATCGAGCCGGCTACAGGCCCACCGCGGAAGCGCCGAAAAGTCCGGCAGGACACAGCGATCGCCGGGAACCCCTTGCATTCGGGGAAAACATGGACGCGTGACGCACGGAGGACAGCAATGAAGTTCTGGGGCGAGTTTGGCCGAGCGAACCAGCGACGAATCCGACAATTCGTCCTGGCGATAGCCATCCTGACTATGAGCTTGTTATTCGTTGCGCCGGAGATTGCAGAGGCTTCCGGTGCCTCGGATCAGGACCCCTTCGATCGCCCGGGGTTCTATATGGGCGGCGGTGGTACTTATCAATACAACGTCTTCAATAGCCGGATCGAAGATGTGGTTCAGGACGAAGTCGACGCCGCGCTACCCGGTGCGAACGCCAGCTTTGATCTCGACGATTCGGCCGGCATCAACGCGCTGCTCGGCTATCGCATCTGGTCCTGGTTCGCGATCGAACTCCAATACGAGTGGGTCGACGAGTACGACATCAAAGGCTCGACCGATACGCCTGTCCCCGCATCTGGAAATCTCTACAGCATCGAAGGCCATACGCTCACTGCGAACACCAAATGGATCATTCCCTTCTGGCGCGTTCAGCCTTATTTCCTGCTCGGCGGTGGCGTCGCCATCTCCAAGGTGAGCAACGGCAATCTGGCCGACGCGCTCAACGCATTGGGCGGCAATATCAATGACGGCAAGCACGCCAAGCCGGCGGCGCGAGCAGGCCTCGGGCTCGATCTCTACATCACGAAACACATCGTGGTGAATGTCCAGGGATCCGCGGTCGTAACGACACTCAAGGAGCCCGATATCGGCGATGTCGACGATCTCAACTACATGTCCTTCGCGGCCGGTCTCCAATACCGATTCTAGCAGCGTGCTCGGCCGCCGGGCCTTCGGTCGGGGCGGCACTGCATCAAACTCCCTGAGCACTACGAACCTACGGTTTCGTCCATACGTCAAGCATTCCCGGAACGAACCCTCAAAGGTCTTCGATTGAAAAACCAATCTCCCCTCCCGGTGGATTGCGCCTAGACGACTGCATTGTGACCCTGTGTGGAGAGAAAGATGTCTCGAATCCTCCCGCAGGCACCCAGGAAAGAAGAGTCTCTGGCATACTCATAAGCGGTCCAAGGAGATGGACGATTGGAGGCGAGACGTACGTGCCCGTGAATAGGCGTGATTTCCTGAGAGTCGGTGCGGCGCAGACAACGCTCGTCGGGCTCGGAGTCGCTTCTTGCTCGAAACATCCGGGCGCGGGCAGCGTGGCCGCAAACCGGTCCCCATTCATCCACGGCCTGGCGAGCGGCGACCCCCTTTCGAATGGCGTGATCCTGTGGACACGCGTTTCGCCAAGGGAAGGTCGCTTCCTGGAGCCAATTCGAACGGCATGGTGGATTGCCGCGGACCCTGACGGACTGGACATCTTCGGGTCAGGCGAGGTCGATGCGCAGCCAGATCGCGACTTTACGGTCAAGATCGATGTTGGCGGACTGGCGCCGGGCACCGACTATTTCTTTGGCTTCGAGGCGGCCGGGGTGAAGTCGCCGATCGGGAGAACACGAACCCTTCCTGACGATTCCTGTCGACAAGTGCGAATCGCCTTCACATCCTGTGCAAACTATCCAGAGGGTTATTTCAACGCCTATGCGGCGATCGCCGCCCGCGACGACCTCGACGTCGTTCTGCATCTCGGCGACTACATCTATGAGTACGCGAATGGTGGCTATGGAGACGGACGCAAAATGGGGCGAGTCCCCGACCCCGACCGAGTCCTCGTTCGACTGGAAGACTATCGGCGTCGCCATGCGCAATACAAGATGGACCCGGATCTTCAGGCCGCGCATGCTCGCCATCCCTGGATCACCGTCTGGGACGACCACGAGAGCGCCGACAATTCCCACCGGGAAGGGTCTCTTGATCATGACCTGAGCCTTGGCGACTGGCAGACGAGGAAGCTCTCCGCCATCCGCGCCTACTACGAATGGATGCCCATCCGAGAGCTGCCGACACAACTCTTCCGGACTTTCCGCTTCGGAACCCTGCTCGATCTGGTCATGCTCGACACTCGTCTGCATGGACGCGACAAACAAGTCGGATCAACGGATCATCTCGGGGCAAGGAATGCTTCGCGATCGATACTGGGCGAGGATCAGACAGGCTGGCTGCTCGACGCCCTCTCCGAATCTTCGGATCGCGGATCGGCGTGGCGGGTGATCGGCCAGCAGGTGATTTTCTCTCCCTTTACAGATGGCGTTTCTCGCTTCAACCCCGATAGCTGGGATGGCTACCGAGAGAACCGCAAGCAGGTCCTTGACCATCTATCGCAGAACGCGATCGGCAACCTGATTTTCTTGACAGGTGATGTGCATAGCGCCTGGGCCTTCGAGGTTCCGCCAACCAAGTCGTCTGGAGCCACCTACGACGCCGAATCGGGCTCAGGTTCACAAGCCGTCGAATTCGTGACCCCAGCCGTGAGCGCGAGTACGCCTGGCAGTTCGCCGCGAGGACGCGAGCGCTTCGAAGGAATCGTAGACCGCGTACCCCATCTAAAATATGCGAACGTGGACGAGCACGGATTCGTGATTTTGGATCTGACGGCGGAGCGTGCGAGAGCCGAATACTACTTTGTGGACTCGACGACGCATCGATCCGCGAAATACCACGCCGGACCGATTCTGCAGACGCTCTCGGGAACCAGTCATCTGCGGCTCTTGGAGGCTTGATCTCCGCGTGACCACGCACCGACTTTTCGCTTCGACTGAGACCTTCGACTTGCCCGCAGTGCAAGGAGTCCAGCATCCCCACTGACTCTCGCTCCGACCACGATGGCAGTGACCGCAAAGACCACTACGACTTCATTATCGTCGGCGGGGGATCGGCTGGCTGTGTACTCGCGAACAGGCTGAGTGCGAATCCCGACCATCGCGTCCTGGTCCTGGAGGCTGGGCGAACGGACGCGTGGTGGGACGTATTCATCCACATGCCGGCCGCGTTGGCCTTTCCGATCGGGAGTCGCTTCTATGATTGGGGCTATCGCAGTGAACCTGAGCCGCACATGGCAGGACGCGAGGTCTATCACGCGCGCGGGAAAATACTCGGGGGATCGAGCAGCATCAATGGAATGATCTTCCAGCGCGGAAACGCCGCCGACTACGATGGCTGGGCCAAGGAGCCGGGGCTGGAACAATGGAGTTACGCGCATTGCCTTCCCTACTTCAAACGAATGGAGTCGGCGCGCGATGGTGAGGACGAATATCGCGGTCGTGACGGACCGCTCTCGATCGAACGCGGACCCGCTGAGGGTCCTCTATTCGATGCTTTCTTCGAAGCCGCACAGCAAGCCGGCCATGGCCTGACTGAGGATGTGAACGGTCGCCGCCAAGAGGGCTTCGGTCGTTTCGATCGAACGATTCGCAGGGGCGCCCGCTGGAGTTCGGCACGCGCCTACTATCATCCGGTTCGAAACCGCCCGAACCTGGAAGTCCTCTTTCGAGCCCATGCAACACGCGTGTTATTCGAAGGGCGTCAAGCGACCGGCGTGGAATACACGACTCGAGGTCGGACAAAACGCGTTCGCGGAACCGAAGTCATCTGCTGCGGAGGCGCAATCAACTCCGCGCAACTCTTGCAATTGTCTGGAGTCGGTCCTGCGAAATTATTGGATGAGTTCGATCTCGACGTAGTGCAAGATCTTCCCGGCGTCGGCGAGAACCTTCAGGACCACTTGGAAGTCTACGTGCAACATCTATGCACCCAGCCTGTTTCAATGGCGCCGAACGTGAAGCGGCGTTGGCGGCCCTGGATTGGCCTCCAGTGGCTGGCGGGAAGAGGTCCGGGGATGACGAATCATTTCGAGGCCGGGGGGTTTGTGCGCGGGAATTCGGCCGTGGACTATCCCAACCTGATGATCCACTTTCTGCCGCTTGCTATTCGGTACGACGGAACGACGGCGACACGCGGCCATGGTTACCAGATCCATATCGGCCCCATGCTCTCCGACGCCCGAGGGACGCTTCGAATCCGCTCCCGCAATCCTTTGGACGCGCCGCGCCTTCGCTTCAACTATCTCTCGACCGATCGAGACCGCCGAGAGTGGATCGAAGCGATCGCCTGTGCACGCAATCTTCTCCGCCAGCCCGCGTTCCAAGCATTCGACGGCGGCGAAATCTCGCCAGGGCCGGCGATTTCGAGCGACGAAGAGGTTCTCCAGTGGGTCGCGCAGGAAGGGGAAACCGCACTCCATCCATCCTGCACATGCCGAATGGGAATCGATTCCGGCGCGGTCGTGGACCCGAACTCGTTCCGCGTGCATGGCGTCGGGGGACTGCGCGTCGTGGACGCATCCGTCATGCCGACCATCACGAACGCGAACATCTACGCGCCAGTCATGATGATCGCGGAACGCGCCGCAGACGCCATCTTGGGGAACGATCCGATATCTGCCGAGCATCCGGGAAAGGCTCTACTTTGAAGTGGAACGCATTGGCGCTGCTAGGCCTTGTACTCATCGGTCTATTTTTCGGCGTCCCATTCGATTCGGCAAACGATTTTCTGATTGGCTCGAAAGATAAGGTCGTCGACTACTTCGATTGGCTTTTTGTCGGCGTGGCCAGCGCGACCTTGGTGCTTGTCGTCCTGATCGGCCTGTCGCCGCAGGCGAGTCTGCGCCTCGGTCCCGACGATGTTGCGCCCGAGTTCAGCCGATTTTCATGGCTGGCAATGCTCTTCTCGGCCGGGCTCGCTTCCGGCCTGCTCTATTGGGCGGTTGCGGAGCCGATCATCCACTACCAGTCAAACCCCTTCATCGGCAGCGAGGGACAACCGGACCTCCCTCGAATCGCCCTGCGCGTCACCGTCTTTCATTGGGGCCTGCACGGTTGGGGGATGTATATCCTGGGCGGACTTGCGATCAGCATCGCCAGCTACCGTCATGGTCGGCCCCTCACCATTCGGTCGGCCCTCTATCCCATTCTCGGGAACCGTTGGATCGATCGCTGGCCGGGCCGAATCGTCGATTGGCTAGCGCTCATGGGAACGATCTTCGGCGTTGCGACGTCGATCGGCCTTTCCGCCGCCGCCTTGAACGCCACCCTCTTCTCGGGATTTGGCCTAGCGGTCGACTCAACGACTCAGATCGGAATCGTATTCGTCGTCTGCGCCTTCGGCGTCGCCTCTGCGGTTTCGGGTGTTGGGCGCGGGATTCGACGCCTCAGCGAAGTGAATGTCTGGGTGAGCGGGCTCTTTCTCGCAAGCATCTTGATGTTGGGGCCAACCGCCGATCTGATTGAACTCATCTGGACCACGTCGGTCGATTATGTCTGGACTGTCCTGCCCCTCGGAATCTGGATTGGCGAGAGCGATTCTGAAAAGGCCTGGCAGGCTTCTTGGACCGTCTTCTATTGGGGTTGGTGGCTCGCCTGGATGCCCTTCGTCAGCCTCTTCATCGCACGGATCTCGAAGGGTCGAACGATTCGTGAATTCGTATTGGCCGTGCTCCTTGTTCCCACGATCGTGATCATCGTTTGGATGGCCGTTCTGGGTGGTACGGCCTTGCATCAAGAAGAGGCCAATGCCGGTGCCGTCAGTGTCGCGGTCAATCAGGACTACAGCCTGGGCATCGTGACGGTGCTCGAAAATCTGTCCGGGCCCGACGTCGGCATGGTCCTGATTGCGGTCGCGGCCTTCCTGCTCTTCAGCTGGCTGATCACCTCGCTGGATTCAGCGACCCTGGTGATCAGCCATTTGGTCGGCGCCCCGGATAGTGCCGGACATCAGGCGCTATGGGGATTCATCCTGGCGCTTGTGACCGCCGTGCTGATCGCCGTCGGAGGCGTACCCGCGCTACAAGCGGCTTCGATCATCGTTGGCCTGCCGCTCGCCTTGATCACCGTACTGATTGGCGTCGGAGTCGTGAAAGAACTCTATTTCGATCGTTGTGCAAACGATCGCCAGACTAGAGACGCGCGGTCAAGCGCGGGTGCCGATCCTCGACGACCAGATACTCACTCACCCGGTCACGATCACGAGAATTCGCCGCCTTGAAGCGACCGCGGCTCAGCCTCGTAGTCTGTGACCGGATCGAGCATTCGCTACCCGGAGCGAACCCACCATCACTGAGAGGATCCATCACCGCTGCGTGAGACCGAGGATCATCTTGCGAAGCGTCTCTTCCACCTTCGCTCGACTCGGTGGTCGGCTCTGCGTGGCTCGGACGAGCGCAGCCTCTCCGAGTGCAGCGTTGATGAGTCGAGCGGAAAATTCGAGATCCGGCACATCGATCTCCCCGGCCAATCGAGCGCGTTCGAGCCCCCGCATCATAAGACCAAGACTGTATTTGGCCTCGAGTTCGCGGGCCCGTTCGAACCCCAGCACTCGTGGGCCCTCGTCCAGGAGAATTTTCGAAACTTCCGGGCGACGGGCTTCCCACAACCAACACATTGCGCCCCCGATCAGCCGGTCGAGTTCGGTCTCCGCGGGCCTCGAAGCCGATCGCTTCACCGCTCGAAGGATTGAAGACTCCGCGACGTGCTCGAAGATCGCCTCGAATAGCGCCTGCTTGCTCGAGAAATGATGGTAGAGGGCCCCCTTGCTCGCACTCGCCTCTGCGAGTAGCGAATTCGTCGACGTCGCCTCGTATCCGTCTTCAACGAACCTCCTCAACCCTACATCGATGAGACGGTCGCGCATTGCGGCGCTGCGATCTGCCTGGGTGGCCATGTCACTACTTTACAGACTATGAGTCTGTTTGCTAAACAAACCAACGGTCTGTAAATAAGACACGCGGCGGTCGTGGCGAACCCAAACGGCCGAAGCAGGAGAGCACAATGCCCGAAGCGCCCAAAGTACTCGAGAGAATGATGGCCATGTGGAACGAACGCGATCTCGAAACGATCCGAGGGGATATCGATGAGATCTTCAGCAAGGAGGTGATCTTCATCGATCCCGCGAACTCGATCGTTGGCCACGACGCGTTCGAAACCATGGTTCGCGAGTTCCGCGCGCGCTTCCCGGATGCTGACATTTCCCACTCGAGCGGATTCGATCAACATCACGGCCTCGTTCGCTACCACTGGGAGATCCGCCAGGAAGACAAGCTCCTGATGACGGGTTTCGATGTCTGCGAAATCAACCAGGATGGACGGGTCTGTCGTGTCGAGGGCTTCTTCGGCCCCATTCCGGAACGCTAGAGGCCGCCCGGCGCAAAGCCAGAGAATGTGGAATCTTTCAGTTCACCCGGCCGCAGCAGAAGCAGCAGCAGGAGCCGCTTAGGCGGGAAGATCGATCGAATGCCAATCGAAAGAGATGAACGATTGTGCGGCGGACCGATTCCAGGAACCGTTCGGGATCAATCGGGTTCGGTGCTTCGAGCGATGGCCCGGAGAAATTCGATGGTCTCTTCCTCGCGATTCGTCGCCTCATCGGGCGATGTACCGTATGCGGGATTGGCCGACAACTTGACGATGACCACGCTGCGCGACGGGTCCACGAACACAAATTGGTTGTAGACACCGATCGCCGAATACTCGCCGCGATCACCAGCCGGTACCCACCACTGATAGCCATAGCCCGCCGGAAACGGATGGCCTCCGACGATCACCTGACCCATTTCGACATGAGGCGCGTCGGCGACGACAGAAGCTTCGGCCCACACCTTGGGAACAATCTGCTGCCCAGCCCAGACTCCCTTGTTCAGGAAGAGCTGACCAATCTTCGCGAAGTCCCGAGCAGTCAGGTTCAAGCCGCCGAGGACCATCTCCATACCACTGCTGTCGAGCAGCCAATAGCCTTCCGATTCCATTCCCAGTGGTTCGCAGAGTCGTTGCTGCATGTACTCGGCGATGGGACTACCCGTCACTGCGACGAGTAACATACCGAGTGCCTGAGTATCGGCTGAGTTGTATTGACAGAATGTGCCGGGCTCCGTCGCGCGCTCCATCCCCATGACGAATTCTGCCAGTGACTGGCTCCCTGCCATCGCCGCGCCGAGTCGGTGGATATCGGAGGTCGAGTCGCTGTAGTCTTCGTTCCACCGCGCACCGGACGACATCTGCAATACGTCCTTGATCCGCACACCCTCGTAAACCGACCCCATCAAGGACGGCGTGTAGTCGCTGATTGGATCGTGAATCGACTTGATGAGACCGTCCTCGAGAGCAATCCCAACGAGCGCGGACACAAAACTCTTCGCCACCGACCAGGAGATCCACTGAACCTCGCGGCCGCCTGTCAGCCAATATCGTTCAAGGCAAAGAGCGCCGTCCTGCAGAACAAGCAATGCACTCGTGTCCGTACTCGCCAGCAACTCCGACGACGAATTCGCACAACCACCAAACGGGTATGTCTCAGGCAACTCGATCGGCGCTCCACCGGGAAACTGGAACGGGACAGTCGAGGCCGCCATCGAGCGAATCGGGAACAGATCCCGCATATTGGAAAAATTCTGATATTGAGCTTCTCCGCTATAGAGGTTCAACCCCGAACCGCTCGGCGATTCTTTGTCAGCCATCGTCTCGCACTCCAGCCGACGCCGCCGGCAATTCGATCACGCCCAACTGCAGATAGATCGAAAGCAGATCACTCAACCCTCGTTGTTCGGCGATCTTGCCGTCCACAACCCGCAGGATCGAAACGTCCCTGAACTCAACAGTCTTCCCGCTGGCCGGAAATCCAGCGAGCGGACCGTTCTGCGTCCCTCGAATCGTCAGGCGTACGACGACATTCTCGCCGTCGTTGAAGAGTTCATCGATCTGTTCACGATAGTCAGGAAACGACAAGCGTAGCCCGGCTGCAAGCTCCCGGATTCCCTCGAGTCCAACTCCCCAATCCGTCATTGGATAGTCGGCCACGAAGTCCTCCGCGTAGAACTCACTGATTCGGGAAAGATCTCCCTCACTCCAGATCACGCGGCAAGCATCTCTTACGATTTGTTCATTCGACAAAGCAAATCTCTCCCGCTCTCCCAAAGCCTCCGGTAATCCCGGAGCCATTCACACGACAGACAAGCAAGGCCAGGGCAACCCAACTCCGATCGAAGCCGAATCGTCCTGCCCCGTACTCCGGGACTATCTCGATACGCGCCGAAGCGGTCCCCTCGACCTAACGCTCGTCTGCGCCTACACCCGCGGCCCCGACCCATCGTCTTCAATCCCGAGCAACGCCCACATGGCCAACACCAGTTTTCGTGCCTCGGGTGCGAGCATCGCGCGGACCGAGCGCTGGGGCGAATAGTCGGGAGCGATCTCGTGCATCCGATCGGCCAGGGCTCGAGCCTCATCGGCCCTGCCGAAGCCCACGAGGATCGGAATGAGCACAGCATGTGCGTAGGGGAGGCCCGGCATCTCGCCCAGCACGCTGCGCAGGGTCGCCTCGCTCTCTTCGAAACGTCCCATGACCGACAGGCTTCCTGCTCGACCGGCGGAGAACATTCCGCGTATGGGGTCGTATGGAGAGAGACGAATCGCTCGATCGTGCTCGACGAGTGCTTCCTCGCTTCGTCCCAGCGCATTCAAAATCATTCCCCGCGACGAAATGGCCCAGGCAAGGCTGGGCTGAAGTTCGATGGCCCGGTCGATCGTCGAAAGCGCAGTGTTGCGATCTCCTTCGAAGAGCGAAGCGATTGCATTTGCGAAATGCGCCCAAGGATCGTTCGGGTCGCCGTCCGTGAGCGATTGGGCGGATGCATTGATCCGACCCAAAGCCTCCGCGGCCTCCTCAACGCTTCCGAGCTGCCACACGTTAAACTGACACGAGAGCGTCATCTGGTGGGCAACCGCAAACCCGGGGTCGACACCGAGTACTCGGTCGAGCAGTTCTTGTGCGCGCCGATAGCCATCGGGCGTATGGCCGGTCGCCTCGGACCAGGCGCGTTCGCACGTCTGCCAGGCATCGAGATCGTCGGGCTTGTGCTTTTTCAGCTTGAGCCCACCAATCTTGACGAGCGCCGGTTGTAACGTGGCCACGATCGAGTCGACGATCGAGTCACTGACATCGAAGATCTCATCGAGCGCGCATTCATATCGATTCGCCCAGACATGCACGTTCGTCGCGCCGTCGATCACCTGGACCGTTATGCGGAGACGATCACCGGTGCGCCGAACGCTGCCCTCGACCAAGTAGCCTGCACCGAGTGCGCGAGCCACTTCCTTCATGTCGGTTGCACGGCCCTTGTACGCAAGAGTCGAGTTTCGGGCAATCACCGGAAACCAGCGCCAACCAGCCAGTCGCGTAATCAGGTCCTCGACGAATCCATCCGCAAAAAGAGCGTGCTCTGGATCGCTCGAAAAGCTGTCGAAGGGCAAGACGGCGATCGCTGGGCGAGAACCGAAGCCGTCGACATGGAATGCTTCGGGCGTTGCGAACGATTGGCTCGCGAGGCCGAGTTCATGTAGCCGCGTCGCGGCTTCCGTCCGATTCGTGACGTCCAGGGCTTCGATCACGGCCGCGACGTGGACTTTTACGGTGCCTCGGGCAATCCCCAGCACATTCGCAATTTCGGGATTGGTGAGCCCCTTGGCCACCAACTCGAGCACGTTGAGCTGGCGCGGAGTGAGCAGGGCGTCGGCGGAAGAACCGGGAGAGTCCACAAATGTTTTCCATTCCATCGAATCGCCCAGACGATAGGGTATTCGAGGACAATGGAAATTGTGGCCGGAAGGACCTTGTGCCTCCGTTTGAATCGATTCTATGACTCCAGTAGTCGAATCCGTCCCATCAAATCGGACCGAATTCCGATGTCGGGTTCAGGGGACTTCAGCCAAGATCGTTATTGAGACAGGTCTGCGACTCGATTGCATTCGCTTGGCGTTTCCTCGCGGAAGTATGCCAGCGGACCGGCGATGAGCGGCAGGCCTCGCCCCCAAGGCCCCGTCGACTACACCCTCCCAATCGCTACGCATGTGCGCCGGCGCATCACACCCAACCCGAGCGCGCCGACTGAAAGCGCCAGACCGAAGCCGGGCTCCGGCACCTCGTGAACCTCGCCTGCGCCCTGACACTCGTCGTCCTCGGCATCGATGTCTCCATCGCCATCGTCGTCCAGGCCATTGGCACAGCTCGGCAGCGATCTGAAGCCCGCGAAGTTCCAAGCCTGGTTGTTGTCGAGGCGCATCTCCCCGGTCGAGTGAATTACGGCGTAGATCCTCGACTGCGGATCGATCCCGCTCGGCGGGGCAAAGTCCTCCAGGATGGCGACCGCGTCGCCCCGCGCCGCGATTTCCGTGAGCGCTGGATCGAAGAGACCCATCCCGAGGAAGTCGACGGGACCCGATGAGTCACCCCGGTAGAAGTGCACGACGGGCACCTCGGCCGAGACCAAGCTGTAGTTCTGGACCCGGGCCTGGATCGTCACGGTCTCCGCGAACCCGGGCAGCGCCGGGAACGCGATCAGATCGCGCGTGCGCTCCGCCAACAAGACCTCGTTCGCGAGTCCCTCCTTTACCGCGTCGAGCCGCCAGGGCATCGACCAGGTGAGATCGGGTTCGAGCCCATAGAGCTCCCTCCAAAAGCTCGGCGCACTCGACAAGCCCTCGGGCAACTCGACACCGTAGTCGACGACCAGCGCCCCGGAATAACTCCAGAAGGCGTAGGGCGTGACGAAATATGTGGCCCAATCCGAACTCGTCTGGAATCCGTCGACCGGCAGGTCACTCTCGATGCTGGTCAGCGTCACCGCGAGCGTATTTTGCTCAGTCACGACCGTCGTGTGGGTGTTGAGTCCGCCACTGCCATAGCTGCCGTCGACGGACGCCCCAATGCTCGCCGTGACGCCGAACAGGCCGCCTCCGACTTCCGCGTCGACGCCCGCCGAGACGGACTGCTGGGACGATTGCGTACTCTCGTTCGCAGCGACGCTCGTGAAGTCGAGGAACCAGTCATATTGGGAATTCTCTGAGATCTGCAGACTCGGGCCGAGATTGCCAAAGGGCAGGTCGACTTCGGCCATCGCGTTGTCGAAGGGTTCCGGGCTGGCGCTGTACGAGAGGAGATTGCCGGGCTCGTGATTCTGGAGCACACCGAAGTCCGTGATCGACTTGAGTGTTCGCCAGGCCTGGCTGACCGCGCCCGGAACAACGGCCACGACGTGCGTGATCGGCTGGGTCAAATTGGTGTCGGCATAGATCGGATACTCGATCACCGCGTAGTCGGACAACGTCCCGAAGACCATGTCCTCGCGAGCCGCCAGCGCCCCCAGACTGACCGTCAGGACCGTACTCTCCGACTGGGTCCGGGAGAAGCCACCGCCGAACTCCGTCTCGAATGTCGCTTCGACGGAGGCCTCGATGAACCCGAGTTGGACGCCGGCCGAAGCCCGCAGCTCGTTCGAGACGGACCAGTCGGCGGTCACCTCCGTTGCGATCTGCATCTCCTCGACTGTCGTCGTCGAGAAATACGCCTCGTGTTCGCATTCGTCAGCATCCCAGCATCCGTTCACGTCGTAGACCTGGCCGTCGATGACGTCAAAATGGACCGGTGGCGAATTCAGGAACACGACCGGCTGGAAGAGCGCTTCGCGCGTTTCGCTGGTGGGCTGCCCAAGATAGACGCCGTCGTTGTCGACGTTGAGCGCGACCAACGACATGGCGGCACTCATCTCGCTGGTGAGAAAAGGCGCGGCGATCTTTGCGAGCGACCAGGCTCCGCTATTGGGATCCTTCGAGGGACGAAAGATGTCCAGCGTGAGATCGGTCGCATTCGCGACGCCGATCTCGGGCATGAACGTCTCGCTCACACTGGAATCGAGGTCGGCGACGACCAGCCGCCCGATCCCAGCATCGTTGCTCGCCCCGATGTTTCCGATACTCGCAGCCGCGGAGCTGGTGCGTCCGAGAAGATTCGATGTGTCCGTCGTGTGGATGTAGAGGCGGTGTCCTTCGAGCGTGATGAGCTCGGACCGGCCGTCGAGATCAAGATCGGCCGAATCGAGATCGAGACGTCGGTCCTGGCCAATCGAATAGGTGTTGGTCTCGAACGTCTGTGGAAGCTGCGGATTTCCGGGATTCTACGGATCTTCGAAGGCCACCTGAAGCCCGGTTGCCAAAGGAGCTGCGACGAACTGAGCTACCAGTTCACGCCTCCCGGAGAAGATGCTCTTCGCGACGACCGCGATCTGTTTGTTCGGCTGACCTCCGTCGAAGTCGCCGACAGCGATCGCGAGTGCATCCCAGAAATCATTGGTATCGGTTATTGATAAGGATCTTCCCATTATCAGCATGGAGCCGACATATGCGGGCACCCCCCCAGAGCCGATCCAGAGCTGGACCTTCACCGAAGAAGTGTAAGCCCCGATGCCGCCGCCGCAAGCGTGCGAGAGCCGCGCGTGGACGAGATCGTCGTACTGGTCGCCGTCAAGATCCGCCAGCGCGATGTCGAAGCGCCGCTTCGCAATACCCCCACCCCAAATGCCAGTACAGAGGGATTCGCCGTTAGGGTGACCGACCGGGTCGCCATCCGGGAACCGCGCGACGAGTGACGGCTCGAGGGTCGCCGAATCGACTTCGATGAATTCGAGGTGAGTACCGCCATTCCAGGTTTGATAGGCGAGGACGAGTTCAAGATTCGCGTCTGCGTCCATGTTGCCCGCGACGAGCCGGATCTGCCGATCGTAGAGGTCGCCACCCATCGGTTCGTACGCGGCGTAGAGCCCCGAGACCGTGCCCCCCGGACCTTCGTCCGTCTCCATGATGCGCAAATAGGCGCGTCCATCTGCGGCTTCGTAGGCGTAGGCGAACTCGTCGACCCCGTCGTGATCGAAATCGGCGGCGACGCCGTCGAAGTCGTAACCCTCGCCTCGGTAGCCGGTGGGCGGCGTGAAGACTTCGGTCCGTATGACACCATCTATGTCGGCGTCCCCCAGCGCATCGTAGAGCCGCGGCGTCAACACGGGTTCGGCGCGGAGCGCCATGATCTCGTTGGAAGGCAGGAGCATGCGCTCCCCGCCGAGCGGGTCGGCGGGATCGTAAGGGGCCTGACCCGAGGCCGTCGCCGTGACGATCAAGATCGCCATCGTGAGAGTGGAATTCAAGAGGTTGCGAATCATGCTGTGTCTCCTCGACGCCGAGGGATCGTGGGCGTCGAAGAGCACAATGGGCCAAAGCGGTGTTCGCGTCTCTAGCCCGATTGGCCTATCCACCTCGGCCGATGGGTTTCGGGCCACTCGGCACGAGCCCGCTACGGGCCGACCTACCATTCCGAAACGGGTATGCACTTCAGATACTGAGCGGATATGTCGCCGATCTGGGTCGAGCCGTCGATGGACTGGTGGGGCGTGGGGTGAGCGAAGGATTTCTCGAGATCGGGACAGCCGCCGAATACCGCCGTGGGTTCCGGCGCAAAGTCCCGGCCAGGCCGACTGGCACTTCGCGCGACGGGCAGACAAGGGAAAGCATTCCGCACAGAGGATCTTCCCCACTCCGTGTGCTCTCGATCGAGGCATGTTAGTCACGACTAGACCGAGGCGTAGTTCGTCCCCTCCGGAGTGCTCGCCTTCAGCCTACAAATTACTTCGGAAGAGATAGCCGTCCCGGCCGGTGGCGAGCAGACCATCGTCGGTTCCCCAGAGACTGGTCGCGAGGCCGCCGGAGGGACTTCTGCGCGCCGTCCATGATTCGCCATCGAAGCGGAATACGGCACCGCCGGCCGACAGGGCGTAGACCGAGTTCGGACCGCGCGCCCATACGTCCACGAGCGTCTCGCTGGTCGGGACCGCCATCGCTTCCCAGCTCATGCCGTCGTAGTGAATCACGGTTCCTCCGCCGCCCACCGCAAATACGTTCGAAGCAGAGACCGCCCAGATCGCGTTCAGGGTCTGCGAGGTCGGGGACCGCATTCTTCCCCAGACGCTTCCATCGTAGTGGAAGACCTGACCGACCTGACCGCAGGCAAACACGTCATCCGGCGCCGTTCCATGGACCCCGTTCAACCCGCCACCAAGAGACGTCGTCTGCGACCAAAGGTCCCCGTCGTAGTGAAGAACCGCCCCGAAGAAACCCACCGCGAAGGCATCCGTCTCGCTCGCGGCGAAGACGTCCCGAAGCGGTTGCGTCGTCGGGCTCGGCACGTCCGTCCAACGCACCCCGTCCCAATGATTGATGCCGCCCCCGAATCCCACGTCGACGGCGAAGTCCCGCGAAACCGCCGAGCCAGCGCTTCCGGCAGACGGGTCTTCCCGAGGCGCCTTGACCCAGACGTCTGCCTCGGTGTCGAAGAAGAGAGCCGGATCGCCCAGTGTGAAGAGCGCACCATCGGGCGCACCGAATACCGTCCTCAACGAGTCCACTTCAAACCCCGGGCGAAGCACGTTCCATTCGGCACCGTCGTCGAAGACGATCTGGCCGGCGTCTCCGACTCCATACGTGTACCCCCACGGCGAAGCCCACACCGTTTGTACGGCCGCGGGGAAACTGAAGCGGTCCACACTACTCCTGTTGGCCCAGAGGAAGATCCGTCCGAGATCATCTGTGCCGAAGAGTTCGAATTCTGTTGCGATCGCCAGGGTCTCCACCCGGCGGCCCACCGTGGAGAAGTCGGCGAACGAACTGCCGCTTCCCACGAACAGGAAGCCCGTGGAGTCGCCCATGAAGATCCGCCCCGTCTCGGGATTCGCCGCCAATGCCCCGATCTGGAAGGCGCCACTCACGGTCTGCACCCGCCACGTCGATCCATCGAAACGAAGGATCTGTTCGAGACCGCCCGGCGAACGGCTCACCGCGTAGACCAGGTTTTGCCGGGGGCCCTCGACCTGTTCGAGACTCCAGGTCACACCGGTTTCGAGTTCGGACCAGAACGCCCCATCGAAGTAGACGGCCAATCCGCTCACACCCACAGCGTGAATCCCGTCCGGTCCAGATCCCCAGATATCCAGGAGGATGTTCGACGCCTGGTACACGCTCTGCCATTCATCGCCATCGAAGTACAGGATCTCGTCACCTGAAATCGCGTAGACGTCGTCACTCGCAAAACCCCAGATCGCCCGCACGGTGTCGTCGACGGGAATCGCCTGAGCGACGAAATCCGTTCCGTCGTAGTGGACGATGAATCCGTCGCCTCCTTCGATGAAGAGGTCGTCGGGTCCGGCTCCCCAGATCGCATAACTCGGGGTTCCCGTCAGCTCGACACGCCAGCTCGAATCGGCCTGTGCAGCGAGCGCGGCGGCAGTCGGGTCGCTGGCGCCGCTGCCCCCTCCGCCACAGGCGGAGAGGATCGTGGCCAGGCCGGCGTGGAGCATTGCCAAAGCCAGCATCTGTTGTGCGCGTCGTCGACTCCCTGGCCGATCGAGGCCGGGCGAAACATTGCGGGTGGATCCAGTCGAGAAGTAGTTCATGTCGGGCTCCCAATTCGTGTGGAAGCATCTTCGGACGAGTCGGTCGGAGTCGAAATAGGCCGATCGGGCTATGCCGGAAAGTGGCCGCTCAAAAACGCGATCGGTGGCGTTCTCGAGATCCGTCCCGGTACGGCCAGAGTTCATGTCGCCACCGTGATCCGGGCGGTCGACGTGAGGAGGAACCGCACCGAAGCTTTGAATCGACTCCACGAACCGGGCCCCGCGACGCAGCACGACGAGGCGGCGAAGGCTTCAATGTTCAGGAAATCGGCAATCGCCGCGCGATCACCGTCCCGCCCTTAGGCAGTTTGATCGGCGCGCCGACGGCGAACGGACAGGACAGCGAGGCCACCACCAATGAGCAGAGCCGTTGAAGGCTCCGGAACAAACATCAACGATCCGGTGACCGAGAAGCTGCACGGGTCGGCTCCCGTGGTGCAAAGCGAGTTGAACGAGGCGATGTCCAGAATGCCGATGCCAGTGCCGCCAGTCATCGCCAGTACGTCCGTGAGGTAGGGCGCCAGGCCGCCGGTGATCAGGACCGATCCGCTCGCGGTCGCTGATCCGAATCCTGGAGAGGAGATGTCGCTGTCGGTCGTGGCGACGAGTGAGATGAACTCACCCGAGAGGACGGTGCCTACACCGAGCACATCGACAGCAAAGAAACTGGGACTGCCGTCTCCCTCGCCGTATTGATTCGAGACCGTCGCACAATTCGAAAAGGGATCACCGCCAACCGGCGCGCAGCCCGCCGGCGAAAAAACTGTACTCAATCGCTCGAGATCACCGAATGTGATCGCAATTTCGAGCGGATCCACTCCCGCGAACGACGGAAAATCGGTAACCGTGGTCACGCTGGCGAAGCCGTTATCGAGCGCGTTGAACGCTTGGAGTGCGATCGGGCCCGGGACCGTGAGCATCACGGGGCCGGTGGCATCCGACGCGAGCAACGACCCGTTGAGGTCGATCGTGCCTGCCGTCGCGGCATGGGTTGAAATGCCGATGAGCAGCGCGAGGGTGGCGATCAGGAATGTCGAGCGAAAGTGAATAAACAAGTGCAGCGCCCTGAAGCGAGCGGACAAACTCGTCTGCGCGAGCACGAAGGGCGCGGCGATGCGGATGGATCCAGTCGAAAAATCGTTCATGTCAGGCTCCCAATTCGTTCTGGAGCATCTTCGGGCGAGCCGCTCGGATCCGAAATAGGCCAATTGGGCTATATCAAGAATTGGCGGCCTAAGGGTGACGACGGCGATTCTCAGTTCTCGCCACGCGCGACTTGCCTAGACGGAAGATCGCATTAGGCCGCTCATCGACGCCCGCTATACTCGACCCCATGTCCGCGGCGCTCCCCGATCCCACTCCAGAGCTACTGACGCCCCGACAGCTCGAGGTCTTGGAGTTGATGGCCAAGGGCCTCACCAACAAGGAGATCGGTGGCGTTCTCGAGATCAGTCCCGGCACAGCCAAGGTCCATGTCGCCGCCGTGATCCGGGCGCTCGACGTGACGAACCGCACCGAAGCAACGACTCGATTGCATGAACTCGGCCTCGGGGCGAAACACGACGAGGTGCGCGAAGACTTCAACGTTTCGGGCTTCGGTAATCGCCGCGCGATCGCCGTGCTGCCCTTCGACAATTTTTCGAGTGACCGGGAACAGGATTTCCTGGCCGACGGAATCGTTGAGGATCTCACCACGAGCCTCGCCAATTGGCGCTGGTTCCCGGTGATCGCACGCAACTCCACCTTCGCGTACAAGGACAAGGCCATCGACGTCCAGGCCGTGAGTCGCGCACTCGGGGCGGGCTTCATCGTCGAGGGCAGCGTACGGCGCACCGGCGATCGCGTGCGCATCACCGTTCAGGTACTCGATGGCGCGACCGCCACACACGTCTGGGCCGAGCGCTACGACTGTGAGCTCGCGAACGTCTTCGACATCACCGACGAGATCGTCGCTTCGATCGTGGCGTCCCTCGAACCCGCCCTGCTCCGCATCGAAGGACTGCGCGTCCTCTCCCATCGACCCGATCAGCTCGACGCCTGGCAAAGTCTCCAACGCGCCTACGTCCACAGCGGACAAAATAGCCTGGCCGGCCTGCTCGAAGCGCAGACCTGTCTCGACCGCGCCACTGAACTCGACCCCGAACTCTCGATCGCCTGGGCCGTGTCGAGCTTTTGCCAGTTCCACCTCTACCAATTCGGTCATCACGATGACACGGCCGATCCCATCACCCTGCTCGACCGCGCCGTCGACAAGCTGGTCGAGCTCGACGCCACGGATCCCTTTACACCCCTCGCGATCGGCATGTCCCGACTGGCCCGGGGCGATCAGAAAGGCGCACTGTCCGCGATGCAGCGTGCTGTCGAACTGGGGCCTAGCATGACCTTTGCCGTCTGGGGAATCGCGATCGCGGAGGGCGCGAACGGCAATCCAGAACAGGCGCTGCTCTGGCTCGATCGGGTATTCCGTCTGTGTCCCGAGGATCCGATTCTCGCCGCAGCGCATCTCAACCGCGGTGGCTACCTGACCGCCCTGGGTCGTATCGAGGAAGCCGAAGCCGCCTTCGAACGCGGGCGGCAACTGGGTCCCGAGCTACCGCATGCGTATCCATTTCTCGCTCTCTTGCACGCGCTACGTGGGGAGCACGCCGAAGCGCAGCGCTTGATCCAAAAGATGAAGGCGATCGCGCCGGGCTATTCGCCGCTACTCACCATGCGGGTCTTCGCTCCACCCGAATCCCACGATGGCCTCGAGTCTGCACTCGCCAAGGCCGGGATCCTCTGACGGAAACCGTCATGACCCGAAAGAAGGGCGCTCATGAAGAAAAGGCCAACCTGCACAGCTCGTTTTCCTATGACCCGCACTCGCGTCCGTTTCCTCCCGCTGCGCGTCGATCTCCGCAATATCGCCATTGCAATCCTTTTCGGACGCCAGAATCCTCCGCTTGATAGAGACGACCGTACCCCGGCTGCAGAACGCCATCGCCAGACTCGCAGGCCACCTCGGGCAAGGGAACGCACTCCACTTGGTTGCGTTGCCCCTGACGACGTACCCGACTCTTCCGACTCTACGCGAACGCCGCACGAAGGAATTCGAGTACAGCTTGAACGCTGCTCGCGCGGGCGACGTCTTCATGCGCAACAAGCCAGAAGCGTCGACTGGGTAAAGCGACGCGCGGGAGCACGCGAATCAGCCCGTCGTAACCGTCTCCCAGATACTCCGGCAACATCGCTACACCCAGGCCAGCGAACGCTGCCGCCCTTTGGACCAAGCCACTGTTGCTTCTCACTGCCGGCTCTCTCCCCGCGGTCCGAGTGGCTAACCAACGCGCTTCTGGCATCCGCGATAGGTCCTCGTCGAATGTGATCCAATCCAGATTTTCCAGGTCGGAAACTCGGCGAGGTCGTCCGCGCTCAGTCAGATAGGATTCTCCTGCATAGAGTCCGTTCTTGTACGCTCCAACCTCGGTCGAGACGAGCCTTGGCGAGTTAGGCCGAAACATCCGAATCGCCACGTCGGCTCCGAGACGGTCCACGTCCGCAACCGCCGACTCCCCGGCGATTGAAATGCAGACCTCGGGATACTGACGTCGCAAATCGCGCAGTTGTCGAACCAGCCACTCGACGACTAACCCTTCTGGCGCAGAAACGCGAACTTGCCCCCGAAGTGGTACAGCACTCGCGCGCGCCTCCCGCCCGATCCGCCACGACAACGTCTCCATTTCGGATACCGGCTCCAGCAGCCGTGCTCCAGCCTCGGTGATCGAGTATCCGCGGCCGTCCCTGTGAAAGAGCGAAATGCCTAGATCTTCTTCGAGAGCGGTGATTCGCCGCCCCACGGTAGGCTGACTCGAACCCACAGCGGCCGCCGCCTTCGATAGCGACCCATGGAGCGCCACCGCGTGAAAGAACTTCAGGTCGTCCCAATCGAAAATTGTCATATTCAAAAATGTATATCAGATGCTCGATAACTTCACTTGTGCATCTTTCGAGCTTCGAGATACTGAGCGCATGACGAAATCAATCGACTTTCCCACCGACTCCACCGACCCTAGAGCGATCACGATGCGAATGTACCGCGCCCTCGCGAGCGGTGACCTCGCCGCTGCGCTCAATACCTTTGACTCGGACGCCGTTTGGCTTCAGCCGGGAGACTCCCCCGTGAGTGGCGAGCATCGTGGTCATATCGCCCTTGCCGAAATGGTCCAGCCGCTACTCGAGCGTGGCCTTCGGATCGAGCCTTTGGAAACCTGGCAAGTCGCACCCGAGCGCGTCGTAGTGCTCTCGCGAGTGGCTCTCGGCGGCGAGTCCGCGGACGAGATCGACATCGTGACGATTCAGAATCAACGAATCGTACATCTCCAACACATTGGCGATACCGCGATGCTTGCGCGGGCGTTTGGCGTCTCGGCCTGAGCACTTCTGCGATGATCCGATTAAGTTGGTGTTCTCGTACCACCCGATCTTGTCACGATCCCCGGATTGCCGAGAGCACGTCCATGTCGCCATCTCGCCATCGCCACCCACGTCCGTCGCGAAGACGGACCTCGCGCGATCGGAAAATTCGGGCCACCTCACAGTGCCCGGCGCGAGTAGATCGACGGCGCCACCCCGCACAGCAAGACCGTCAAGGTGAGGATGGCTACAAGCAGGACGAGGCCACTCGCTGGCAACGCCGGGACCGCCGTCGCGCCGGCGCCGAGCGCTTCAAGGACGATGTCGAGGTCTGCGGTGTCGACGATGCCGCTGCCGTTCACGTCGCCGGAGGAATAGGCGGTGGTGAAGAAACCCAGGTTCTGCTCGACGAGTACGCGGTCGGCGTTGGTGACCGTCCCATCTAGATTCACGTCACCGCGTAGCGCCGTGGTGACGGTCAGCGCGTTGGTTCCGTAGGCCACGGCGAGGTCGAGGGCTCCGGCCGAGACACCAGCGATTGAAGCGAACTCGCCTGCGGCCGAAGCGTGCGTCAGCAGTGTCAGCACCTGCCCAGCGATCGGCGTAAAACCTCCGACCAGAGACAGGTCGAGGGCACCCTCAAAAATGGCGTCGCCGGAAACGTCGATGCGATCGTGGTCCAAGCCGGGCAAGAGCCCGCCGATCTCAGCGAACAATGTGCTGCCGGTGTCGAAGACCACATCACCGCCGAACGAAACCCATCCAGGGCTCGCCCCGGGCCGATAGCCGCCCTGGAAGACGGTGGTCCCGGTGCCGCCGAAGTCGGCGGTCCCGCTGACCTCGCCGCCGAACGTCACAGAGCCCGCGATCATCACCCCGGCCGAGGCGACGCTCGCGACACTGCCGCTGACCGTCGTGTTGATCAGATTGATCTGGCTGCCCGCGTTGTTAGTCAGCCCACCCTGGAAGTCGAGCGTGCTGCCGATCGCGTTGATCTGGGCGCCGGCGGCGTTGACGACGGGATTGGTAAAGGTAAGCGCGTCGTTGACCGCATCGATCGTGCCGCCCACCTCGTTGGTGAGATCGACCCCGACGACGCCGCTGCCCGTGATCTCTCCGCCATTCGTGAGCGGGTCGACGCCCGTGATGCTCGCCGAGGGCGGAAAGAGTTCGATTCGGCCGCTTTGGGCGATGCCGCCGGCGGGCACCGCAACCGTGCCGCCATCGGAGACGCGCAGGTCCCGGTGGACGAGGAAGAGGTTTCGATTCGCATCGCTCAGGTCGGTGATCTCGCCGAGCGTAAACGTCTGGCCGAAGGGGATCGTCGTGATCTGCGGGGTGACTGTGATGACGCCGCGCGTAATGGCATCGCTTACAGGGCTAAAGGTAATCTGGCCTCCCTCGACATTGATCATCGAGGTATCGATCATGCCTGGCGTCGTCCCACCCACTACGAACTCCGGAAGCTGGTTGTAGCCGAAGACGGCGACGCGGCCCCCGCCGGCCCAGTTAGAGAGGGTGTCGAATCGAAAGCCGCCAGCATCGACCGTGCCAAGAAGATGGACCGCCGCGCCACTCAGTCGGATTCCCCCTCCGGCGCCGGGACCGCCGCCGATCTTGAAGCTAGTGCTGAAATTGTCAAAGACCTTGCCGCCGGCTGCCACCAGGGAGCCGTTCGGTCCCAGCGTGACGGGGCCCGCCGCGGAGATCTCCAAGGCGCCGCCGCCGGCGGCGGCGCCCGTGAACCCTGCAAATGCGCTGCCTCCGCTGCCCCCTTGGAGCGGGCCGAACGCGATATCCCCGTAGGCCGACCCCGCGAACGCAACGCCCTGCTGTCTTCCAGGCCCGCCGAAGCCCGCCGGCCCTCCACCTTGGACCGTGGCGGTTGCTGTCAGTCCACCGCCGGGGCCGTCGCCGGGCGCACTGAGGGGACCGCCGCTGAAACCGCCTGCGAAGCCGACGGTGGACGGGACGGCTGGCGGGCTGAACGGGCTGGCTGGAATGATGAGGTCCGGAGGACTCAGGTCGATCGTCGTGTCGATCGAGGCTCTGCCGCGGGAAAGCAGCGCCAGCGCTCGGCTGCCCAGGACCGTGAGGGTCGCGCTCGACTGAAGGTCGATATTGTCGAATGTGAAGACCGCGATCTCGGGAATGCCGTTCGACGCCGGGATCCAGACGTTATTCAGGTAGTCGGCCGTGCCGTCCTGATCGTCGACCACACCGGTGAAGAGCAGCGTGCTCGACCCGTCCCGGATCTCGAGGGTGTCGGTGTCGATCGTGAAGCTGTCGCTTCCGAGCGTGAGGGTGCCGAGCGACACGAAGTCCAGCGGATCGAGGGGGCCTCCCGCCGCGGACGCCCCGGGCAAGGCGAAGATCGTGAGCGCCAGAGCGAGAGGGAGGCGGGTGGAAAGCGACGGGCGATCGTGCGGGGCCATGCGGTGTCCTCCTGGTTGGCGAGGAGGATCCGCGCTGCGTACAAGGAGCGTAATAGGCCGAATGGCATATATCGCACAAAGCCGCTTCAGTGGACGCTCTTTCTCCCGATCGCGGCGCTTGGAAGCTTGGGCCTCGTTATGTGAGCCGGCGTTTCCGTCGGAGCGACTGGACCGGGCTCGGCCTGTCGTTGCTCGGCCGCAATGGGCCGGCGGCGTTGACCATCGAACGGCTATGCACGGCCAGCGGCCGAACGCGTGGCAGCTTTTACCACCACTTTCGCGATCACGCGGCGGTCATCGATGCGCTCACATCGTTCTGGCAAGAGCGAGACACCCACGCGATCGTCGCAGCCACCAACGAGGGATCCGCGCCGAACGCCTGAGCAACCTGAACGACCTCGCGTCGCGAATAGACTCGCAGGTGGAACAGGCTATGCGTCGGCTCGCCGCGCGATGACCTCGAGTCCCTCGACGGATCCGAATTCTTGATTGATGGGGAAGTTCTCCATGACCCGTCGACCGGCCTGCGCTTGGCGCCACTTCTGAGGTTCCCCGTTCAGGCTCCAGCCCGGAAATTGGGCAACGGGTTGCGCGGATGCCGAACCATGTAGATTGGAATCAGGCCGAACACGGTTCTCGGGAATCGGCAAAGAGGTAGCGCTCGATAGAGACTTCGGACCCAGCGGCGAGGAAGCCCATACCGCCGCAACCCGTATGTCACATCCAACCAGTCGGCCTTTCGGAAAGCTTCGACCAGATTCGCGGACTTCCCGGTATAGGCGCCGATTTTGTGGTGCTTCGCAATCATGAGCGTGATCTCTTCGGACCACTCGTGCCGCCCGATCGCCGCGAGATGCTGACGTGCGAGCTCAGCCGAACTCTCCAGATAGTCCAACGTCCTATCCGGAAAAATCGTCAAATCATGAAAGGCCAGCGCGATCTCGATCTTCTCACGCCGATCGGGCTCATCCTCACAGAGAGCAAGGGCGACATTCAACATCCGCAAGCAATGATTGACGTAGCCTTGAAAATCACTTCGCGATGGGAACCGACTTTCAAACCCTTCTAGCAAGCTCTCGATCGCACGACTCTCTCGAATGATCTCTCTGTCGCACACGTCTCTTCTCCTGAGCCACTGACCGTCGTCAGACTTGATTTCGAAAGGGAGGACATCTCCCCTACTTTTTGTGCCAGACAATGCAGCCATAGGGTTTCGTTTCCGGGACTGAGACCGGCTTCCCCGCGAGCACTTCCTCAAGCGACTGGCGTACGTAATTCCTGGCGGTCGACCGGTCCTGTAGGAGTCCCGCAAAGCTCCCGCGGTCGTCGATCGCTCCCTGGTAGACGACACGTCCGTGATGAATGACGAATGCCTGGGGTGTCACCCGAGTCCCATAGCGACGTGCGGCCACGCCTTCTGAGTCCTTTAGGATCGCGGTGCTTTGAATGCCCCATTTCTCAGCACGCGCGCGCATCTTCTCTCGTGACAGTGGAAATCGACTCGAATCGATTGTCAGCCAAACGACGCCCCGCGCCGTGTACTCTTCCTGCAGCTTCGACATATGGCCCTGTCGGTAGTGGCTCCAGGTAAACTCACAAGCATGGCCAAACCACTCGAGAACGACGGTTCGATCGGCATAGTCCTCGAGCGAAAACGAGACCCCGTCAAAACTCTTCAACTCAAAACCAGGCGCCGGTAGAGTCGAGTCAACCGAGCTACTCGCTGGGCTCGCGAAGAGCGTCAATCCAGCAAGCAGCAGTGCGATCCTCAGATCCATCATTTGCGAGTCTCCTTTTCAAAGGAGCCTACATGTTGAAGCGCGCTTCAAGTCAAGACCCGTAGACAAAAATCCATCCGGAAGACATCAAACGGCTTGGCGATTCACACCGAGTCCGGCGACAACACTGAACCACGCCGGGATTGCCGGAGACTCCATTCCTTGACGGTGCTCCATGTGGGGGGCGGCGCGGCCGTGCCGGGGCCCAGCCTGCTTGTCATGGCCAGTATCTCGTAGTATGGTGATCGCCATATTTCAGATGCCAAGCAAAACAGGAGACGCCCCGTTGCGAGCACTTTTCTTCGCAGGACCCGGAAAACTTCGATTCGAGGAGACTCCCGATCCCAAATTGGAAGCCGACACCGATGCCGTGATCGCCCCGATCGCTGCCACCACCTGCGATCTGGATCACGGACTCATCGCCGGACTCACGCCCTTCCAAGGTCCCTTCGCACTCGGGCATGAGTGCGTGGGTCGCGTCATCGAGGTCGGATCGGCGTGTACAGAGTGTCGCCCCGGAGACGTCGTCGCGATCGCTTGGCATATCGCGTGCGGGCGCTGCGCTCCCTGCGAGAGCCGTTTCCCGGCGCGCTGTGAGCCTCATTGGAATGCGCAATACGGACTACCCGTCCGTGGAGATTGGGGCGGGACCTTCTCCGAGCGCGTTCGCGTGCCTTACGCCGACTTCAACACAGTGAAGCTCCCCGATGGCGTCGACCCCGTTCACCTGGCTTCGGTCGGCGACAATCAATCCCTGGGATGGGAAGTCGTTGTTCCCTATCTCGAGGGCGTGAGCGACCCATCTGTCGTCATACTCGGGGGCGGCGGTAGCATCGGCCTCTATGCAGTCGACGCCGCGGTGAACGTGGCCGGTGCAAAGACTGTCTATTTCGACCCCAGCCCAGAACGCCTGGCGATTGCAGAAAAACTCGGCGCCGAAGTCCGAGAGGGGCCGCCTCCGAAGAGAATTGGCGAATTTCATCTTGCAGTGGACGCCAGCGTGAACCCCGACTGGTTGCGCTCCGGCCTGCGCTCGGTCGTACCGGAGGGCCAGGTCAACAGTGTTGGGATCTACTTCGAGCCGGTCGCCCTTGACCTCTTCGATCAATACGTGCGTTGCGTGAACTTCCACACTGGGAAGGGTCACGCCCGCTCGTTCATGCCAGACGTTCTGCGCGCCAGCGCCGAGGGAACCTTGCATCCAGAACTCGTGACGTCGGGGATCTACGCGTGGGACGAGCTCCCTGAGGTTTTGACGAACAGGCCTGGCCACAAACCGATCTTCGTCCTCGATTAGCCGACGGGTTCGGAGCGGCCAAGACGACGTATCATCGCCAGATGCCCCGAAAGACCCTTGCTCGCCGCGACGCGATACGCACCGCCGCCCGTCTCTTCCAACGACAGGGGTACCACGGGACCGGACTAACCCAGATTCTCGAGGAAAGCGGTGCGCCGAAGGGTTCCTTCTACTTCCACTTCCCGGGTGGCAAGGAAGATCTCGCCTGCGAAGCAATCGCGCTGGCAAGCCGTGCCATCGACGGCCTCTATCTCAAGGCCGCCCAATCTTCGCGCGACCCTTCTGAATACGTTAAAGCAATCGCCGAGTTGTTGGCCGATTGGCTGGCACGCTCAGACTTTCGAGAAGGATGCCCCGTCGCCACCATCGCTCTTGAGACCACGCCCGAATCCCCACGCTTGACGGCTAGCTGCCGAGCCGCAATCCATTCCTGGCAAAGCACGACCGCCGGGTATTTCGCCGACGTCGGCGCGACGCCTGCACAAGCTCGGCGCCTCGCCACCCTGGTCGTCGCCTCCTTCGAAGGCGCATTCTTGCTCGCGCGAGTAGAAGAAAACGCACGCCCGTTCCGTGACATCGCGCGTGAACTGGCAACCCACCTGGAGGCAGTGCTAGGCGCGCGCTAACGCGCTGTGGCCCAGCAGTTGCGGCGGCACAGCCTGCTCCGCGCTGCGCACCCCAAGCGAGATAGGCCAAATGACATTATTCTCAGGCCCACTTCCCGGAAGGGACCAAGTCGCCCCGACGGGGGTTGGTGGTCCTATCGGTGGTTCGATTCAACCGGTCGAGGCAAAATAGACGCCTCTCGCAGCAGAATGTTGGAGAAGCAAACATGGCTAGAACCAGGCGCCCTGTCTTCGGAGCCTTCTCGTGAACTCGACATGTCTATGAAGCCGCCGCACACGAAGCCGCGTCGCGGCCGAGCAGCCCGTCGGAGTTGGGCCGTGGCGAGGGCGATCGCCGTCAGCTTCGCCTCCTGGGCTTGCGTCTCCGGCGGCTTGGATTTGCAGCAGCTTGAAGGGAAGCTGTACCGGCACGCCGATCTTGCGGTCGCATTGGCATCCTTGAGCGAGCAGTACGGAAGCCATATTGAGGTCGTCGGCTTGGGCCAGACCCATCAGCAGCGCGAAATCTACGCAGTGAAGATCAGCGGCGATCAAAGTGCCGACTTGAATCAACCGGAGCTGTTGGCCGTATTCGCCCAACACGGCGCCGAGCATACAATGACCAACCTCGCAGTCGATCTGATTCGGCAGCTGGCCGACCGCTATGGCGGAGATGATCGAGTGACGAGCGTTCTCGACAGTGTCAACATCTGGATCGTTCCGATGGTGAACCCCGACGGCGTCGAGCACGATCTGTCTGGAACCGTGAAACCTTTCACATGGCGCAAGAACCGCACTCCGCTCGGCGCGGATGTCTTCGGCGTAGACCTGAATCGAAACTGGGCGCGGATTGGCGCCGCAGGTGAAGCCGCCCCTGCGGATCAATTGGACCCGTCGTCGGACCACTACTGGGGTCCGACCGCGTTCTCTGAGCCGGAAACCCAAGCGCTTCGGGACTTCATCGGGGCCCATCCGCGCCTGGAGTTTTTCTTGGACTATCACACCGGGTCTGGAGGCTTCTTGCAGGGTGTCTTGGGCTGCTGGATGCCGAGGGGCCGGATATCCGCCGTTGTCTTGGAGTCATGCCTATCGGTGGTAGACGGGTTTGCCGACACAATCTCAGATCATGGATCAGACGCACCGCCTTTCCAGGTTACGGACGAACCTGAAGACATCATTGAGGTCTTAGGTGAGCATGCGCCGGTCTATCTCAAACCGTTTCTACCCGACGTGCTCCCTCCAGCGGCAGGGGTATCGACTGACTACGTGTCAGGCGAGAAGGGTATTCCAGGGATCGGAATTGAGATCGATCGAGATCGGCCGCGATATTTTGAGGAGCTGCCAGCCAGCCAGCAGGCGATTACCGAACGGCATCTCCGCGGTCTGCTTTACCTGGCGAAAAGCCTTTCGAGAGAACCCGGGGACCTTGACCCCATGCGGCACTAACGAGTAGTTCGTACGCCCCTCGACGCCTCGTCTCTCGCCAGTCATGACGGAGATCGAAAGGCCTCACCGCTTGATGAAGTTTCATCGAACTCCAGACTCAGCAAACCAATCCAGTCGGGGTGATTTGGCTCCTTCTGGACATACTCTTTCTGACTCGCTCTCTCTCACTCTCTCTCCGCTCGGGCGGACCGTGCGCTGCGCGTGATCACTCGATATTCTCATCGGCTATGGCTATGAAGAAGACAACGCGGCAAGAACAGGGGAGCGTGATCGCTCGCGTCCTGCTGTCCACCAGTCTCGTTTTGCTATGCGGCTGCGGCGGCGGGGCGATGGGAACTCGGGGCGATGGCCAGAGCGAGCCCAGTGGGGGGCTCAAAGCGCAAGCCCAGCTCTTTTTTGGGAATCCGTTACTGAGTCATGTCGCGCTTTCCCCTGATGGCAAGCGAGTCGCCGCGATTCTCGCGCAAGGCGGGACTGAGGTGTTGATCGCTCGAGAGGTTGCTGGGGGGCCGCTTCGCGCACTCACGAAGCTCGAGCGAACCCGCAACCGAAGCAGCCAGACGATCAGGAAGGTCATGTGGTCGGGCAACGACGGATTGCTTGTGAGCATTGAGATGCCGAGCCAGAAGGCAGTGGGTGTAAGCGCGCGACAGACCCGACTGATGTCCGTTCGGCTGGCGGGAGGGGTTCCCAAGTACCTGGGAAAGAACTGGCAGTACCAGGAATACACGCAATTTCAGGATCAGATCATAAGCACCCTTCCCGAGGATCCCGAGGCCGTATTGATCGGTCTCTGGATGCCGACCCAGAATGGTGTAGGCGTGCGCCGCCTCAACGTCCGCTCGGGCACACTCCGAACGATCGTGCGTCCCCGCGCTGGGATCGAAAGATGGTACGCGGATCATCATCACGTCGTGCGCGCTGGCATTGGGCGAGCGAAAACCGGAACGGAGCAATCGCTTTACGCTCGCGAGGACGAGGCGGACGATTTCGAACTGATCCTGAGATGGGATCCTTTCAACCCCGAGGACCAGGGCTTTTCGTTTGCCGGGTTCAGCGTCGAGCCGCATATCCTCTATGTCTATCGATATACCCGGCAACAACGAGTTGGCGTCTATCGTTACGATCTTCGGTCACGCGAGCTTGGAGATCTCGTTTTTGCGGATCCAGAGTACGACGTGAGTGGTCTGATCTATTCACACCAGGACGGCCGGTTGCTCGCGATTGCGATCAATCGAGAGAAGCCCGAGAAACATTTCATCGATCAACGCGCACAGGACCGGGAACGGTCGCTTGCGAAACAACTCCCGGATGTCATTCGGAGAGTCGTCTCGTCGGACGAGGCCGGTGAAACGTTGGTGTACTACACGAGCTCAGACGTGTCTCCACCTCGCTACTTTATCTACCGGACAGGATCCGAGCGCGTCTACCCGCTCTTCTCTGCCTATCCAGATCTCGAAGAACTCGAATTCGCAACGATGGAACCGATCAAATATCAGGCGCGAGACGGGTTGGGAATTTCCGGGTACCTCACGCGACCCCCAAATGGAGTTGCCCCGTATCCAACGATCGTGCTGGCGCATGGCGGCCCATCATCTCGCGATCAATGGGGATGGAATCCGGAAGTGCAATATCTCGCGAGCCTCGGCTTCGCGGTATTTCAGCCCAATTTTCGAGGCTCAGATGGATATGGAAAGAAATTCAAGACCATGAGCTACGGCGAATGGGGCCAGGCGATGCAGGATGACATCACCGATGGCACGCACTGGCTGATCGAACAGGGGATCGCTGACTCGGACCGAATCGGAATATTCGGAAGTAGCTATGGTGGTTATGCCGCTCTCTGGGGTCTGGTTACAGAGCCCGATCTTTTTCGCGCCGGGGCGAGCTACGCCGGCGTGACCGACATCCCGCGCATGCTTTCGCGCGACCAATACTACCGCGGGGCAGACGTTCTCAAACATCTCGTCGGAAAGCGTTGGACCGATCGCGCAAAACTGCGAGCCAGCTCCCCAGCCCGCAATGCAGACAAAATCCGGGTGCCCGTCTTGTTAGGCCACGGAACCGAGGACCCGACAGTCCATGTCAGCCAGCTCGAGGTCATGGCCGACGCCCTCGAGGACGAAGGGATTTCCGTCGAGAAGCATGTCTATCGTGGTGAGTACCACGGGTTCCTGGACGAGAGAAACAAGATCGACTTCTACAGCCATCTTGGCGCATTCTTCCAGCGCCACCTGATGGGGAATTTGGATGCGGCGGCCGAAGCGAGATAATGGCGCAGGAGAGGTAGACAACGCCGAAGCAAATGCAGACGCAAATCGATTCGAGCCTGATCGGCGCTAGTTTGTCCCGTCCGGGGAATCGAGATCGGCGTCGCGGGTGGACGTACAGGAGATCGGCATCATTCGTGTCTTATCGACACGACCACAGTCGATCCAACTTTGACACGTACTCGTATCGATGATCGACGACCGACCCTCGATCGAACTCTCGAGCGAGATCTCCGTATGCAATCCCCTTTCCGAGTATCCAGTGGCAGGGTCGAAGCTCCCGGATTCAATTTTTCCGGACAGCCGGACTTTTTCGCCCGGCCTGAACTCGACTTCGATCTTGCATTGGAGCACGCTCAACACGCTCTCCATCGATCGATCCGCCGACCCCAGATCGATTCGTGAGGTGAATTCGAGCGGATAGAGCCCGGGCGCCATGACGAAGAGACGGCCCTTTGTCGGCTCGACACCGATTCGGTCAATTGTGATGCCGCGCCGCGCATGCAAAGTCGACCGCTGCTCGGGCGGAAGATCCTGGCCCGAAATGTTGATCGGCGTCGCACAGGCGGACAGCATCAGGAAGGCCGAGCAGACGGCCGATGTCGAGCGGATGCGCTTTGCGCGATTCATGCGGCGACGCGGGCCGCCACTCAAGAGCTTCATTGCGTTCTCCACCGATGGATACGTCGAGGGCTGGAGCCTGGACAAAATGCCAACGTTGATCCCGAACTCCATCGCGATACGGATATCGTCCGATCGCTTTGCTTCGCCAGTTTCACGGTCTTGGCCTTGAATATTCTCGTGAAACCTCTCCGGATTCGCTTCTCGTACATCTTGAACTCCCCAGGGAAGACTAAGCTCCCGATGGGATCTCGACTGCTACAGGCAGGGGGGCAGGGGCATTGGGCGGCACGGTTTTTTTCCGCAGTGGCGCAGTTTCACATTGCAGGGCGCCCGGTCTGAAATCATACAGTGGGTAGAGGGTGGAAGATTCTCCTGAGCGATGACTTCCGAACGGTCAACATCGCGACCACTTGGGCCGACCCAGCAGGAGGCGCGATGCCCCCACCGAGGGCGATTCCGCCGTGGAGGGTACGGGGCATCCCCGGCAGCGCCCTCCGGCATCTGCCTGATTCCCCTCGATGCCCTTCTCCCAGGCTCGCCCGAGGCCCCCTCCGACGTTTGTCGGATAGGACTGCGGCCCTCGGCTCCTACAATCCGTAACGAAACAAACCGGAGGTTCATCCCGTGTTGCCCGATTCCCTCGACCCATCGCTCGTTTACCGATCGCCCTGGCGGTCCAGGTTTCAATCTTTGCCATTTCGACCACCGCCCCGGGCAATCTTGCAATCGTCCCCATCACTTCAAAACGGCCAACGACAATTGGCGAGGGGCAGGAAGAACCTACTTCTCCTCGATTTGGCCAACCCACGAGGAGAGGAATCATGAAATCCAGACAACTCACGACCGCACTCGCCACGATCGGCCTGATGCTCCTGGCCGCGATCGCCCACGCCGAGGATGAGCAGACGGCGCCGGTCCCCGCCCGGCAGCGCATGACGGAGCAAGAACGGGACCAGTACCGGACGGCGATGCAAGCGCTGCAGACAGAGGAGGAGCGAGCAGCCCTACGCAAGAGTCACCAGAAGGCGATGCAAGACCGTGCTCGCGAACGGGGTGTCGAGCCTCGCAACGATGCCGGAGCCGAGGGCCGTGAGAGAATGGGAACGACCGAAAAGAACGCGCGGCGCGCGCGCGGGCACGAGCTGATGACGAGGGAAGAGAAGAAAGAGCAGCGCGAGAAAATGCGTACGACGAACAGCGCCGAGGAGCGAAAGCGCCTACGTGACGAAAACCACAATAGAATGAAGACGCGCGCTCGGGAACGTGGTTCGGAGTTGCCGGACGAGCGGAACCCGCACAGAGGGGGCGGCCAAGGGCGCGGCACTGGCCAAGGCGGCCGGCGCTAGCCCTACTCGGGCTCACAGCCCAATGGACACACCCTACCTGGGAATCGACGCAAGATCCTGGGCAAGGCAACGGATCGAGGGAAACCATGAGCCAAGATGAATCCAAACACGTCCCTGATCCCGAAACGTCGGTGGGATGGCTGAGCAGAATCCGAAGCGTGCGTTTCCTCACACGTTTCGTCTTGTTATTCGCAATCGCGGCTGGCGTCGCATGGCGGCTTTTCTTTGTATCGATCTCGGTTCCCTCCTATACGGTGGAATCGAGAACCCTCAGCGCAGAGGTGATGGGCACCGGAACCTTGGAGGCCCGCACCTCGGCGATCGTCGGCCCGAAGATCGGCGGATTGATCACGCATGTCGCCGCCGACCAGGGCGACCAGGTGCAGGCCGCCGCCCTGCTCTTTCAACTCGAAGACAGCGACATCGACCAACAAGTCGGCATGGCCGAATCCGAAGTTTCCGCGGCGGATGCCACCCTCGACAGGCTGAAGGCGGCCCAGAATGGAGCGCGAGCCGTCCTGGCTCAGGCACGAACGGATCACGATCGGGTCGTCGCATTGGCGGAAAGAAATGCGGCGTCCAAGCGAGAGTTGGACAAGGCCCTCGAATCGTTGTCCGTAGCGCAGGCCGAAGTGTCGATCGCCCGCGCATCGATCATCGAAGGACGCAAGCACCTCGAAGCCGCGAAGCGCTCACTCGACTTCCAGCGTGCGCGACTGCAGGACGCCACGATCGAAGCACCCTTCGATGGACTCATCATACGCCGCGACCGGGACGTCGGCGACGTGGTGGCCCCCGGCGCATCGGTCTTCGCAATCGTCTCGACCGACGAGATGTGGATCAGCGCGTGGGTCGATGAGACAGAGCTGGCACGACTACGCGAGGGCCAGCTCGCACAGATTCTATTCCGAGCCGAACCGAGTCGGGTGTTTCCCGGCAGCGTCGTTCGCGTCGGACGAGAAGTTGACCGCGAAACGCGAGAGGTGCTCGTCGATGTTCGCCTGGATCGGCTACCCGAGAATTGGGCCATCGGTCAACGCGCAGAAGTCTATATCGTGGTCGACCAACACGACGATGCGCGTGCTCTCCCCGCCCGATTGGTACTCATTCGCGACGGCCAGACAGGAGTCATGTTCGACGACGGAGGGCGTGCTCGGTGGCGCAAGATCACCCTTGGTTTACGGGGGCGCGAATTCGTGGAGATCCTCGAAGGCTTGTCGGTCGGGGATAGAGTTCTGAATCCGACTGGACCGCGAGGGAATCGTCTGCGCGAGGGCCGAAGGATCACGACTCGATGAATCTGGCGATCCGTGACATCCGCCACAGCTTCGGCCGCTTCGTTCTCACAACGATCGGCGTGGGCATGTTGTTGATGGTGGTATTGGGGATGGGCGGCATCTATCGCGGGCTCGTCGACGACGCGCTCGTCGTATCTCGAAGCATGCAGGCCGATCTGTGGGTCGTTCAACGGGATACCCGCGGCCCCTTTGCAGAGATCTCGCGCATACCCCGAAATGTCGTCGATCGGGTGACCGCGGTATCCGGCGTCAAGGATGCGCGCGAGTTCGTCTATCACACCATTCAGCGCGAACACCATGGTCATCCGCTTCGAATCGCCGTGCTGGGTCTGGGTTGGCCAACCGACAAGGGCGAGAGCCTGCCCTTGATCGCCGGGCGACCGCTGGCCCAGAACCATTTCGAGATGATCGCCGACCTCGAGCTGGGCCTCGAGTTAGGGGAGGAGCTGAAGCTCGGCAAGGATGTCTACAAGGTGGTCGGGTTGACCCGCGGCATGGTCTCCGCCGGAGGCGACGGGATCGGATGTTTCTCGAGCCGCGATGCGCAGGCGATCCAATTCGACCAGCCTGGAGAGTCCACGCGCCTGGAACGTCAGGCACGGCGCGCGCGCGCATCGGATCGCGACCTGGGCCGCACGCAGCCATCACTATTGCAGCGTGCCTCGGGCCCGAGCCGTGCGATCGCCGCACTCGCACCCCCCGCAGTGAGTGCAGTGCTGGCGCGCCTGGAGCCGGGCATCGATGTCAATACGGTCAGCCGCGCACTACGGGGATGGAGCGACGTGACCGCCTATACCAGCGCAGAACAGGAAGACCTCCTTCTGAAAGGCAGCGTGGACCGAGCGCGGCGACAGATCCTCCTCTTCCGAGTACTGCTCACCATCATCTCGGCCGTGATCATGGCCCTGATCATCTACACCCTCACCCTCGACAAACTTCACACAATCGCTTTGCTTAAACTGATCGGTGCAGGAAACCAGACGATCGTCGGGCTCATCCTGCAGCAGTCACTCATCATGGGCGCACTCGCCTACGGAGTGGGGTATCTCATCGGCCAACAACTCTTCCCGATGTTCCCTCGACGCGTGCTCATCACCCCGAGCGACCTGCTGAGCCTGGCCGTGATCGTTCTCGGCATCTCGGTCGTGGCAAGCATGCTCGGCATCTGGAAGGCGATGCGCGTCGCGCCTAACGATGCGATCGGTTGAGGTCCGCAATGACGAGCACTAAAGAGATGGATGAACCGTACGCGCTGGAGGCCCATGGCCTCACCAAGATCTATGGAAGCGGGCACACTGAGGTCGTTGCCTTGCAGAACGCCTCGATGCGCGCTCGGCGCGGCGAGGTCGTCGCCCTGCTCGGGCCCAGCGGGTCAGGAAAATCTACATTCCTGCTATGCGTCGGCCTGATCAATTCACCCACGCGTGGGCGCGTGGCGATTGGCGGAACGCCCGTGATCGACGGCTCGCGGGCAATGGTCGACCTCAGGCGCTTTCGACGCGAAAACATCGGCTTCGTGTTTCAGAAGTCCAATTTGATCCCGTTCCTGAATGCCGTGGAAAATGTCCAGATCGTCGGCGAACTCGTTGGCCATCCACCGAACGAGGCGCGCCGCCGCGCGCTAGAACTCCTGGATGCACTCGGCGTGGGTGATCGTGCGCTCAATCGACCCACGCAGCTCTCGGGCGGCGAGCAACAACGCGTGACGGCCGCTCGGGCCCTGATCAATCAGCCAAGCCTCATTCTTGCAGACGAGCCCACCGCAGCCCTCGACAGCCATCGGGGACGACAAGTCATGGAACTCTTTCGGGACGTGGCCCACGATCACGGAACCGCTGTGATTGTCGTTACGCACGACCATCGCGCCTTGGATGTCTTCGACTCGATCTATGAAATGGAAGATGGAAAACTGACCGCCGCGACCACATCCCCCGAGACGGAGACCTGAGATCACTGCGCTCCTCCGTCGGCACTCCAGCCCCATGGACATCCTCAGACGGCACTCGCATTGAACCCGCGCACGCGGCATAGTCGCCTGATCTCGATAGCGGAAAGGCAGAGGAGAGGCCCAGTTGGAGGGACCGCAAGAACTCTGGCGCTGGAATGCGATGGACCTGGCGGCCGGGATTCGAGTTCGAAAGGTCTCGTCCCGCGAGGTCGTCCAGGCTCACCTGGACCGAATCGATGCAGTCGATCAACACGTAGGCGCCATCGTTCGCCGGTTCGATGAAGAGGCGTTGGCCGCGGCGGATCGGGCAGATAGCGCAGTCGCGTCCGGCGCCGACACAGGCCCCCTTCATGGCGTTCCCGTTTCGTTGAAGGAGAATCTCGACCTGGCGGGCCAACCCACGACGCGGGGACTGCCCGTGCTAGCGGCAGCCATTGCGGCGGCCGACGAGCCCGTCGTTGCGCGAATCAAGGCTGCGGGCGCGATCCCCTTCGCAAGAACGAATCTGCCGGACCTGGGCGTCCGACACGACACCGAGAGCTCACTCTACGGACGTACTTTCAATCCCTGGGACCGCACTCGGACGGCGGGCGGATCGAGCGGTGGCGAAGCGGCTGCGTTGGCCTGTGGAATGAGTCCGCTCGGAATCGGTAACGATGCAGGCGGCTCGCTGCGTTGGCCGAGCCAGTGTTGCGGCACCGCCAGCCTCAAAGCCACACCCGGCGTGATCCCGCGCAGCGCGTTGGAGTCGTCTCACTACCTTCTCGACCTAACACATGTCGATGGGCCGATGGCACGTCGGATCGCCGACGTCCGAGCGGGCTTTCTCGCAATCGCGGGCTACCACGCTCTGGACCCATGGTCCGTTGCGCTCCCCGCAATAGAACATCCGGCAAGCACGTCACGTCGCATCGCCGTGTCCACCAATCCAGGACAAGGCGGAGTCGACCCGAGTGTGGCTGAGGGCATTCGGCGTGCGGCGCGGGCACTTGAGACGGCTGGTTGGACGGTCACGGAAGCCGAGCCACCGCGGTTGCACGAAGCCGCCCAGCTCTTTGCTGAGATCAATTGTGGCTCCGAGCCACCTGGCGGTTCGCAATTCGACAATGGCATCTTGTCGGCCAACGCCGTGCGGGCGCTGGAACTCTGGACGGAGGTCGACCGGCGCGCGGGGGCATACGAGACCCTGCTTGCAGACGCCCTCGTGCGGCGTTCACAGCGATTGCGAGAGTGGTCCGGCTTCTTCGAAGAACATGCGCTCTGGCTCACGGCAACTTCAACGGAGCTGCCCTTCGAAATCGCGGCCGATACCGCAAGCGTCGATCGCGTGGCCCGAATCATCAACGGACATCGCGTGCTCATGGCCACCAGCGCGCTGGGACTCCCATCGGCAGTCGTCCCGGTTGGATTGATTGAAGGGCTTCCACAAAGCGTGCAGATCGTGGGACCTCGATTCTCCGAGCTGCACTGCCTCGACGCGGCCGAACAGGTCGAAGCCGGTATCGAGCCGCTGACACCCATGGAGCCGTTTGATCTGCTTGGTGCCGGAAGCGGGAGTGAGTAGACGAAAAGGCCCCTTTCCAGCCCGCCCGAAAAGGAGTCATCTGTCAATCAAGCGGCGGGCGGGACATACTCACCCCGTCCCGGACGCTTTCGGCGCGCAGGAATTCAATCGAGTTCATCGAGTAGCGCGGCCGCATCGGCGGCGAGGATGGGTACTCGCGCCGCGATGATCGCCATTCGGTCGTCGGTGCTGTCACCCATCAACCAGCGGTGATGGAGCTGCTCGACGACGGTGGCCGTCTTCCAGAGCGCAAAGGCTTCGTACCAACTCGCCTGGGAGACATCGAAGCCAGTCCGATCCGCATAGATCTCCTTGACTTCGGCGCGACTCGGCAATCCCATGCGATCCATTCCGACATGGCCTCCGCGTGGAACTCCGCCATCGCTCGGCTCCGGCCAATAATTCAGCACCGTTCCAAAATCGATCAACGGATCACCGAGCGTCGTCATGTCCCAATCGAAGAACGCAATCACGCGATCGGGGTTGGCCGGACTAAACATGCAATTGTCCAACTTCAAGTCATTGTGCACGAGGGAGACGCGCTGGGCGATCGGAATGGAGGCTTCGAGTCGCGCGTGGACGAGACTCATGATTTCATCATGAGCGGGGTCGGCGACCAGGTCCCATCGCTTCTTCCAGCCCTTCACCTGACGCGCAACAAAACCCTCGGGCCGCCCCAGATCGGCAAGATCACATTGCGCGGGGTCGAGAAGATGAAAGTCAGCGATCGCCTCGATCAGCGCGACTCCGGCTCGCCTTCCGACGTCGACGTGCTGTCGCATGGTCTGCGGAATCACGCCCCGAATGACTTCACCGCGTCGCCTCTCCATCACGAAGAAGTCCGCACCGGCGATCTCCGGGTCCTGGCAGAAAAGAAAAGCGCGTGGCGCCCGGTCGAAATTTCGCCAAAGCCGGGAAAGGACCTTGTACTCGCGCTTCATATCGTGGGCACCCGGCGCCAACTTTCCGAAGGGCGGCCGACGCAGGACGAGTTCGAACTCGCCGAAGCGAATGAGATAGGTGAGATTGGCGGCGCCGTTCGGGAATTGCTTGACCTCGAATGCACCGGTCAGGTCGAGTTCGTCAGGTAGATTCGAACGGAGATACGCTTCGATGGTGTCCCAATCGAGTTCTTCACCCGACCGAACATCATCCAATTCCGGCGCGGCAACATCCTTGAAGGGATCGACCGACATCGTGGGCCCAGCGGCCGATGCGCGTGCCCTGCCCTTCGGTTTCGAGGTCGAAGTCGTATTCTCAGTGCTCATCAAATCAGTCCCATGGAGATTCCGGAACAAGATACTGCGATCGGCTCCGACAGGTAGAGCGTGATAGGATTTTTGACATGACCCAAAACGAATGGCTAAGCCAAGTGACTGAGAACATCATCGACCCCGACCGGCCGATTTGCGACCCCCATCATCATCTCTGGGATCATCCTGATAGCCGGTATCTCCTGGACGAATTGCTTCTCGACACACGAGCCGGACATAACATCGTGTCTACGGTCTTCGTCGAATGCGCAAGCATGTATCGGGCACAGGGTGCGCAGTCTATGAAGCCGGTGGGTGAGACTGAATTCGCGAATGGGGTCGCCGCGATGGCGGCCAGCGGTGGCTACGGGGAGACACGGGTCTGCGCAGGAATCGTAAGCTTTGCCGATCTCAATCTGGGGAGCGCCGTTGGAGCAGTCCTGGACGCGCATTGCGCGGCAAGCGCTCGCTTTCGAGGCATTCGCCATGCCTCGGGCTGGGATTCGAGCAAGTCCATTCGCAATTCTCATTCGAACCCGTTCGAGGGGATGCTGGCCGACCCGGTCTTTCGGGAGGGCTTCGCCGAACTCGAGAAGCGGGATCTTTCATTCGATGCCTGGCTCTACCATCACCAGATTCCAGAATTGACCGACCTGGCGCGAGCGTTTCCGAATACCCCGATCGTCGTCGATCATTTCGGCGGCCCGCTGGGCATCGGCCCCTACGCCGCAAAACGCGAAGAAGTCCTGGTCCAATGGCGGAGTGACCTTGCGGAGCTGGCTCGATGCAAAAACGTGTCGGTCAAACTGGGTGGCCTGGTCATGCCGATCAATGGTTTTGGATTTCATCAACGGGCGAAACCGCCGACGTCGGACGAAATTATCGAGGCAACCGGACGCTACTACCGGCATGCCATCGACTGCTTTGGCCCGGAGCGGTGTATGTTCGAAAGCAATTTCCCAGTCGACAAGCAAAGCTGTTCTTATGCGGTGCTATGGAATGCGTTCAAGAAGCTCGTCGCGGATGGCTCGGAGTCGGATCGATCCGCGCTCTTTCACGACACGGCGACGCGCGTCTATCGACTCGACTGAGTGTCGCCGCGCAATCGACTCCGACGATCTGACCTGCCGTCTGACCATCTAGACCAGGTTGAAATGGAAACCGCAGAGTTCGATCGTTTCGCCCGCGCGGCCTCGATCGGTGGCGACGAGATCAGCCGCAGACATGCCGTCACCGCGGCCGTCGGTATCGGTCACGAATCGGATCGAGGCATCGGCCAATTCGATCGTTCCGGAATCCGAGATCGGCCGGCCGAGAGCGAGGCTCCACTGCGCGGCCATGGCATCCGGTTCTTGAGATTGGATCTCGACGGCGACCAAGTCATTTACGACAGACTCAGAGCGATGGTATTGCCAGTCCTGGCCCGCCCATCCCCATGATTCCACCGGATTCGCCTGATCGATCGAGACGATGGCCCCTCCGACGTCTTTGGGATGCAGGTGAAGACCTTGGATACCAGATCCCTTCGCCTCGAACACGATTCGAATTCCGGCTTCTTCGAGCCGGCGTCGCTCGGCGTCGATGTCATCAACCTGCACAAGCACCATGTAGCCACCGTCGCCATCACGGCGATCAAGGAAGCGCTCGGCGGTCGTTCCCGGTCGTTTCGGGACGACCACTTCGAGGATGTGGTCGCCGATCGGATACAAACCATGTCGCAACCCGAAATGCGACAGGCCCGGATCCCGAAAACAAACCTCGAGTCCGAGCGTTTCACAGATCGAGACTTCGACTGGCCTGAGTTCGCGGGCGACGAGAGCGATTTGACGTAGACGCATGACTATCCCTCGAGTAGTTCGAGAGGATCCATTCCGAGCACCTCTCGACGGGTGTTGTGATCGTAATGCATTGCGGATTCATTCTGCTCGAATAGATTGTAGTCCGGAAAGCCGGCCTCGTGGGTCGCGTCGCGAGTTCTTCATGATTTGGTCGCCACGGCGAGTTCTGTACCGTCTGGCCATGCCCACCTCGAATGAACTCTCCGATGTCCGTGTTCTGCTCACCCAGTCCGGTGACTACATGGGGCCGCCCCTGGCAGCGCGCTTTCGCGAAGCCGGGGCGAATGTCTTCGAAGCGACAGGCCCGCTCGACGACGAGTCGAACCTCGAAGACGCGCTGCGTATCTGTCCCGACCCCGAGGTGCTCCTCGCGAATCTGGCTGCGGGACCTTCGCCGGCTGCGGTCGGAGAGATCCAGGACAAGGATTGGAACGAACTCTTCGACATCATGGTTCATCCGTTGATGAAGCTCGTTCGGGCATTCGCGCCCGGGATGCTCGAGCGAGGTGCCGGCAAGATCGTGGCGATCACCAGTGCCGCGCCGCTCCGCGGGATCCCCGGGACGTCCGCATACTGTGCGGCGCGAGGCGCACAAAATGCATTCGTCCGTGCGGCGGGGTTGGAGTTGGCCAGTGGAAACGTGCAGTTCAACGCGATCGCACAGAACTACGTTCACAACGAGGACTACTATCCCGAGAGTCTCGTCAGCACGGAGCGATTCCAGAAACATTTGCGCCGCAATGTGCCCCTCGGACGCCTAGCGGAACCGAGAGAGACTGCAGATCTTGCGCTCTTTCTCGCCTCGAATCAGAGCAACTTCATCGTGGGACAAGTCGTACCCTTCGCCGGCGGTTGGGTCACGACGACGGGTTGATCGGGGTGAGTGGACCGGGGTGAGCCAGTCGCTCACTTACCAGTTGGGCCAGGAGACGGAGGCCGCGCGGTGTCGACGAGTGACTTCAGGCACGAGATCGAGATCGGCGTTCCCGGTTCGCAGATAAGCGATTTCCTCGCCGATCTCCACAACATCGTCCCACTTCATCCCCTGATCGTCTCGATGGAAGACCTCCCCGCGCTTCCCGAGATGCCGAGTGCCCGGCACTATCGCGTCGTCGATCGCCTTGCCGTGGGCCCGATGCATATTCGAGTTCGATACACGGCGACGATCGAGGTTTCGAGTGAACACGAAATCTTGGCCCATGCTTGGCAGTTTCCCGGTATTCATCTGTGCACGGTCTATCGGATGGAGCAAGCAAGCGAATCGACACGGGTGATCGAAAGCGTCTGGGTCGAGGCGCCGCGAATACTGAGGCACTACGTGATCGATCAAGCGAGCCAGTCCCATGAGACGATGCTCGCAGAGATGAAAGTCCTGCTCGAGAGCAGGCGGGACGGCTGATACGGCTCGACCTGGAACCTGGCAAAGCTCGAGAGCTCTGTGGCCAGGCTCAGATTGCCTTCACCATCCTCCGGATTTTCGTCGCCTTCTCGAAATGGTTGAGTTTGTGGGTCATGATCCACCACTGGGCCAATTCCATCAGGAGTGCTGGCTCAGAATTCTCGTTCTTGAAGAACGCATAGAACGAAAGGCCTACTTCGGCTCCCTTTGCCTCGATCTTGTTGCTGCAGACGGTGATCATTCTCTTTCTTAGCTCCTCGTTCATGATTCTCTTGACCTCCCTCGTTTGGTGGTGCGGGCTTGATCGGGGCGCCAACCAGAGAAAGTCAGGAAGTTTCCGAAGCCTGACTGGCAACGACCGGATGGCACATGGTGTAGTGCGTGTCGCTGCGATCGAAATCCCGCCCTGCTGCCAGCACGATTCACAATGGCGAAGATGACGTGCTTCATTCCAGCCGCCGAGTCCTTGTTCACTCGAGATCTCGAGATCAAGCAGGTCGTTCCTGGCGAATTGCCTCGGCGACTTCTGCTGCCACCCGTTCACCAGACTGCACGGCCCCATCCATGAAGCCGCACCAGACCTCGGCCGTCTCGGTGCCCGCCCAATGAATGCGTCCCGTAGGCTCACGCAATGCGGGGCCGCTGCGGCTCAGGATTCCGGGCGTCAGGGGCGTAATACAGCCCGTACTGAATGGATCGGTCGCCCAATCCTTCTCGACATAATCCACGGCCTCGTACGCTCGGTTGCCGAAGTAGCGCGCCAACTCCTTCAACACCTTGACCGCGCGCACTTCACGGTCCGCAAAGTCGGGCGCCTCTGCGACGGACAAAAAACAACTCAGCACGCCTAACGAACCATCCTCGGGTGAATTGTCGAAGACGAGTTGCAGAGGGGCGCGATCGCTTTGCATCGCCCCGCTGAGTCCCATCTTTCGCCAGAAGGGCGTCTTGTAGATCACCGAGATCTTCACGATCGGCAATCGCGGAAGTCGCGCCCAGCCGATGGCGAGCTCCCGCTTCTGGGACGGCAACTCGGGCTCGAAGCGAATTCTCAACGTATCCGACGGCATCATGGCGACGATGACGCGACGAGCGCTCAGAACACCGTCCCGGGTATGCACGCGAACCTTTGTGCCCGCGTGCTCGATGCCGTGGACCGGATGCCCGAGATGTAGTCTTTCCCCGAGCGACTCGGCCATCTTGATGGAGAGGATTTGCGAGCCGCCCTCAAAGCGCAGATCCTGCGCGCCGCCGTCGTTCGTGATCAGCGGCAACAGGCCCCCTGCCCCACGCGCATAGTAGAGAAACCAGAGCAGCGAAATGCGCTCCGGATAGCCGGCCATGATGGCTCGCGTAATGATGCGGAAAACGGCCCACGAAAAACTCGTCGCCTTGTGCTGCGTGAGCCAGTCGCCCAGGGTCCGTTGGTCGAGGGACTCCGCCCCTTTCGCGCTCCATGGCGCTCCCGCCGGTAGCTTCATCGCCTCCCGATCGATCTTCCAAGCCAGTTTCAATAAATCGTATGCGGGACCGGCCTCGAGGTCTGGCAGGTAGCCGGTCGAAACTTTCCCCAAAATGTCATAGGTCGTGTCTCCTTCATAGAAGGCGGGAAAGGTGCCAACACCCAACTCGTCTGCAAGGCGTGCGATGTGGTCCTGGCCCGGACCGATCCATTCCCCTCCGCCTTCGACCACATGTCCATGACCGATTGGCAGATTCACGGTTCGTCCGCCCACTCGATCTCGCGCTTCGAGTACGCGCAATGAGTCGACCCCCTGGTCGATGAGTGCTCGAGCCGCAGTGAGTCCGGCGAGTCCGGCGCCGACTACGATCACGTCGGATTCACCGAAGGCGGTCGAAGCGCGGCCTAACCTTGGGATCAGGCCGGAGGCGACGGTCGCTGCCGAAAGCCGGAGAAAACGCCTACGGCCGAGAGTCGCCATGAATTCCGGCACGACTTCCGGTTCGCCTGAATCGCTCATCACTCACACCTCGATCGCGCCAGGTAGTCGGACACGGCCCGCCGATCGCTCAAAGGCAGAGAAGCCGCAATCACTTTCATCGCCGGGTCTCCGGAGCGAGCGGTGCCGCCCGCCATCTCTTCCATTCGACGGACCAGGTAGGCAGCATGTTGGCCGCAAAGTCTTGGCGCATTCAAGCTGGACTGGCCCATACCCTTCTGTGCATGACAGCCAACACAGAGGCCAGCGTAGACCTCGGCACCACGCTCGCGCTGCGTCCCCGAACCGAGACCCACTCGCTCAGGCCGCGGCAAGGAAGCGAGATAGGCGGCCACTTCGCGCCTTTCCGAGTCCGTGAGCGCCCGCGCGAAGGGTGTCATCACGGGTAGATCGTCCGAGCCATCGGCCAGGGCCTGCAACCGCCATTCAAGGATGGAGGAGAGCTGTCCGGCCAATCGTGGGATCGAGCCGTCTGGTCGCCCACCTGCGTCTGCAAGATGGCAAGAGGCACACGATGCAAAAATCTGCTTTCCCGCTGAGCGAACCGGGTCGTCCACTTGAACGGGCAGGACCCACGGGTCGCGCAAATCAGCCGAATCGGGCGTTCGGTCTCCTGGGTCGACGCAGGCCAATCCAGTAAGAAGAACGATAAGCAGACTCGCAGGGAATGAGGATGGCCGCACGACTTCCTTCCGCAATGTCACAGCTTCATGTTACAGGGCGCTGTGTCTGAAATCATACAATGGATAGAGGACGGAAGATTTCCTTGATCGATCCGCTCCGGCCGATCAATCTCCGCGATCCCCCGAACGATCCGGCCTGAACGGCAGGCCACCAGACCGACGGACGAGATGCTCGTTTCGGACACGCAGGAAATCAAAGACCCATTCAAGCACCGCAGCGAAATTCCGACCCGGCTCCCGCTCAGTCGGATGCGCCTGCCAGCGGTAGCGCCGTCGTGTACTTGATCTGCCGAAGCGCAAAGCTCGAACTCGCCGAGCCCACTGCCGGATGATGCAGCAGCCGCCGAGAGAGAAACTCGTCGTACGCCGCCACGTCCCGCACCACGACACGCAGCATATAGTCCCAGTCTCCGGTCATCGAATAACACTCGACGATCTCCGGGCGGGAGTCGACGAACTCCTCGAAAGCGCTGCGGCTTTCGTCGTGGTGCTCGACAAGGCCAACGCTCGCAATCACGTTCACGCCAAGATCAACGGCGGCCGGGTCGACGAGCACGACCTGGCCCCGGATCACACCCGTGTCCTGGAGCTGACGAATGCGACGCCAGCAGGAGGTTTGCGAGGCCGCGACCCGAAGTGCGATATCCGCGTTCGAAAGTCGTGCGTCGCGTTGCAAGAGCGCGAGAATCTTCTGGTCGGTCTCGTCCATTTTCGACATTCGTCATTTTCCATATTTCCTTCCATTTCGGAAGATATTTCCATATTACACCAACACATTCCCATAATTGGAAAGTTTCTCCAGCAATTTTGGCCGATCATTCCATCATGACAAATCGTAGCCTGAACCATGCAATGATCGATGATGCTGAGGCCCGTCGTGCCCTCGAGGCGGGGAATCGTTTCGGAAGTCAGGGCCACCCATCAATCGAGCCCATCTTCATCGATCAGAACTACCTCGGCTACACGGCCGAAAACCAGCAAACCTGGCAACGGCTCTTCACCCGCCAGAGGGCTCGACTCGAGGCCTCGGCCACGTCGGTCTTTCTCGAGGGAGCAGAGCGAATCGCACTCGGCCCGGACTCCATTCCCGACTTGTCAAAAATCAACACCCGACTCACTCCGATCACGGGTTGGCGAAGCCGTGCCGTACCCGGCTACATCCCACCACACGCGTTCTTCGCATGTCTCGCCGAACGATGCTTCCCGACCACCGTCGTCATCCGACCGGCCCAGTCGATCGGGTACCTGCCGGAACCCGACATCTTTCACGACGTCTTTGGCCACGTCCCGCTCCATGCCGACCCGTTCTTTTCGGATTTTCTACAAGTCTTCGGGGAGGCCGCCTTTCGTGCGCGCGATCCCGAACATCTGCTCCGCCTCACGCGACTCTTCTGGTTCACGGTGGAGTTCGGGCTGATCCGTGAGCGTGGCGAGTTGAAGCTCTACGGCTCTGGCTTGATCTCTTCTCCCGAAGAGGCCGCTCGAGCACTCGAGTCCGACTCAGTGCGCCACCTCCCTTTCGATCTCGAAACCGTCTGTGAGACGCCCTTCGAGATCGACCATTTCCAACCGGTTCTCTTTGTTCTCGAAGATTTCGCTCAGCTACGCGACGCAATGGCGAGCTACGCCGACAAACTGGAAAATTTGCCTTGAAAAATAGTAGGCAGGACAAAATTGCCCTACAATCGAATCCACCGAACCCCACCCGTCATCCGTAACACTTCGAGCGCTGAAACGATGCGCGTCCGGGAGACCAAAATTGACCTGGTATCACCTGATCGCCTATTTCCTGGCCGGAATCTTCGTCGTGAACGGAATCCCCCATCTGTTGATGGGGCTGACGGGGCGGAAATTCCCCACTCCTTTCGCCAAGCCAGCGGGCATCGGAGACTCGACGGCGGTGACCAACGTAGTCTGGGCGCTCTTCAATCTCTTCGTCGGATACCTGCTCTTGCAGCCGGGTTCCTTCGAGACCGCGCCGGGCTTTTCGATGTTTGCCTTCTTGGCAGGGATCGCGGGGATGAGTTTGATGCTGGCCAGGCATTTTGGCGGCTTGTACTCCCCGCAAGAGTAGGCCCGAACGTCTCTTGACCGACGACTACGGGGCGGCTTCCCGGTAGTCATTCCGAATCAGGTCCTGTGCGACGTTCGAACGCGGGTACCGCATCGCGTAGTCGAAGTAGATTGCGAGCGCGGTGTCGGAGGCCGACAGGCTGTCTCGGCGGGGACTGATACTGCGAAGAATCGGGTCGTCGTCAGAGTTGAGCTTCTTGAGAAACGCATCGAGCATCTTCACGTGAAGTCTGATCTTGAGTTTTTCGAAGACCGAGCTCCGGCGCTTGTTCTCGCGTAGATGGCTGTCGCTCTTGAGCGAAGCAGAAACGTTGAATGTCTTGGTGATCGGACCCTTGACCGCCAACCCCGTCGACATCATGAAGGACTCCCTTCCCCTCATCTCGGACTCTATCGTGATGCAATTGGTCCCGGACAGCTTTACGCGCTGTGTCGCATGGCCCAGTCTGGGGACTTCCATTTCCTGCGAATAGGCAATGCCGCGCTCCGTGACGTCGAACTCCGTCGGCATGGTGTTGAAGCGTGCGCCATGCAATGAAATCAGGTGCTGCAAGTCCATGGAATTCGAAAACAAGACGAACGAATCCATCGGCAACTCGACGGCCCGACAGACCTCGAACACGAGTTCGGACTCGTCGACCGAGAAGGTTGGAAGCTCATACGCGGGCTCCTCTCCATTGTAGATCCAGACAAGCCCCAGGCTCTCCCTGACCGGAAACTTGAAAAGCTTCGCACGGGGCGGCGGCGTGTCACCGACTGCGGTCTTTACGCAGCGTCCCGAGTGATCGTATTGCCAATGATGATAGGGGCAGCGCAGATCGAGGTCGGGTCCGACAAGCTTGCCGAGGCTCAGGTCGACACCCAGATGACGGCAATAGGCGCTCAGTACAGAGACTTCGCCGGACTGGCTGCGAAGGACGACGACTCGGCCATCGAGAAACTTGAAACCGGCCACGCGACCGCGCTTGGCCTCGGACATGAGGCAGAGCGGATACCAGTTTTCATCGTACCCCCCGATTCCTTGGGGCGTGAACTGGGTTCCGCGGTGATAGCGAGAATCCTCGATCAAATGAGATTCATTGAGTGCCGTCGCCATGTTGCTCTCCTCGGAGCTGCGCTCCACTTTCGTCGACCCACAGAAGCGTCGACCTCTTTGCTACGTTGGTCCGTGCCCACGAAGAGTGAAGTCACGAGGGAACGCAGAACTCTTCGGCGCAACCCCGAAGACTCTTTTCTTGTCAGGATTGTAGGACAATCTTGAATGGAAGAGCAACCCTAACCAATCGGTCGGACATGCCTACGAACACGACGAGCACTCGAAAAAAGGTTCGCCGCACCCCGGCGGTGAAGAAACTGGCTCCGCAGGCCACCGCCGTAGACAGGGCAGTCGACGCAGTTCGCGAGAAGATCAAGGAGGGCGTCTACGCGCCGGGTCAGCGATTGATCGAAGCGGACCTGACGACGGCGCTCGGGATCAGCCGCGGACCGCTTCGAGAAGCGATCTGGAGACTCGCTGGTGAAGGGCTCGTGAAAGTCGAGCCAAACCGCGGAGCCATCGTGCGCAAGCTCAGTCGTGAAGAGATTCTCGACATCTACCGCATTCGAGAGATGCTCGAAGGTCTGGCTGCGAGGCTCGCCGCCGAAAATATTGGCGAAATGCGAGGGCGGTCCCGGATTCAAGCGGCCAGGGCAGAGACGATCAAGGCAGCCAAAGCCGCCGATCCCTATACGTACATGGAAGCCAATGAGGCCTTCCACGATCTAATTGTGGAGTTGAGCCGCAATGCCGAACTCGCGGCGCTGATCTCGCAGCTTCGTCGCTCGCTATTCCGACTACTCTTCCGCCGTATTCTCAGTCCGGATTCAATGCGCACGTCGGTCACCGACCACAAGGAAATCGCCAAGGCGATCATGGACGGACAACCGGCCGCCTCAGAGCGCGCGATGAGAAAACACATCCGACAGTCTCGCGACACGCTGATGAAATTGCCGGAGTCGGCCTTCGATTGACAATCGACGATCGACGTCAATTTAGCCGTGTGGGCAGTCGCAAATAGTAGATCTCAGCTTCTTCATCGGCCTCCAAATCGGGTACATCGACGCCGTCGACGCGAATAGCGCCTCCCGCCCGCCACTCGGCGCCGCCAAATCGACCACGGCCAGACAAGACGTAGAAGAGTGATTCTCCATCCGGGTCATCGAGTGGGCGATGTTTCGATCCGGCTTCCATCGCGAGAAAGCCGACCTCCAATTCCCGTTCGCCAAAGCGACCGAGCTGCTTGCGGGAAACACCCGGTTCGCCCTGAACGCCGACGTAGCTGAAATGCTTCGGGTTCATGACGACGGGATGTTCGAAGCGAGGCTTCGGATATTCCAGACTCTGTCCAGTGGCGTATTCCCAGATCGCCTCGTAGGCATCCTGGTTGACCTTCTTCCCATTCCTATCGGAACGATAGACTCCGGCCTCAAAGGCGCCGTGGCGCTCGAGTTCTTCGGTGACCTCGCGTGCCCTGACGGAGCTCAGATAGGGTGCCGCGCTCGCTCCCGAGGTCTGTAGGAGCAGGGTGCATGAAGCGCCCTCCGCATCCTGCTCATAGAAGCAACCTTCCGGAAAATAGCCGACCGTACCCTCGCTCTGGAGTCTCCCGTTTCCGTAGCCGAACGAGCCCGCGAGCGTGAAACGCATCTGGTCGAAGTTGTGCCGGTGGCGCGGCGTGGTATAGCGACTCTCGACACGGGCAAGCAGAAATTCGAAGTTGTCCCTCGAACCTTCGTCTCCCGAAAACAAACGTTTGCTCGAAATCCCACTCCCTCGGTGCCCGGCGTAGCCCGCCCACTCGAGATCGCCCGCATGGATGATGTTCACTGCGCATTCTCCTTGAACTCGATTGTAGGACAATCTTGCTCAATGTCGACCGGAGAACGCGATCATTCCGGTCGTCCGTCGGATACCAACAGCTTGATGCCTTTGACCCGTCATCGGGCATCGGGCCATCGAACCCGATCGTTCCGGCCACCACGCCACTGGTCACCATGTCGCCAGAATCCGATGAAGAGCCCGTAAACGGGCTGCCCTCGATACCAACTGTGACAATTCGAGCTCGTCCAATCAGGAATCGACAACGCTCAATAGCGGCAGTTCGGGTACGGACACGCGAGCCGCTGAGCGAGTGACGACGATCGATCAAGCCTCGTGGGCTATCAGAGGGGAATGCGGGGCAAGATGAAGCATTTCAATCGCTCGGATGGTTTGCCGGTACGAGGGCGTTCGCTGGCCTTGGTCATTGCATCGTGAAAATCGAAGCAGCGATCGCCGGCATCCTATCCCGCGAAATGGCCTTCCTCCCCGAGCAGGTTCAGCTTCCGCGCAGAACCAGCCAATGGCATCCGATCAGGGCAAAGAACGCAGCCGAGGCGCCCATGAAGGCGCCGGGTTCGGGAATCTCCAAGGTGATCCACGTCCGGTTGGCGTTGCCACCCGTAATACTTCGAGCGGTCATGGAGCCCGATACGAGAGCAACAACCCCGTTCCCGTTCGCGTCCCGTGCGTCGATTCCCGTTCGGAGGAACATCTCCGAGCTAGCGCCCGCCTGGTGTAGAACCGTGATTGTGAGCATTCCCGTCGTCCACGGCATACCAACCCCTTGATGGCTGCGACCCGTTACCGGGATTCCGGCACCGACGGCCGTCACCGGTCCAAGGGTACCGAGGATCGTGCCATTGAAGCCGATCGTCCCGGTCAAGACGCCACTGGTCGTCATATAACCAGAGCCCGATGTAAAGCCCGCGAACGCGCCGCCGTCGATCCCGACCGTTGCATTCGAGATCGTTCGATCGGGATTCGAGAGCGCCCACTGGCATTCGACATCGTTGACGAAGGGAACAAAGAAGCCCCGGGCAGTCGTTCCTTCGGCGGCGGTTGCCCCGTTCTTGCAGGGAAGGGAGATCGGATAGAGACGGGCATGGTTGAGATAGATCTTGGACGTCCCCATGGCCCGAATGATCATCTGACCACCAAATTGATTTCGCGTCCGCGTGAACCGAGCCACGCCGTTGATCGGCGGAGAATTTGCAAACCCGAAATCCGGAGTGACAAAAGAGGGGTTGCCGAAGTTGTTCCCGGGCGTGCCCGGTCCGTTAGTCGTCGCACCGGCGTAGTAGCTGACCGTACTCGCACCGGCCCGTCCTCCGGCGTAGAACACGTTCGCAGCAGCAGTCGGAATGGCCGCGCCCATCGCCGTAAATGCGGGTGCACCGCTCTTCGTAGTCCCGGGATGGGGCACGTCGATCGTGATGTTCGTCTGAACCGCAAGAGTTCGGAGAATGAACCTGGCGAGGGCCAATGAGGATTCGGGCTCTTCACCGTAATGAAATACACCCGGGGCCAGGGTCAACTGCCGCGGACCCGTACCCGGCGACGTCGTCTGCATGATGGTCGCAGTAGCAACGGGCTTGATTTGGCCAGGCTGGCCCAGTCCTTTGCCTACGAGCGGAAGTCCATTCGGTGTGGCTGGGGCCGATTGGACCGTGATGGCCGTGAACGGACCAACGGACGCGCCACCGGTTCCCGTCACACCTTGCGCCGCAGCGATCGAAATCGGATTTGGCAGTCCGTCTCCCTGTTGCATTCGCATCTGGCCGCCAAGCCCGCAGACCGTCCCCACACAGGCGACACCGGCCTCTGCCGAAGCTGAGGTCGCGCTCACAGTTTGCAACAGGAAGATCGTCGTAGCGATCGCGAGCAGATGTCGATTAGGCATGAATTGATACTCCAGCAAATTCCGCAAAACACCTAACGATCAGATTATCACGATTCTGCAACCCAACGACACATTATCGTGTCCTCGGTGTCGAACAGGGCGCCCCGAACCCTTCATTCTCCTCCTGGCCCTACCCTTTCGCCTAGCGCCGCTTCTCTTCCTTTGATTTCAGCTTTCAGCTTGTTCCTTCGTCATCCGATGGTGGGTCCAGGCGAGTAGGAGAACCGCGACAATCTCCAAGAACACCGAGATCAGTGTTTCCGGCACATACTCCCAGACCACATAACCGAATAGCCTGCCAGCTGCTGCGACCGCATTGAGCAGAGCTGAGGCGAGCAGCCAACTGGAATGGCCGGCACGCAGGCCCAGCGCGATCATGATCGCGCCGCCCATGAACAATCCGCCCATGTCGGCAATCAGGTTATTGACGCCAAGCGGCCCCAGGGCCTGGACCGCCCAATCGACTGCAACGCTGTCGAAGGCTAGCCACCAGCGTCCACCGATCGACATCATCAATACCCCCCAGATCCCGCAAAGTATTTTCAACCCCAGAGTCATGTTCTGCACCTTCCTGAGAAACCGATCGTTATTCAATTCAACCGCAGTAAACATTCTGTCATGACTCCTTGTCAATGAGCGGTTCGCCTTGTGGCGTTGAGAATGCCGTAGCTGCTGATAGATCCCGCACGACTAATGGCGGCAATTCCGACGCCGATGGGCTATCCGCTGAGGGACGGATGACTGTCGATCGAGAGCGGCCGATCCCGACACAGCCAAGCACAAGGGCGTCGGAAGCGCCCAGACGCCACCGACTGAGAGCAGCCATTTCATGTTACGAGGATCGTTGACTTGAAGACGTCGAATCAAAATCATCCACTAACGACTGAACTGAACTTTGAGCTCTACTTCGTGACGGAAGTGCTCAAATTGCGTTCGCTTCATTACGGCTACTGGGACGAGGAGAGATCGAGCGGTCGAATCGACCTGGATGAGATTCGCCTTGCGCAATCGCGGTTCACGGAGCGACTGCTCTCATTCGTCCCTCCCGAGACGAAGACGATCCTGGATGTTGGGGCCGGTGTTGGCGACAACGCGCGCGCGCTCTCCCATTCGGGCCATCGAGTCACTGCGATCTCGCCCGACCGGAACCACGAGCGGTACTTCGACGATTTCGACGATCCAGACATCGCGTTCCAGCGCTCTACATTCGAAACCTTCGAATCGGCAGAGCAATTCGATCTGGTCCTCTTCAGCGAATCACACCGCTACTTCGATCGCCGAGTCGGTCTACAGCGAGCACATCGCCTGATTCGCCCGGGCGGCCATCTCCTGGTGAGCGGAATGTTTCGTCATGCGGACAAGAAGCCGTTCCCGATGGATTTCGAACTCTCCGATCTCCCCTATGTCCGAATGGCCGTCGAGTACGGCTTCGCCCCACTCCAGATTTCGGATATCACCCCAAATGTCTTTCCAACCATTGAGCTCGTCCATCGTGCCGTCTCCGACATTCTCGAGCCCACGCTGCGCTTTGCCGAGGCTTACGTCATGGCCAGGTCTCCGTGGAAGGCGAGACTCTTCAGGCTTCTGCTCTCGAAAGAGGACAATGAACTCAATCGCGCGCTCAAAAAACTGCGCCGAAAGACGAACCCTGACCGGTTTCGAGAGCGCTTCCGCTACGCGACGATCCTATTCGAAGCTCAATAGACGGCTGGCCACGTAGGCGCCCACACATTGCTAAGGCCGGGCGAGAAGCGTGAGCACTCGAACTTGCTCGGTGACGAAGATGCCGGTACTGAATGCCGAATCGACCGAGCCATTCCTGCTCAGCTTCACTTCGATTTCGATGACACAAGTCTGTCCATCGCCCGGCGCCTCGCGGTCTCGAAGCACATTCGTGAGCTCGAGCGCGTCTTCGCCTTGCTCCCAATCGATGATTCCAGAATAGGGCTCGATGCAGGCCCCCGTGATGGAGAAGCGCAGCACATCGTCCAGCTCGAAATCGGGCATGTCGACCGGGTCCCAGATGACGAAGCGAGTCTCAAGCGAACTGCGTGAAAAATCCAAGGGGACGGGCTCCCCGGTTATCGGCGACGCGACCCAATGCAGAGTGAAGGGCGTCGGCATGGTTGCAGAGGAGTTCGGCGCCGTAACGTTGTCCGCCGAAGCGCGATCGAACGAGATTTCGATCATCGTATCCTTCTCGTTGCCCGGGAAGACTCTCACGTAGCTCACACCGAAGAGGCGTCGCTCCGAGAGCAGTCCTCGTGTGTTTTTTGCGAACGTGACCGGATCTGTCGTGGTCGCGCTCAGTCTGTCGCCGCCCGTCAATTCAACATCGCCCGAGGATGATCTCAGGGTCGCGCGCACCAGTGTGCCCCCGGAACCCTGCGCGGTCGCGACGAAATTGGCTCTCATTCCACTTGTTTGCAGGACCTCGGATTCGGTCGGGGAACAAGAAGCTCCTACGAGCGCCCCCATCGATATGACTCCAACCACCAATCGATTCATGATCATTCGGCTCATTCTGGCCTCCTTTTCTCGGGTTTTTCTCAGCTGGATCCGCGGAAGGGCAGAATGTGCCCCATCCCCTGCCCCACCGAGACAGAGTTCTTGGCTGCTACTCACGGTGCGTGTTAGTCGGAGAGAACCTTCGATGGGCGTCGAGCAGACCCTCCTCTCCCGAATCGAAATGTCGGGATCGTCAACAGAACCGAGCGACCAGCAGCACGGCTCCGCAGCTCTGCTTGAAGTAGCTCCGGTCATAGGCCTGGAGCGAGGGCGCATCCCCGCCCCAATAGAAGGTCAGACCAACCACGATGCTATGTTGCAGGACCTCGCCGAAGGTATCCGGGACCGCTGCCTCCCAACGCATGAAGGGAGCCAGAGCCTCCGTCACCAGGACTTCTCCGCCGACACCGAGATTGATCAGGGGATCACTCCCCTCGATTCCGAAGGCGCCAATCCGGAAATTCAGCCGCGCACGCTCCATCGGATAGAACGCAAGGAGTCCATCGAGATAGACGAAGTCCGAACCATCGAGATCGAAGTAGCCGCCATTCAAACCGATCGTCAACCGGTCCAGATAGACTTCACCCTCGAGGCCGGCCCGAACCACATCGAAGTTTCCGCTGCCCAGGTCGAGGCTGTTGTAGCTCCCGACAACGCCTGCGCTCCCGCGCTCCGGGTCGCGCCAGCCTAGATGCAGGCCCGGTCCCACGTTCTTGGCCTCGGTGTTGCCATCGAAGTCCATGACGTCGCCAAATACGTCGCCCTGGACATAGAACCGGTCCATGATCAGAGCCGCGCTTCCAGACCCACCCCCTTGGAAAGCATCGACACTGTTGATGAAATCGAGTTCCGAGTAGCCAAGATAGCCTTCGACGCGGATCGCGAGATCAGGCTCGGCGGCGGTCGAAACCAGCGACGAGAGCACGAGACACGTCGTCAACATAAGGGAAACGTGGAAACGCATTCGGCGATCTCGACGGTTCCGAATCGACGTCACGTTAGGGTCCAACGCTTCAACACATCGAGGCGTAGACCTCGAGCCGCGATTGGCTCCCTGAAACGTCGTCGCCCAAGAAGATGTATTCCGCGCCGACGAACGGCCCTGCTGCCTGATTTTGAACATGGAATCCTCCGGTTGTTCTCTGTCGCCAGGACAGTTTTCCCGCGCCTCGGCCCGGAGTCCTGTCGATCTGCTTAAAGCTTCTTGTAGATTTCTTGTTGGAGACGAATCTTGGTTTCTGCCGCGCATCGAGTCGTTCAGAAACGGAGCCGAACACCGACCTGCGCAGAAACGCCCCCGGCGTTGTCGTACGCACCCTTGTCCGTCCGATTGGGATTCAGCCAATCGGACGTGTCGTTCAGGTCATCGAAGTTCGTAAACTGGGCGGTGTAGTTGAATCGTGCCTCGCCGAATAGCGAAGCCCATTCTGCTCGTGGAATGACAACGTCAATTCCGACAAGACCGAGCATGTCGACAAGAGCGTGCGATACGAGCCGGTATCTCGCGCCTGGATTTCGGACATTGAGCGCTTGCTCGACTTTGTTGTCGTTGAACTCATTCGAGCCCGCACCGAATCCGAATCCCAGATAGGGAGTCACCCTCGAATCCAGAACGAGGTCGACTCGATAGAAGATCCGGAACAGGAACTGCTCGAGATCTACGTTCTTGATGTCCGCGACCTCCCCTTTGAACTTGCGATACTCGAACTCGGTTCCGAGGTGGTGGCCGCGCCCGAGTTGATGCGTATATTGGAATATCGCCGAGCTGCCGGGCTCTCCACGCCAGGGGCTGAAAGAGCCACCCTGAATGCTGAACGTATTCTGGGCGTACGCGAGCCCCGGGCTCGTGAGAACGAAAAGCAGTGTCGAGGCGATCGTCAATGCAATCGCCGATGACGAACGGCTCCGCTGGCTGGCTCTGAACATGGGATCCTCCGGTCACTTGCTGTCACCAAGACAGTCTTCCCGAATATCGTCCCGGAGTCCTTTCGAGCTTCTTAAGGTTTTCTGTAGATTTCTTGCATGTGAACGCGAGTCACAATTCTCGGACGTCAGCGAGGCTCTAAAGACGTGCACCCTCCGCAGGAAGGGAGGTCTCGGCGAGATCGAGATCGAGATCGCCGGAGGCGACTCAAGAACTCAGTCTGTAAGCGATGGAAAAACCCGAAAGATGCGACGCGATCCGAAGCGTTGCGCGGCCTGCTTCGCCCGGGTGAGTTCGTCCCGTGCGGTATCGGCCTGCCCCATCCGATCGAATTGCTGGATCAGGAGAATTCGAGTGTCCAGGGCGGCCGGTAGCGCGCCCATCGCCTCTTCGCGATCGATTGCGGCACGCAGCCGATCGACCGCCTCGTCGTGTCGACCCGTGATCCCGGCCAGCGCGCCGAGCGAGGAGGCGACGCTCCCCCTGCTGATGTGGAGATGGTCATGAACAAACATCAGATTCTCGTAGGGGAGCAAGATCCCGAATAGCCTCTCGGCGATCTTCGCCTCATTCAGGGCGATCGCCGCGGAGCTGGCAAGCGACATCGTCACCAGCCAATTCTCGTTGCGACTGAGCTGCTCGATGTCGTCAGCAAAGAGCTCGTGCAATTGCCGACGCGCTTCGTCGAGTTGCCCCACTGCCAAGCAGACTTCGATGATACTGGCCTTCAAGATCTGGTCGGTGCCGGTACTGGAGAGGAGCTGGCTTCCAACGACCTTCAGAATATCTTCGGCCTCGGTCGGGTCCGTCAATTCACCTCGCATGTCGCGCAGCCAGAAAAGGATGCCGGCAGAGAGTGCCTCTGAATCTCGAACGCAGCCTTTCCCGCGGTTGGCGGCGCGATCGAGAAACGCCTCCGCTTCGTCGAAGCGCCCACAGTTCATCGCGTAGACGATCTTCAGCATCAGCCCATGAAACTCAAAGAATGGCTGACGTAGGGCACCGGCGACTTCATCGAAGGCCTCGACGTGCCGCCCGACCGCATCGAACTCGCCAAGAACCAGATGGGCGCCGACCAGCGTGTCGTGACCTAGCAGGACGAGCCTGGGGTCGTTCAGCCGCTGACCGGCCTCGGTCGCCTCACGTCCGACTGCAACGCGGCGCTCGAGGGCGTCGGGGCCCAGCGTTGCCCAATAGCGACCGACGAAGACGTCAAACAGGGCTGCGGGGTCCGCTGAGTCAGCCATCAGCGCGGCGGCCTCCTCGCTGAGCCGTCGGCGGTTGTCCATCACCCTGCTATGGGGCTCGCAATACGTGAGTCTCGACAAGATTCGGGCCCGCCAAATCGGGAATTGGTCATCGACGGCTTCGAGCGCCTCTTCGAGCAGGCGGACGGTGTCGGCATCGGGGCGGGTGTTGTCACCGTAGCTACGCATTCCGACCGCCGCGCGCGCCAAGAGCTCGGGGCGACCCCGCTCGCGCGCGAGCCCGGCGGCGAGCCGAAACTGCTCGTGGGAGAGATCGCGTTGACCGGCATCCCATCTCGCCTCGGCTCCGGCGAGTAGCAATTCGCATCGTCGTGACGAATCGGCCTGGTCTGCCAGGTCGAGTGCCTCGACCGCGCGCTCGAAGTGGCGAACCGATTCGTCATAGGCGCATTGCCGATGGGCCAACTCTGCCGCGCGGACACTCACTTCAACAGAACGCGACGGATCACCTCCGACGGCGGATTCAAATAGATGAAAGGCCAGTTCAGCAAGATGTTCTGTGCCCTGGTCTCCGTAGATCCGCTCGAGCGCCGTCGCCGTATCGCGGTGGGCGAGCACGCGTTGGGAGAGTCGCAATTCGTCGTAGAGCGTCTGCCTGACTAACGCGTGGGAAAACGAATAGGTTCCGGCGGTCGAGTGCTCCGTCACGATGCCGGTGGCGAGCGCCTCGCCCAGCAGCTCGAGCTGGGCTTCGTATGACTCGCCGCTCACCTCGGCGAGAACTCGGCTGTTGAAATCGCGGCCGATCACCGCCGCATGACTCAAAAGACGGTTGCAAGCGGTCGAGAGCGATTCGAGCCTCAGGCCCACCGCATCGCGAATCCCTTGAGGAAGTTGCAAGGGAAGCTCGTTTTTCTCATCGACGTCGAAGCTTCCGCCATCGGCTACGAGCAGGGCCAACTCGCGGACGAAGAAGGGATTGCCCTCAGTCATTTCTACGATGGCCGCGCTCACCCGGCTTTCGATTTCTTTTCCGGCCGTCCGACGAAGAAGTTCGATCACGTGATCCGCGTCCAGACCACGCAGCACGATGCGTTCGCAATGGGGCGCCCGCGCCAAATCTCGAAGCAAGGCACCGAGCGGGTGCTCCCTGCGTACTTGTAGATCGCGGTATGTCCCAATGATGAACACGGCCGAGTCGCGCAGCGCCCCGGCGAGAAAGCCGGTCAACAGCATCGAATCGCGATCGGCCCAATGCAGATCTTCCAGGACCAGCACCAATGGGCGCCGCTTCGCGCTGCGACGCAGAAAGCCCGCCAAGCTATCGAAGAGTCGGAACCGGGCCTGCTCCCCTTCGAGTGGCTCTGACTCTGCAATCTTGGGCAGCCGTTCTGCTAGTTCTGGAACCAGCGGCAACAGGTCGGCATCGCCTGCACGCAAGGTCTCGGCCAATTGCGCGTCATCGGTCTCGTCGATCAGAGAGCGAAGAATCTGGACGAATGGCCAGTACGAGGGTGCACCGTCGCCTTCGAAACAGCATCCGACAAAGGCGCTCGCGCGATCCGCCACGAGTTCGAGTTGCCGTTCGACGGTGCGGGTCTTGCCAATCCCGGGCTCCCCGACGAGTAGCGCGATTCGCCCGCGACCCGAAAGCACTTCTTCGAAGGCCTGATCAAGACGGCTCAGCGCATTGTGGCGACCGACGAAATCGCTTTCTTCATCGACTGGACGGGGCGTCGCCGTTTGATCGACCGGCGAAACGTCGGCCTCGGGCTCTATGACCGGTGCGACAAAGCGGTACCCATGACCGTGGACGGTCTGGATCACCTGTTGCTTGGCCCGCGTATCGCCAACAGCCCGACGTATGACGGCGACGCTTCGCGGTAGAACCGACTCGCTGATCGCCTCTCCTGGCCAGACGTGGTCCAGTATTTCGGCCTTGGAGACGACGCGCTCCCGGCTCTCGACCAGAAAGCAAAACACATGAAAGACCTTCGGCTCGAGCTTGACGACCCGCCCGGCCCGTCTCAACTGAAAAAGATCCTCACTCAGCACACAGTCGCGAAAAGCCCAGTCCATGCCGTGAGCATAGAGCGAGCGACTCCCGATTCCACCTCGAGCGATCGGGTAAGACAGTCGGTCGGCCACGCATCGTGAGCCTGACCGCCCGCGATACGGGCGAGGCGTCGCCCATTCCTGCTAGTCGCGCGGGTATAATCGAACGATGATGACCGTCGTATCGTCGTGGTCCGAACGAACGATGATCTGACATTCCTCACTCGCTTTCAGAAAGCGAAGGGATTTGATGTCTACACCGCTGATCGAAACCAACGACCAGCCCGACCCGAGCATGCCCTGCTGAACGTTGGAGAGTGCGTCGGACAGTGGCGTTTCGCCCGTATATCGGATGTCAGCGACTCTCGGATGCCGTCCGGATCCCGAGATGTTGATATACGAAGCATCGTAATCAAGGGTGAAACTCGAAGGAATCGGAACATCATCGAAGCGCGTGCCCTGCCACTGCGGAGCAGGTGCAGGCGCGGGAGCCGGCGCCGGCCGCGACTCGTCATGAGATTCGACGATCACCTCACACACTTCATCGTTCTTGAGATAGGTGATGGTCTTCATCTGGACGCCGGTGAGACGTAGAAAGGTCCATCCACTATTCGGCATCGTCTCTTGGTAGAAGCGGACGACCCGCGCAACGGGCTCACTGCCGGCATAGCGTAGATCTGCTTGGCGCAGGGACCCCTGGACAAAGGTGAACGAGGAATTCTGATCGAGGCTAAATCCAGGGGGAACCGGAACGTCCTCGAAGCGTCCCTGCGCCCATTCAGGGGAAGTCGCCCGAGAGCTGGCCGCGGCGACGGGTTGTACCGAGCCGGGCGCGGCCGAAGGCGCAGCGGCGGGGACAGCGGGCGGTTGAGCGTAGGATGACCGGGCTCCGCCAGACGATGTACAGCCCGATAAGGCGACGAGCGAAACGCCCACTGCCGCGAGGAGAGTCAGAACCAGGGTATTGGGCCAGTATTTCACAACGATCTCCCGTATCGCCCCCGAATCGCGACCCGTGGAGGTCAAGGTCGCATCCATAGGGTCTACGGCCGACTCGGCCAATTCGGTGACATCCGACGACAGTCTCGATGTCCGTCTATCCAGGACACGGCTTCGATCATCGCCGGCTTCCATCCCCCCTGTTCTTCATCCGAGAAGAGCTGCTCCCTGAGGGCGCCTTTCGGGCCAGCGGCTTTGCTCGAATTGACACGACCGCCTCCGCATTGTAAATGTCTCTCAACAATGACCGTCCGGTCAGTCAGTAAACAACCGGTCATTTCCATTTTCGCGAACTCGGATCAGGCAACAATCGAAGAGGAATTCAGAAACGTCATGCCGAACGCGCGGAGACAACGTGTACCGAAAAATCCGAAGCCGAAGGGGGAATCTCGCAGGCCAACGCTGCCACAAATCCGCAAGACGCAGACTCGAGCACATCTGCTCGATTCGGCCCGAGGCGTCTTCTCGGCTCACGGTTACGAGCTTGCGAGCGTCGCCCAGATCGCCGATGCGGCAGGCCTCTCAAAGGGTGCGCTCTACGTCCATTTCGAAAGCAAGGAAGCCCTTTTTCGAGAGCTTCTCGTCGATCATGTAAAACGCCGCTCTGCCGCGACCGCCGCAACGCTCGAACCAGATCTTCCGCTGCGCGAAGCAATCATGCGAATCATCGAAGGCGCTTGGGCGATTTATGATGAAGGCGACCCGTGCTCTTCTTTGTCGACCGAATTTTTCGCCCTGGCTGGACGCAACGATTGGGGTCGCGAGGCGATGGCTTCGATTTTCGATCACTGTTCGACGGCTCTGATTCATTTTCTCGACCAGGCGAAAGAGCATGGCCAGGTGCGCGAGGACCTGAACAGCTCTTCCGCGGCGCAATTGATGCTGGCTCTCCAAGATGGATTGGTCATGCAATGGCAGAACCAACCGAAGGAAGCCGATCCGAAGAATTTCTTGGTCCCGATGGCAGAGATGATTCTTTCCTATATCGAGATTCGCGAGACCGCCACCTGAATGGCGATGGGGCTGCAACGACAACTCAGCACTCGTCGTCGACACCGCACGGCGTGATAACCAGAATCAAGCAAAAAGGAAATCGAAAATGGCACGAGTTCAAATGATCGATCCGGACAAAGCAGAAGGCCGCGCGAAGGAAGTCTTTGACAGGGTAAAGAGCTACTACCAGATGGTTCCGGGGCTTCAAAAGGGCCTGAACTATCTTCCCGAAGTCACCGACGCGCTCTGGACATTGAGCCTCGCGACGGCGAGCGAAGGATCCATCCCCGAGGAACTGAAGCGAGTGTTCTTCGCGGTCACTGCGCACGAGGTGGAGTGCGAATACTGTACGGCGGCGCACATGATCGCGTTGCTGGGTAAGAAATGGACTCAAGAGGAATGCACGGAGATCATTCTGGGCAACCCCTCTCCACGCCTGACGGACAAAGAGAATGCAGCGGTCGTTTTCGCACGTCAGGTCGCGCGCCGCCCAGCGGGTGTGACTGACGAGACCACCGACCGGGTTCGCGCCGCGGGCTGGACCGATGCCGAGATCGTAGAAATCGTCGCTTCGGTTGCCTTGATGCGTTACACGAGCACCGTCGCCAGCGCACTCGACGTTCCGCTCGAAGCCGCCATGGAAGGCGTAGGCGTAAGCTGCGGTGTGCCCCTGGACAAGCTGGCCTAACGAGACCGGGGCCGTTGGTGACCTGAGTCCGACAAGCCTACGACAAACAACCGCTGTCCTGGCAGCTCGGTCTCGCCAATGGTCTCGGCCGCCCTACGTACAAGAGGCGGGTTTCACTGCCGCCAAGGTGCGGCGCACCAAGGAGATGAATATGGGTTTACGTACGAAGATGCGGGGTCGGATGCTCGACTGGGTGATGAGCCAGATGAACGAACTCCGTACAGAAGCTTTGGTCGACGCCGAAGGCGATGTGCTCGAGTTCGGTTTCGGCACTGGCCTCAACCTTGACTACTACCCTGGTGCGGTGACTTCCGTGGTGGGCGTGGAACCCGACCTGCCCGAACGATTGCCAGCGCTGGAGAGGCGAATTGCACAGGCTTCGTTTCCCGTGGACCTGCGGGCGCTGCGGGCGGACGGGGAGCTCCCGTTCGATGCGGGGACATTCGACTGTGTCGTCAGTACCTGGACTCTTTGTTCCATTCCAGATACGGCGAGGGCCCTCAAAGAGGCTCGCCGCGTGCTCAAGCCGGGTGGAAAGTTCTTCTTCATCGAGCACGGTCGCGCGCCGAGTGAGTCCACAGCACGCTGGCAGGATCGAGTCAATCCGGTCTGGAAGCGGATCACCCACGGATGCAACCTGAATCGACCGATCGATCGAATCGTCGGGAACGCTGGTTTTGAACTAACCGGCCTCGACCGCTTTCGCCACAAGGGTCCCGGCCTCCTGGCTCAAATGTATCGAGGATCGGCAAAGAGCGTGGACTAGAAGCCGCCCAAAACGGGGCGAGCGCACCTCGACAGAGACGTGACTAACATCACTGTACAGAGCAGGCTACCTAGACTCGAAAGTTCAACGATTTCCGTACAGACGGCTGCTGAGAACAAGCTCTAGCAAGACAGGTGTCGATTCACATATCCTGTAGTGGTGGACGCCGGGAACACTCAGGCCGATGCGGTCCACTGGAAGTTTCTTTCAAGGGAGCGCCTGCATGTTGAACGATCATTGGTACGTTGCGATCTCTTCCATCCGCCTGAAGCGAAAGCCTCAATCCGTGGAGCTACTCGGCCAGAAACTCGTCGCGTTCCGAGACGGGGCTAGCCGCGCTCACATACTGCTCGACCGCTGCCCACACCGTGGCGTTGCTCTGTCTCGCGGTCGGCTTGCGGAAGGCAAGCTTGAGTGCCCCTATCACGGTTGGCGTTTCGATGGCACGGGCGCCTGTACGCAGATCCCTTCGCTGCGCTCGGACCAGCACATTCCCAGCGGCATCGGGATTCCAGCTTTCCGGTCCGTGGAGCAGGACGGTTACCTGTGGGTCTGGATGGGGGAAGGCGAGCCGCACCCTGCCCGCCCGATGCCGATCGAGGAGTTCTCGCGCTATCGCTGGGTCCAAGGCCGGGTCACAATGGAATGCGAGGGCATGAAGGGAATCGAGAACAACGTCGATCCGTGTCACGCCGGCTACGCGCACCGCTGGACTCACCCCCAGTTCTTTACGAGGTTCCGATACGGCGAGCGGAACACGCGTTTCGAAATGCGGCTGACCGAGACCGGACTGTTCGCCTTCGCGCCGCCGGTCGCCCACGCCGACGACCCTGTCCCCGAGGAGCCGGTCGTGAGCGTCCGCTTCGATCTGCCGGACCGGGTCTGTGTAAAGATTGGCATGGGCTATCGCGCGGTGATCCTGATGCACTTCGTACCCCTCTCCGACAACCGCTGCCGGTTCGAGTACATGTTCCGCACCCCCCTGCCCGGTCCGAAGATTCGTTGGTCCCGACGCGAGCCGATCATCTTCATGCAAGACCGCCGTCTGGTAGAGAGTTCTCAACCGTGGTACGACGAGACCGGTGGCGACTTCGAACGCAGCGTCGAGGCCGACTACACGATGTTGACCGCCCGCAAGATCGTTGAACTCGCCCGCCTGGGCCAGTGGCAGGAGAAACGCGAGTCGCTGCAACAGCGCCGGGTTGTTTCTTTTCGCGCGTGACACTTCAGTATGCCCAACTCGGAGTCGAACGGAGACGCGAACTGGCGCGCGCTTCGAAGCGATCCTTCAACGAGATCGATTCGGCTACCCGGCCGGCAACCTGATCCAAGACTCGTCGGCGCTAGTATGTCGGCATGCCCCGAGATCGAAGCGATCGAATTCCAAGCGAAAGGACGATCCTGAAATGACCAGAATTTCGCCCGCACTCGTTCTATGCGTCGCCGTCCTCATGGCAACCAATGCCTTTGGCGACCAACTCGTCGGTGTCGGGTTGTACTGTCTTTCGATCGAAAGCGTCGGACCGCCATCCAAACCTCTGAGGGCCGGAGAGAGGCCGCCTCACCTTGCGTTCCGAGTGAGCAACCGATCCGAGATCGTCGACGAACGCAAGACCTTTGCGGTGGCCCCACTCAATGACGAAGTGTTTCGCAGTCTCGCAGCTCTGACGACGGACGCGCGCATTTGCCTTTCGGCGAGTCACATGACCATCCGACACGGCCTGGACATCTTGTTCGCGTGGCGCGTCGACACCTGTACGGACTTCGATTGCACGAACGTCCGTGGATTCGAAGATCTGAATCCCAAAAGTCAGGGTCGCAAAAAGGTCCAGACGAGTCCGCCGCCTCCAAGAGCAGATCCATCCGGACTCGAAACGCCAGTCCCCGAAGACGAGTCCGTAGAGGGCGTGAAGAGCGCGGAGGGCGTGGGTTCCCTCGACTAGCTCGCGATTGGCTTGAAGTGCCTCCCGGCGCTGTCACCCAATCGGGTAGCGGCAGCGTGTGGAAATTCGGTCTCAGGACGAAAGCTCCGCTTGAAGGGGCACGTGCCCGCCGCCATCTCCAGCGCCTTCCGGTGTGCGGTCAAGAAGGCCCTCGGCACTACGACTCCTCTAACTTCCTTCGGGCTTGAGCCGGCGACATCGCTGGACTCCACTTCGATCCGGTTTCGGTTGAATCGACGACAATCACGGCGGCAAATCCGCCGCCGTCGGTGCGAAAATTCGTCGTCTGGCCTTCATAAACACGCGCAGCGAGCAGCAGGGGCGCGCCGGCGTACGAGAAGACTCGCAAGTCGAATTTGAGCGTCACCGCTCCGCTCGAAAGGACCACCGAGCGTAGCGTTGGGGGCACGAGGGCTTGTGCGACATAGCTGCCGTCGACGATGTTCGCCCAGACTCGCCTTGTTAGTTTAGCACCGCGATAGACTGCCTTGCCGCCGTAGCCAGCGACGGGCTTGAAAAAGAGCCCCTTACGCTGTGTCCACAACGCCTCTTGCGTTTCGGGAGAAACATGAACCGTCTTCGGCAGATCGGCGAGCACGCGCCTTTGCCTCGCGGATAGCCCCAACTCTTCGAGCGCAGCCTGGTCCGTCAGGGTCACGAGATTTCGCTTGTCGGCGAGCAAGGCATGATGACGCGGAGCAGGCGTAACGACGACCAGATCGCGCTCGAGAGCTTGTCGGAGAACCGAATTTTCCGGCGCAACGAGAGCGAAGTCCGTCAGGCGATTGTAGATCATGTCGACTGGCTTGTTGCCCGAGTAGAGTCGGCCGTCTTGCAGGCGTAGAGCGGCGGGGTTCGCGATCGATGTATCGATACCGTGATTGCCCAATAACTCTTTCGCCAGAACCATGTCGGGGTAGAGATATTGAGCCTCGGGCGCGTCATCCAGGATCACGAGCGTTTTTGGCCGGCCAGATCGACCGGCAAGACGCCACTCGCTCTCGAACATGCCAACCAGATTCGTCTCGACGTTAGGCGTCCAACTCGGTGCACCGATCGCCGCCTCGAGCGCATTCATCAAGAATGCCCCACCCGCGTTCGTGTTGACCTCGATTAGGCGGGGCCCGTCCGGAGTGAGATGGAAGTCGTATCCGACCATTCCGCCTCGTGTCCCTTGCTGCACGGACAAGGCCGAAGAAGTCGATCGACCAAGCGCCGCTACCCGAAAGCCGGGTAAGTCAGTTGTCGCCTCGATCTCGGCGATCTGCGTTTGCATTGCATTGACATCGGCCTGCGAAACGAAGACCACCGACCCGGCGAACAGATTTTCCCGATCCGCAAGCAGATCCGAAAACCCTTCATGAGTACTCTGCTCCGCGATCGCGGCATCCACCGCCATTCGGTCAACAGGTAGGCACGCGCAGGTTCGGTTCAGTTCAATCAACTGCTTCAGCTCACCCTGGCCTCGAAGCGCACTCATGGACAGCATGCCTTTGCGACCGGCGCACAGATTTCCGTCTCGCCACTGCAGCAGTCCAGCATCAGAAAGGTGAGTAGACGGCGCATCCGCTCATAGTCCGCGACATAGGTGACCTGGCGGCCCTTGCGGATGCCTTTCACCAGCCCGGCATTGGCCAAGACCAACAGTTGAGCCGATGCCGTCGTTGGACCGATTCCCGCGAATTCTGCGAGCCCGCCGGCGCTGATACCGGTCGGTCCCGCCTGGATGAGTCGACGAACCAGAACCAGCCGACCTTCATGGGCGATCGCAGAAAGACAATCCGTGGCATCTGTTAATTCCATATTCCATGTATACATGGAATGTCGTAATCTTCCAATACGGCCGATCGAGCAAGGCGCGCGTGGACTGAATCACGTCGGCACTGGCGCTGTGAGCAGAGCCCGCCCTGCCCGCCCGATCGTGGATTGAAAATTCCATTTGCATGCATGCGCAAATATGATAATTTTCAGACATGCCACAGGACACCGATCTCCCCGCCGAATTCATGGCCGCCCTGGAGGACCACCTCCGAGCCGATTTCTTTCAGGCGCTCTGCGACCCCATGCGTCTCGCGCTCGTGGCACACCTCGCCGCAAGCGATCGGCCACTGACCGTGACCGAAGCGTCCAGATGCTGCGGGATTCATTTCTCAGGCGTGTCCCGGCACTTGGCGTTGCTAAAGCGTGCGGGCTTGGTTCGCGCTGAAAAGCGAGGCCGTGAAATGTACTACGCACTCGAAGTCAGTTCAGTGATCTCGAGCTTGCGCGGCGTAGCGAATGCGCTCGAGGCATGCTCCGGGCAAGCCAAAGGCGCTGCGGCATGACAAGACGACGCAGCCCAAAGAGCGCCGCGAGCCCCTCTTCGCCCGGTCAAGCCGTCCGATGACAACAGGGCCGGACGCCAACTCGATCATGTCGCAGACCGAAAATCTCGGCGCGTTCAAGACCTATCTCTCACTTTGGGTCTTCCTCTCGATCGCGGCAGGTCTCGTATTCGGGACCACCGCTCCCTGGGCCTTTGATTGGTTGCGAACGTTCGAGGTCGGCAGTGTCAACCTTGCGACCGCTTGCCTCGTCTGGTTGATGATCTTCCCGACCATGGTGAAAGTCGACTTCTCACAACTTGCCAGCGCGCCGGGTTGGACCAAGGGCTTGACGCTCACCCTCACAACCAATTGGCTGATCAAGCCCTTCACGATGCTCGCGTTAGGCACCCTCTTCCTGGGCGTTGCCTTTAGTCAGTGGATCCCGCCCGAGAAGGCGAATGGCTATATCGCCGGATTGATTCTCCTGGGTGCGGCGCCGTGCACGGGAATGGTCTTCGTATGGAGCCGACTCACCGGAGGAAACGCCGCGTTCACAGTCGTTCAGGTATCGATCAATGACCTCGTCCTGCTCGTCGCGTTTGCACCCCTCGTCGCGTTCCTGCTTGGCGTGGCGGATGTCGTCGTTCCGTGGACAACGCTGGCACTGGCCACTGCCGTTTACGTCGTATTCCCGCTCGCCGCAGGATTCCTGGCGCGCCGAGCTTTAATGCGCCGAGGCGGCGCTGGGGCCGTCGACCGCTTCGCCGGCCGATTCTCTCCGCTGACCTCATATGGTCTATTGCTGCTCGTGGCTGTCCTCTTCGGGATGCAGGCTGAGTCTGTTCTTGGAGACCCGCTGGCCGTCGGCCTGATCGCCATCCCGATTACCATTCAGGCCTATCTCATTTTCGCGATTGCCTATTTCTGGGCCTGGGTTTGGCGACTCCCGACCTCGATAGCGGCCCCCGCGGCGCTCATCGGGACGTCGAACTTCTTCGAGTTGTCCGTCGCCGTCGCGATCGGGCTCTTCGGTGTCGATTCTCCGGCCGCACTCGCGACGGTCGTCGGCGTCCTGGTCGAGGTGCCCGTCATGTTGAGCCTCGTCCGGATCATAAACCGATGGCGCGGTCGCATCGACGCACGCGCCGCCTCTCCAGCATGACGCCTAGCAGCCCCTTTCTCGGTGTCTCCGCGGCTCGATGGGCACTGCTCGCCGCCATTGTTCTCGGACTCGGGCTCTTGTCGATCGAGCTGCGCCAGAGGCTGGATCTGGAGTGGAGCGTCGAGTCGCTCCGGGAACTCGTCGCGGCTGCCGGCGTCTGGGGGCCTCTGCTCTACGTCGGAATCCTCGGCTTCCGATTCGCGGTTCTGGTGCCATCCTCAATCTTGCTCGTGGCCTCGGGGATCTGCTTCGGACCACTCGCAGGAACCGTGTATGCAACAACCGGCCTGGCGCTCTCCGCTTTCTTCAAGTACGCCGTCGCGACTGTCGCCGGTCGCGATGCCTTGCTGCGACACGTACCCGACCACTGGCGCTCCCATCTCTCGCTAGGCGGAGGTCGATCGGCCGCCTTCGTGTTGGCACTGATCTGTGCCTACCCGTTCGGGCCGAAACATATCTTTCAGATCGGAGCGATTCTCTCGACGATGTCTTTCTGGAAGTACGCAGTCGCCGTGACGTCGGGTGCGGCGTTTCGTGCGGGGCTGTTCGCGACACTTGGTGGAGCCATCGCCAGTGGAGAAGGGATCCTTGCGGTCTCCCTTGTGCTGCTAGCCGTCGGCGCCATACCGCTCAGCAGTCCGCGTGTCCGCGCGCGGTTCGTTCCAATTCCGAAGGACGCCTAGTGGTTCGACGGTCGTCGCTCGGTCTCCCCTCTTTCTAGCTCAGGCTATTCGCGCGGTTCAAGCTGCAAACCCTCACTACGACCACCTAATGGAGTTTCGAAGATGCTCACCCTTTACGGAGACAACACAGCCATCAACGTACGCAAGGTAACGATTGCCCTCGCTGAACTCGATCTCGACTACCAGACGGAGTGTATCGACAGGTCTCGCGGCGACCAGTTGCAAGAATCGTTCATGAAATTTTCCCCGAACGCACGCATCCCGGTCCTCCGAGATGACGAGAGCAACACGACCGTCTGGGAGTCGGGGGCGATCCTGATCTATCTCTGCGACCAATATGACAAAGCCGGATTGCTCTTGCCGCGAGATGGAGGGGCACGCTACGGCGCATTGCAGGGGACCTTTTTCCAGGCCGCGAATATCGGGCCTACTCTCGGTCGCTTCAACAGCCAACTGACGGCCGATGAGGACGACAAAATACCTGGCATGCTTGACATCTTCTTGGCTGAAACCCTGCGACTAACGGAAGTACTGGACCGGATACTATCCGACGAGCGTCCCTACATCGCCGGCGAGTATTCCATTGCGGACATCATGCACTATCCATGGCTGAAAGCCGGACTGGACATGCAGTTTCCGGCCCTCATCGAAAAGCCTCGACTACCCGCATGGCTCGAACGAATCGGCGACCGCCCTGCAGTGCAGGCCGGCATGGCCGTTACGTTCTAAGCGCAGCCGATGACACTCCTCGCATGGATTTTCGTTGTGCTCGCCGCCTTCGTAGTGGGCCTAGTCGGACTTTGGTTCAGCGGCGGGCGCTCGAACATCGATGAGGTCGCAATCGCCGAATCCGAAATCCGAACGCTGCTTGACTCGCGGCGAATCAAGACCGGTGACGTGAGTTTGCATGTCGTTTTCGCGGGCCCTGAATCTGGAGCGCCAATCATTTTGATACACGGATTTCCAGAGTTCTGGTATTCATGGCGCCATCAGATGGCCGCGCTTGCGCGCGCTGGCTACCGCGTCGCAGCCGTCGATCTGCGCGGCTATAACCGCTCTGACAAACCACGCGGACGCTCTTCGTATACGAACCGAGCCTACGGAACGGATATCCTCGGGCTGATGGACGCCATGGAATGGAGCCAGGCGCATCTAGCGGGTCACGATGTCGGAGCGGGCGTCGTCTGGCATCTCGTCTTTGAAGCCAGTGATCGTGTCGCGTCAGCACTGGTCTTCAATGTGGGCCATCCCAACACCCTCGCCGAAACCGACAACACATCCAAGATCAGCTGGTACCGAACGTTTTTCAGGATGCCGTTCCTCGCAGAAATTCTCTCCCGAACCGTCGGGCTGAAAATGACTGCGGACATGGGACTGGTTGCAACCAGTCGGCCAGGAACATTTGCAGAGGACGAAATCGCACTTTACATGAGCGCCTGGGACCGCGATCACGCGTACGACACGATGATCGGATCCTACCGATCCGACGGAGGCCCAATCAGGAACATGCCCGAAGACGGAAAACCGCGTATGCCGGTCCGCCTTTTGTATGGAAGGGAAGACCGCTTCCTGTCCGAGGATCGTGCCAAACGCACCGCGCAATACCTCGGCTCCGACAACGTCAGGTATTTCGAAGGTCTAGGACATTGGATGCTGTCTGAAGACCCTGAGCTCACCTCCGCCGAGATGATCGAATTCTTTGACGGTGTGGCAATCCAACAAAAAAATTGATTCGATCTCGTGGAGACTCCGAGCCGACTTCGCTTCGCGATATCTCCGTAGCGACGACCCATACAGCATTCCGGGAGCGAGAATTGAGATCATCTTGCCAGCGAATCTCACCTTGAATCGGTGAAACACAGAGCTGATACAAAGGCTCTTCAATGATCTCGCTTCAACCGGATACCCCGTCTCCGGTGGTACGAGTCAGTCCTGCTATCGAATGGTAGGCGCTGCTGCGACTGCCTACGCGGCATCCGTACAGGTCGCACTCGTGACCGAGGGCGCCCCTTGTGCCAGTGACTACCCGGTCGTGCCTGTACGAGTGAACGGCCTCGAGTGGATTGCCCGCGCGCCACCCGACCAGGATTCCGTTTTCGACGACATGGGTTCTTTGTGGCACCGATATCGGTACCCTGCTGAAAAGTCGAGCCTCAACGTCGTATTCTCCTCTCGATTCTTCTTCAAGCGGAGTCGGGCCTTCGACTTCGGCCGCCAAGCTCGAGCGAAGAGCGGATGAACCGATGAGCCAACCCCGGGAAACAACATGCAGGTAAAAGTCAAATTTCTGGACAACCTCAGGCTGGAAGCCAGCTTTGACGATTTCACGGTCATCAGCGATCAACCCATTCGATACAAGGGGGATGGAACGGCTCCAGGTCCATTTGACTATTTCCTGGCCTCGTCTGCACTCTGCGCGGCCTATTTTGCCAAGGCCTACTGCAACGCAAGAGGTATTCCCACCGAAGACATCAGCATCGTTCAGGACAACATCGTTGACCCTGAAAACAGGTATCAACAAACCTTCAAAATTCGTGCTGAGCTTCCTGAAGAAATATCCGAGAGGGATCGGGAAGGAATCATTCGTGCGATGGATCGCTGCACTGTAAAACGTGTGATTCAAAACAATCTGGATTTCCAAGTCGATTCCGTCCCTGTTTTGGGACAAGACTCGGGCCTTCTTTATGAGGGTGGCTCTAGTAACGGTGCCGTAGATGGCGCCAAAACCATGATTCCGGGAAAGGATTGCTCGCTCGAAGAAACGATCGCCAACATGAGCGGCCTGATCCAATCGCTCGGGATCAAGATTGAAATCGCGGCATGGAGAAATATCGTTCCCCACGTGTGGTCCGTCCATATCCGCGATGCCGAGTCGCCCATCTGTTACACGAACGGAAAAGGCGCGACCAAAGACGCGGCCCTGTGCTCGGCACTCGGCGAGTACCTCGAGCGAATGAGCAACAACTATTTTTACAACGACTACTACCTCGGCGAAGAAAGAGCAAAGGCCGAATTCGTTCACTACCCCAACGAAAAGTGGTTCAAACCCGGACCCAACGATTCGATTCCCGAAGGCTTGATGGACGA
>CAZMFM010000001.1:89352-116587 GCA_964565565.1 uncultured Spirochaetaceae bacterium | reverse complement strand
TTTGGACGTGGAACATTCACCTATATCGCGAGCCCGGCGGAGGTCGAGGCGCGCATGGGCGAACTCTTCGCGAAGCTCGAGAGTCCCGTGCTTCATGACTTGGCGATTGCTTGGGACGCCTCTGGAGTCGAGGCCTGGCCGAAGCGCCTGCCCGATGTCTACCTCGGAGAGCCTGTTGTGATTGCAGCGCGACTGCCGGCGAGTGTTGGAGAGGTCATGTTGACCGGCCGGCGGGGCGTCGAGGACTTCCGCGTTGATCTCGATGTGCGAGGTGGATCGAAGCATGCAGGCGTGGGGCGGCTCTGGGCTCGACGCAAGATCGCATCGCTGATGAATTCCCTCCATGACGGGGCCGAAGTCGAGCGCGTTTCGCAGGAGGTGGCGGAACTCGGCATCATTCATCACCTGGTGACGCGGTGGACGAGCCTGGTCGCGGTCGATGTGACCCCGTCCGCTCCCGTGGATGTTGATCTCGTGACGCGTGCGGTGCCTTCGCTGCTTCCGCGAGGTTGGAGCTTGCGGAAGCTGTTCGGACTCGAAAAGGGCGGGGCAGAGCCTGGCCTTGCGCCGCCGCCGGGGACCTCGTCGAATCCCTTCGACCAGAAACAGGCCAGCGCGCCGGTGGTGATGTCACAGGCACTGGCCTTCGCTCCGCCCGGACAGCTGCCCATGGGCGCCACACCCGCGATGCTCTTCATTTCGATCGGATCATCCATGTTAGGCGCATCGGGATTGTTCTGGGCCGGCGGGCGGATCCGGCGTCGCAGGCAGGGAGAGTGAAGCGCGCGACCGAGGCGGCAGTCTTTTGGATCGCTTTGTCGGGCCTGGTCCTGCTCGCCAACGGGCTCTGGATTCCGGTCAAGGCGGAACTCGCGCAATTCCTGATCGAGAAGGCGTGGGTTCGTGTTCTCGCCGGAGAGCCGCAAGCCCGTCCGTGGCCCTGGGCCGATACCTGGCCGGTCGCTCATCTCGTTGTGCCTGGCATCTCGGAGGACTTCTACGTTCTTGCGGGATCGAGCGGACAATCGCTGGCCTTCGGCCCGGCACACGTCAGCGCGAGTGCGAAGCCGGGCGTACAGGACAATATCGTGATCGCTGGACATCGCGATACACATTTTGCGTTCTTGAGAGATCTCGAAGCGGGTGACGAATTGATTCTCGAGAGTCCGGAAGGTCCGGAACGCTACCGCGTTGATGCAATGGAGGTCGTCCATGAGTCGAGGACCGATCTATTGCTCCCGAGTGGTCTCGCCGAATTGACGCTGATCACTTGCTTTCCGTTCGATGCGGTCGTTCCCGGCGGCCCCCTTCGTTATGTCGTCTTTGCTTCGAGATCGCGTCGTGGGCCGATTTCGGAAGCTCGGGCGCGGCGAATCGAGGGCAGATCGGCGCCGGTGCTGTCCTTGCTTGCGGCGAAGTAGAGCGGTGGGCGGGGAAGTCGGCAACGCATCGGAAGACTGCCTATCGCAGACGCGGACATGTGTTTCGAGTCGCCGCATTGATCGACTCGACTCATCAACTCGCGTTCTCGCATCGAAACCGGAGGCAATGCGAGTCCTTCCTATGTCACCGCGCCCACCGCTCCGTTTCGCACATCGCATCGATCGATCGGGTCGCTCGAGATTCGTCTTAGGAGAGCGAAAGAAGGGCCGCCGTCCGACGCGATCTGCATGACGCTTGAGGAGGAGCGATCGGAGCAGCCTCAGCCGTCTATACCCATATCCAATTCCAATTTGATCCTTGAACCCCCCGACGGTTCGCGTGCTCTTTCGGCGACCCTTCGGCCTGTCCAATAGCAAAGCCATTTCTGTCCAGTCAACGCTATATATTGATTGAATTTGACATTTGAGGACAATTCATCAGAATAGTCAATGTAATAGATAGACTTATTCTGGAGGCACGCAAATGAGTCAAGGCGATACGATGACGGATCGGCTGTCGACGTTGGGCGATTTTTTTCGCTTTTCACGGCGCCGAAACAATTTCAAGCAAGATGAAGTGGCTGAGCTCGTCGGTGTCACGAAGAACACTGTGAGTCAGATCGAACGGGGCAAGCAATGGCCTTCGATGCAGACCTATCTGCGTTTCCTCGATGTGTTGAACGAGGGCTGTTACGACGTGACGGATCACACAATCGTCGACGGAAGCTGTCGACGCAACGAGGTCTTGAGTGAGCTCGGGCTGGCAGATTGGTTCAATAGTCTGGATGAAGACGAGCTTCGCTACGCATTCGTTCGTGCCTGGGAAGGTGTCGAGCTGATGCGAGAGATGGAACGACGAGGACTCGAACATCCCATGAAGCGTCTTACGGGCGCTCCACTCAAGCTTCTCGCGCCGGAGGAGATTTCAGAGCGTACGAAGAGGGCGTTCAAGGGGCTTGGTCGACAGGTGGGGGCGAATTAGTCGCCTGGAGTTCGCCGCGCATCTCTGCGAGCAACGAAGCGGGCGCACGAACACGAACGTGCGTCGCTTGCTCTTCGTAGCGCACGTCGAGCACGCGACACCGCTCGTGCAGCATGGCGACCTTGGCCTGTTGGTCGTAGGGGATTACGAACTCTTCTTCTTCCATCGACTCTTCGAAGAAGTCCTGGACTAGTCCATGGAGTCGGGTGATGTCGTGGCTCGAATGCGCCGAGAGTATCACGGCCTCGGGAAATTCCTTCTCGAGTGCCGCGTGTTGCTCGGGATCGAGCAGGTCACTCTTGTTCAGGATCAGCAGGCGGGGGTGGCTTTCGGCACCGATTTCCGCCAAGACCTCGCGTGTCACGTCGCATTGCTCGCGAAAGGCGGGGTCGGAGGCGTCGAGGACATGAAGGTGAAGGTGGGCGTCTTTGGCTTCTTCAAGGGTGGAGCGGAAAGAGGCGACGAGGTCGTGGGGCAGGTCCTTGATGAAGCCGACGGTGTCACTGAGCAGGATGCGGGGACGCGTTTCAGGCATCAAGACCCGTACGGTCGTGTCCAGGGTGGCAAAGAGTTGGTCCGCGACGTACATCTCGTCGCGTGTGAGCGCTCGCATGAGCCGTGATTTGCCGGCGTTGGTGTAGCCGACTAGCGCCACGCTATGCGTATCGTTTCGGGTCCGGCGGCTACGCTGGGTATCCGCCTCGCGTTGTACCACGGTGAGCGTTCGCCGCAGTTCGGCGATGCGGTCACGGGTGGCGCGTCGACCGAGCTCGAGGGCAGATTCGCCGGCTCCTTTTCCGCCCACGCCGCCGCGCTGTCGTTCAGAGCCGGCGTTGGCTTCGCGCAGCCGCGGCGCCATGTAGTTGAGGCGTGCGATTTCGACCTGGATCTTGGCCTCGCGCGTTCGGGCATGGCGTTGGAAGATGGACAGGATGACCATCGAGCGGTCGAGCACTTCGACGCCGGTGGCCTTTTCGAGGTTTCGCATCTGGGTGGGCGACAGATCTTGATCGACCAGGACCGTGACCGCTTCTTTGGACTCTTCCTGGTCCCCGGCCGGCGTGACGTCGAAGGGATCGTCGCCCTCGCTTTGATTGGCCTTGTCGTCTTCGTCACTCTCGGGGCCGGAAGAAGTTTCGGGCCCGCCCGCTTCGCGGTCGTCGGCCAGCGCCTCGGGCGTTGACTGAGAACCGGGTGGTGCATAACGCGGGACGATGCCCGACCCGCCCGTGTAGGTCGCCAACTCAGCGAGCTTGCCGGAGCCCAGCACGTTGGCGGCGCCGAGGCCTTTGCGTTTCTGGCTGACGCGACCGATCACCTCTAGGCCGAGGGTTTCGGCCAATCGCTGTAGCTCCGTGAGCGAGCTGGCCAGGGCTTCGTCGGAAACGCCCTGGAGCTGTACGCCGACGAGCACGGCTGGAGGACGGTCGCGATCCGAGGGAGTGCGGTGTGAATCGTGGGCCATGGCGCCGAAGAGTGCAGCATCTCGGGCGAGATGCAATGCATTGCCCCGATTGAAGGAGGATTGCGGATCCCGACACCGCTAGGCTTGGGATGTGAGCGGCGTTGAAAAATTCTCGACCGGCGCACTTTCAGGTGTTCGGATTCTCGACCTGGCCCGGGTCGTGGCCGGTCCCTATGTGTCCCGGATTTGCGCGGACATGGGCGCCGAGGTGATCAAGGTCGAGCCGCCAACCGGGGACGAGTCCCGGGTGATCGCGCCCAAACACGACATTGGGATGTCTGCCTTCTACCAATGGGTCAACGCCGGAAAGCGCGGCCTCTCGATTGATCTGCAGAAGCCGGAGGGGTTGGCCATCGTGCTCGATCTCGTGCGTCATTGTGACGCGGTGGTCGAGAATTTCAGGCCAGGCGTTCTTGACCGGCTGGGACTCTCCTGGGAGGTGATCCATCGGGCAAATCCAAAAGCCATCCTGGTCTCGATCAACGGTTTCGGATCCGATTCAGCCTGGCGCGATCGCCGCGCCTACGCTCCGATCGTGCATGCGGTCTCCGGTATCCTCGCCGACCAGGCCGAATACGCCAATCAGCCGGTCGCGCAAACCAACCAGGCCCACGCGGATACGACCGCGGCACTACACGCGACCGTCGGGCTGCTTGCCGCGTTGCGTGTGGCCGAGGCGACCGGCCTTGGCCAGCGACTCGAAGTTCCCCTCTACGATGCGTTGCTGGCCACGTATAGCGAGGTGAATAACGCGCTGCTTGATCTGCCCGACGAGCGCATCATGAATCCGATCTACCAGGCAGGGGCGAACGGCGCGATCGCTGTCGCAGGATCGGCCCCGCATGTCTGGCGGCTGGTATCCGAAACGCATGGGGTCGTCGATCCAACACCACCTGGTGCAGCATTGGAGGAGAAGAAGCGCCTTCGCCGTGCGGCCATCGAGAATTGGATGGAGGCGCAGCCTTCGCGCGAGGCCGTTCTCGAGCAACTCGGCGAGGCCGGAATTGCCTGTGGTCCGGTCTTGCCGATTCGGGATGCCCTCGCAAGCGACCTGTCGCGTGAGCGCGACCTATTGGTGGACGTCGACGATCGGCGGGGCGGGACGCGCCCTCTGGTGAAGCCTCCGGCTCGCTTCTCGGAGTCACGCAATGCGATTCGGGCCTCGGCGCCCACCCGGGGCGAGCACAACCGCGAGGTGCTCGGGTCGCTTCTAGGCTATGACGGCGCGCACATCGACGCACTCGAACGCGCCGGGGTGCTCTCGGCTTCCGACCCCTCGGAGCGCTAGCGCGACTCTTGAATGTATCGACCTACGAGATGGGATCTTGCGATCATCCGAAACAGGGTGGGCGCTCGCTGGCCTGTGCCAGGCTAACGCATAACATAGAATATCTGCCCGTCTTCCCGGTAGCTTTCGGCCTCGCGTTCGTGGCGAAGGTATTCGAGGTGAGCGTAGGTTTCGCTCTCCGCCATCATGCCCCAGCTGCGTTCCTTGAAGAGCTTCTTGGAGAAATCCACGACCGATGCCGGACCGAGCTCTTCGCCGATTTCCTTTACGCGAAGGAGGCGTTCGTGATGGTGGCGCTTGATATCCTGTGTTCGCCCCGCCAGGTCTGCAAAGGGGTTTCCGTGAGCGGGTAATACCTGCTTGACGGATTTCGTCTCCGCCGCCTTGTCGAGGGATTCCATGAAGACTTCGAGGGGATTGCTGGCTGGCCCGGTTCCCGCGATATGCGGGGTTATCGTTGGCAAGACGTGATCGCCGGCGAGATAGACCTCGAGTTCAGGACAATGAAGACAGATATGGTCGGCGGTGTGTCCGGGGGTATGGCGGATGAACCAATCGCGACCGGCCAGACGCAAGATGTCTCCATCCTTGACCGGATGGGTGATGTCGGGGAATACGTCGCCCTCCATCATCAGCTTGGCAATCTCCGACGGCTTTCCGTCGACCCTGGGCGGTCCAAGCGGGCTACCGCCCCACGGCGAAGGTCTCCCCGCATGTCGCCGCCAGCGTTCCTGCATCGAGATCGGTTCTCGGTCTTCGTCCGTGTGGGCTTCGGCCTCGGACGCGATTGCATCGTGGTGGGCCTGGATGTCTTCGACCGAGACTTCGTGGCCGTGTGCGTGCTCATGCTCGTGTTTGTGGTCTGGTCCCGCGCCGATCCCCCAGCCAAAGCTCTGATAGGCGACGATCCGGGCACCCGCAGACTGGGCGAGCCAACTGGCGCAGCCGAAATGATCGGGATGGGAATGGGTGATGATGACGGTGTGGACGTCCTTTTCGCTCAGTCCGGCCTGAGCCAGTCGATGTCGCAAGGCTTCCTGGGTGCTCGGGCCCGGCAAACCGGGATCGACGATGGCCGCCCCGTCGTCGTCGAGTAGCGCATAACAGTTGACATGCCCCAGGCCTGGCATCGTGATCGGCAGTTCCATCCGCAGGATGTTGGGAAAGACTTCCGTGACCTCGATTCGCGCATCTTCCTGCTCCTGCTTGCGCGCTTTCATCGGCCTGCACCTGCGCCTGTCTCTACGGCCGACGGTTGTCCGTCATAGGCGTTCGCGGCATTCGCGGCATTCGCGGCATTGGGGCGCCGGGGGTTCGGAAGCGTGCTGGCGGCGTCCTCGGGCGTGAAGTAGAGGATTTGGATTGAATCGGGCGGGGTGGTTTGCTGGAGCGAGGCGGTCGTGGGCCGGGGCAATGAAAATTCCAATCGAATCGAACGGGCTCGAAGAGTGATCGAAGACGATAGTATTCTATAGACGGCGGCGGAAGGTCGTTGCGAGGGCTCAGGCTGGCGATGGGCTCGCGCGATTCGACGGCGGCGCCACGTGAACCCAGACTGTTGGAGGTCTTACGAGATGGGCGTACTAGACGGGAAGATTGCGATCGTCACTGGAGCGGGCCGTGGAATCGGGCGGGAAATCGCCCTCGACCTCGCCTCACAAGGAGCGAGCGTCGTCGTGAACGATCTGGGTGGCGAGGTCGATGGCGGCGGCTCTGGACGGGTCGCCGATGACGTCGTGGCGGAGATCGAGGCGGCCGGTGGTCGGGCCGCCGGCCACTACGAGTCGGTGGCGACGGTCGACGGCGGACGCTCTCTTTTCCAGACTGCGGTCGATCGCTTCGGCGCGCTGGATATCCTGGTGAACAACGCCGGGATCCTGCGCGACAAAACGATCTTCAATATGGAGGAAGCGGACTGGGACGCCGTGATCGCGGTTCATCTCAAGGGCCATTATTGCTGCACGCGACCCTTCGCCCAATATATCCGGGAGTCGCGGCGTGCAAATTGTCGCGTGATCAATTTTTCTTCGGTCTCCGGCCTCTACGGAAACTTCGGGCAGGCGAACTACGCCGCGGCCAAAGCTGGCATTGCCGGCTTTTCGCGGACCTTGGCGCTGGAGCTGGCCAAGTACGGGGCCACGGCCAATGTGATCTCGCCGGGCGCGGCGACGCGGATGACATTCGATTTGATCGAGGGAAGCGGTCGCAAGATCGACCTTGACGATCCCCTCGAGGGCGGAAAGCCGATTGCCCGGGTTGTCGCCTGGCTCGCCTCGGACGCGAGCCAAGCGTGCAACGGGCAGATCATTCACGTCGCGCGCGGCCTGGTTGGAATCATGCAGCAGCCGGCGGTGATCCGATCGTTTTCGAGCGATCACCTCCTGGACCATGATGAGCTCGACGGAATGATGCCGACGCTCCTCGAAGCGCGCTCGGCCAACGTGGCGAAAGCGAAAGAGGATGGAAAGCCAGAGAGTGTCTCGCTCTAGTGGCGTCTTTTTCGCCTTGGTCCGCCCGGGCATCGATTGACGAACACGACTAATACAAGGAATGAAAGCCCATGCCTCCTGCTCCGACCCTCCCCCTCGAAGGAATGCTCGTTCTCGATTGGACGATCTGGCAACAAGGTCCCGTTTGCAGCGCGATGTTGGGCGATATGGGTGCCGAGGTGATCAAGATCGAACAGGTCGAGACAGGAGACCCTGGTCGTTGGTTGCTGGCGGCGGGTGGACAGGATACGAGCGACAAGCCGAATTGGTATTTCGAGGCGAACAATCGCAACAAGCGATCGATCACCCTTGACCTGAAGCAACCCGAAGCGGTCGAGATCGTTCACGCGTTGGTCGCGAAAGCAGATATCTTCGTGCAGAACTTTCGAAAGGGTGTCGCCGGGCGGCTCGGTATCGATTACGAATCGCTGCGCGCGGTGAATCCTAAACTCATCTATGCCAGCGCGACCGGTTATGGCCCGGAAGGTCCAGAGAGTGCAGAACCCTCCTTCGATCATCTGGGGTTGGCACGCTCGGGCATCATGAACGCTGCGGGCGAACCGGGCATGCCGCCCTTGAGTATTGCCGGGGGCATCGCCGACCAGATGGGTGCGATCATGCTCGCCTATGGCGTGATGACGGCCGTGGTCGCTCGGGAGCGATTCGGGATCGGACAAGAAGTGAATGCTTCTCATCTCGGTTCGATGACGTTTCTTCAGGGACTGTCGGTCTCGATGAAGTTGATGGCAGGCATGGCCATGCCGCGCGTTTTCCGGCACAAGGCGTACAACCCGCTTTGGAACCACTATCGCTGTCAGGACGATCAATGGTTGGCCTTCGCGATGTTGCAACCGGATCGCTACTGGGTCGACTTTGCGCGGATCATCGGACGTTCGGATCTGGCTTCGGATCCGCGCTTCGACAATATGGCGAATCGCTCGCAGAACTCGGAAGCCTGTGTGGCTTTGCTCGACGAGATCTTCGCCTCTCAACCGCGCGCGGTCTGGCTCGAACGGATTCGCGCGGACGGAGCGGATCTCATCTACACCGTCGTCAATTCGGTGGATGACCTGGCCACGGACCCGCAGGTCCGGGCGAACGGCTATGTCACGGAAGTGGATCACCCCGATCATGGGCCCACCGAAATGGTCGGTCTCCCGGTCGCGCTCTCCGAAACTCCGGGCTCGATCCGACGGGTCGCTCCGGAACTCGGTCAGCATACCGAGGAAATTCTCTTGGACGTGCTGGGTTGGGATTGGGATCGCATCAGTGCGTTGCGAGAGAAGAAGGTGATCTGATTGGCTTTACTTGGTGGGAAGGGCGGAACTTCGCTACCGCTCTAGCCATGGCTGAACTCTCGATCGATGATTCCTCGGCAAGGGTGCTGGACAATCCCGTCTGGCATTCCCTGTGCGGACCGTTGTCTCGGTTCACGGCCTCGACTTCAACCGCGGCGTTCCTTCAATTCGATCCTGAAGTCAACGTCTTCAGCGCAGTGGACGAGGTTGGCCCGGACGTCTGGGATCGAGTCGGCGGAGTCGTCGGTCTCGAAGGGGCTTGCGGACTCTTCCGCGATGCCGTGCCGGTGGTTCCGCCGGGCTGGGAAGAACATTTTCGTGGAACTTGTCTACAGATGATCGCCCAAGATCTGTCCGATCCGTCGGGCGTCGCGTTGCTGGACCTCGGCGCTGAGGATGCGCCGGAAATGTTGGCGCTCGCCGAGTTGACGGAGCCTGGCCCCTTTGCTCCGCGCACGCATGAGCTGGGACGTTATGTCGGGCTTCGTCGCGACGGCCGTCTCCTGGCCATGGCGGGCGAACGGTTTCGCCTACCCGGTTTCGTCGAGATCAGCGCGGTCTGTACCCATCCCGATGTGCGTGGTGAGGGATTGGCGACCGAGTTGACCCTCAATGTGGCCGCTTCGATCCGGGCGCGGGGAGACGAGGCGATGTTGCATGTTCTCGAAGGGAACGAAAATGCGATCCGCCTCTATCGAAAGCTCGGATTCATCGTTCGTCGAAGCATCGAAGTCGTATTCGCACAGTGGCATGGTCCCGATTGGCGACCGACGGCAATCTAGATCGAGTAGAAAATGAACGGGGCGAGCAGCCCCTCGGCTGAGGAGAATGAGATGTACGAACACATTTTGTATGACGTTGAAGGTCCTGTTGCGACAATTCGCTTCAATCGACCCGCACAGCTGAACGCCTTCACGAACCGGATGGGCGACGAACTTCAACACGCGATGGCCGAGGCCGAGGGAGATGAGCGAGTCGTAGCCATCGTGCTGACAGGAGAGGGGCGCGGGTTTTGTGCTGGCGCCGACCTGAAGGGTCTGCAGGGGCTCGGCGAAGGCAAGGCCGGCGCGATGGGAGAGGGCTCCGCCGAATTGAAACAGGCTCAACCCGGCGACTCGACGATGGAAGGATTCCAAGGCCCCTATGCCTATATGATGGCCATTCGAAAGCCTGTCATCGCTGCGATCAATGGTCCCGCGGCCGGGCTGGGGTTTGCGATTCCGCTCTTTGCCGATATGCGTTTCGCTTCGGACAAGGCGATCTTCACCACCGCCTTTGCCCAGCGTGGGTTGATCGCAGAGTGGGGTATCGGTTGGAATCTACCGAGGCTGGTTGGTCCGGCGCATGCTCTCGACCTCTTGCTGTCAGCGCGCAAGATCGATGCGGCGGAAGCGCTTCGCATGGGGCTCGTCAATCAGGTGCTGCCCCACGACGAGTTGATTCCCTTCGTTACGCGCTACGTGCAGCATCTAGCGGACACGGTTTCGCCGACTTCGATGGCGATCATGAAACGGCAGGTCTGGGAAAATCTCGAGCAGGAGCTCGATCCGGCCCTGCGCGAATCGATCGATTTGATGAGGCAGAGCTTCGGCCGGCCCGATTTCAAGGAAGGTGTTCAATCCTTCCTCGAGAAGCGGCAACCGAAATTCGCTCGCATCAAGGTCTGATGCGAATCGCGTCGCCTGGTTGGTGGTTAGTTGGTGGCTAATTGGCGGCTAATCGGTGGTTAGGCGTACGCCCAGATAGCGGATAACATCGGTGATCGGGACAGCGAAGCCGAGTCCTTCGTATCCGACTCCCATGATCTTCGCGACTGTGATTCCGGCGATCGTTCCGTCTGCTGCGAGCAAGGGGCCGCCGCTGCTTCCCGGATTCACGCTCGCATCCGTCTGGATATAGCGTTTTCCTTCCCGCTCGGGATAACCGCCGACGACGCCACGGGTCACCATCGGGGCGGGATCATCGCCCAATGCGCGATTGACCGCGAAGACATCCTGGCCGATCTCGAGAATTCCGGGTCGAGTGCGGACCCGCGAGCAAGGGAAGTTGCGTCCGGCGATGTTCAATAATGCGACATCGAATTTTGTATCGGAATGCTCGATCGTCGCTGGTAGCTGAATACCGTTGGCGAAGCGGACCCATACCTCTGGCGCGCCGTCCACGACATGGGCGGCAGTCAAGATCCATCCATCGGGAGAGACGATTACGCCGGTTCCGACGATGCTTCCGACCCGGATCTCGAGAACGGATTCGAGCGCTTCCGGCAAATCACCGGGAAGCGACATCGACTGATCGGGCGAGCAAGTCGCCATGTCTACTTCTTCGACCGAGGCCATCTCGGAATTCGTCGACTTGGGCGCCACCGAAATCAGGTCAACGAAGTTGGAATCAGCAGTCGCCTTGAGAACGGCGTTGACGACGGCGCCAATGACCGGATTCGGCTTCATGCCCTCATCTTCACCGTGGCCAGAGAAGAGTCGCTTGTAGACGGTTTTTTTCGCCACCGCGTCGTAGAGTTGAACCTCGACTTCGACATCCGCCGTCCCGACGCCCTCCGGTCGAGTGCGTCGAGTGCGTTCGTAATCGAAATTCATCTCGACCGAATGAAGGATCGCAGCCATCACGTAGCGAATCTTGACCTCGGCGCCTGGGTCGAAAAGCGCGTCGGCAGAGTCGCGCATGTCGTATCCAAGTCGTCGCAAGCCATCTGTCACCGAGACGTTGAAGTCGAGTGCCTTGGACTGAGAGATGGTCCAACGCATTTCATCGACCACCCTGCTTCCAATGCGCACCTCTCCGACGATCGTTCCTGTTGGAATCCGATACGAGACATTTCGAAAAATGACCGGGTGGGAGTCAACGTCGCCCAATGGGATCGGCCGTATCACGGTCGCGGGATCAATAGGCGGCGGCGGCTCCTGTGCGCACGCGACGGCCAAGATGAATCCGAGCAGGCACAGGCTCCAGTGACCGAAAAGTTTCAAGACGTTCTCCTGCACTGGTCTCTTTGAATCGGAGCGCATAGCATGCCACAACGGATGCCAGAAAGGGAGAACTCGGCCCTGGCAAGGCCGCACGCAGGCAAATGCGTGTGCCAACGCCCGGCCGGAATCCGATCGTCGACGAAAGCTCAAAGCGCTTGGCTGTCCTATGGGTCGAGATACGCCCCGGCCAGCAATTCGTACGAATGCAAGCGCGCTTTGAAATCAAAGCAGATCGTGACGATCCCGAAGTGGTCGGTGGCATATTGGTCGGACAATTCATCGAGTTCCGCGGCGACTCGAGCGATGTCGCCCGTCGTTCCACGCATGCCTGAGGTTTCGAGGAAGCGCAGCTCTTCGGGGGTGAACTCGTGCTGCGAGGCTTCCTCCGGCGACACGATGCCTTCGCGTTTCTGGTTTCGCGCCATCTGGATTCGGCCAAGCCGCAGGCTCGACGCGTGCCATTCGGCTTCGTCTTGTGTCTCGGCGCACATCACCTGCACGGCGATATGAACCTTGGGTTCGCGGCATTCGCGCGAGGGGCGAAAGTGTTGTCGATAGTGTTCGACGATCGATGGCCCCTGTGCGGCTTGTCCGAAAAAGTGCGCGAAGCTGAAGGGGAGGCCCCGATGTGCGGCGAGTTGGGCGGACTCGACACCCGAGCCGAGTAGCCAGATTTCCGGCATGCCCTCGGTTCGGGGGCCTGGGCTCAGTGACTTGAATGGATGTTCGTCCGGGAGTCGGTCGCCGAGGAATCCGATCAGGTCGTCGACTTGTTCGGGATAGGCACGGACGTCGATGGGCGCGGCCGGATACGCCATCGCCGCTGCAGTTCGCTGGTCACCGCCCGGCGCACGCCCCAAGCCGAGATCGATACGACCCGGGAAGAGTGTTTCGAGCATACGGAAATTCTCTGCGACCTTGAAGGCGCTGTAGTGCGGCAGCATGACGCCGCCGCTTCCGATGCGGATACGCGTCGTGGCCGCGCCGATCTGCCCGATCAGGATTTCAGGGCTCGTGCTGGCGATGCTCCGGATGTTGTGATGCTCGGCAACCCAGAAACGTTCATAACCCAGCGCCTCGGTCGCACGCGCCAATTCGATCGTCTCGGAAAGGGCGTCCGCTCCGCTTCCCCCTTTGCGAAGAGGGGATTGCTCGACGACGGTCAGTCTCAACTTCTTGTGCTTGCTCATGGCTGCGAAGATAGACGAAGTCCTGGCTGGGTGTGCGTTGAACTCGTCGCAAAGCAGGCCGCACAGTGACGGCTTCTGTCAGCCTTGGTTAGCATCGAGCCATGAGATCGAGACGCTGCTGATGCCAGACCTTTATCTGTCCAAATCTCGCTATCTCGCGGCTCGCCAATGCGATCGCCGGCTCTGGCTCGAGTTGCACGCGCCGGAGCAGGCGACGCCGCTTGCGGAGGCGCAGCGTCATCTCTTCCGCGTGGGCGACGAAGTGGGCCGTGCCGCTCATGCGCTTTTCCCCGGTGGTCGTCTGGTGGACGCGGCGATGAGCGATCACGCCGCGGCGGTTGCGCAGACATTGTCTTTCATGTCCGACCCGTCTATTCCCGCAATCTTCGAAGCCGCCTTCGAATACGAAGGCGTTCGAATTCGCGTCGATGTCCTGGAGCGTCGTGGTGGGGGCGGAGAGGGAGGGCTGTGGGGGCTACGCGAGGTGAAGTCTTCAAGCCGCGTCAAGCGCGCCCAACATCTCCCGGATTTGGCGATTCAAAAATGGGTTCTCGATGGAAGCGGTGTGGAGATCGGTTCGGCCGAGTTGATCCATATCGATTCCAACTTTCTGCTTGGCCGAGGCGAGATCGATTGGTCCATGTTGTTTAATCGGGTCGAATTGATCGACGAGCTGAGCGCGTTCGGGATGCCGGCCGTCGGGGTGCAGGTCGAGGCGATGAAAGAGTCGTTGGCTTTGCCGCAGGCGCCCGAACGAGAGCCCGCTGCATTTTGCAAGAAGCCCTATCTCTGCCGATTCTGGACATTCTGTACTGCGCAGAAGCCTTTGTCCTGGTCGATTGGGCAGACGGGCGCGAATGCCAAACGCAAGGCGAGAATGCTCGCAGTCACGGAGTCTGGGCGAGTCTGGTTTTCGGATGCGCTTTCGGGCGTGATGGCGGCTGTCGCTGCACCGATCTGGTCGCTTGACTTCGAGACGATCGGTCCGGCGATTCCCCTCTTCGAGGGGACGAACCCGTTTCAGGCGATCACCTTCCAATGGTCGCTACACCGACTTGGGCCCGACGACGAGATCGAGCACAGCGAGCACTTGGCGAGCGGGCGAGGGGATCCACGGGTGGAGCTTGCGCAGGCGTTAGTCGCAGAACTGGGTCGCGATGAGGCGCCAATACTCGTGTACAGCAACTATGAAAAGCGTTGCCTGAAGGATCTTGCGGCGTGCGTTCCGGAGCGGGCGGACGAGCTCGACGCGATCACTCGTCGCCTTGTCGACTTGTTGCCGATCGTTCAGGCAAACGTCTACCACCCGGCGTTCCAGGGCTCCTTCTCCATCAAAAAGGTCGGACCGGCTCTGGCACCGCTCGTGCGTTACGACGACCTGTCCGGCGTGGCCGATGGTATGGCGGCGTCGAGCGCCTTCGAGACAATTGCCAAAGGAGAGTTGACGAGTGTGGACGAAGCACGAGTCCGCGCGGCACTCCTGCTCTATTGTCAGCGGGATACTTTGGCTTTGCTCGAGATCTATCGGACTCTTTGTAGGGTTGGTCGATCGTCTTCACGCTAGAGGACCGGGTGCGTGCGATCGACATCGACATCGGAACCGGATACGGGCCAGCAATCGCTCGCGGCCACTGGATTGCCAATGTGCTGCCATGATGCGGCCATCGTACGGCGATGGTGTCGTCATGCTCGACGCGCCCCGCTGCTAGGATTTCATGATGTTCGAGAAGCTGGACCCAAAGACGGTGATGAAGGGGCTGATCGTGGCCGCGATCATCTATTTCGTCCTCCCCTACGATCTCTTTCCCGACTTCCTGGGCTTTGCTGGTCGCATCGATGATCTGCTCGTCTTCGGCTGGCTGGCGTGGACCTATCGCAGTCAGATCCGGAACTATTTTGATGCGCGGTCTCGAAAGGCGTCGCCCACAGGCTCATCGAGTGGGTCGACGGGCTCCGAGCGAGGCAACTCGCCGCGCGCGAACCATTCCGAGGCCTTCGATCCCTTCCAGATCCTCGGTGTGTCCAGATCGGCTTCGAGCGACGAGATTCAGCGCGCCTATCGGGCGAGGATGATGGAATACCACCCGGACAAGGTGGCTCACCTCGGCGCGGAGTTACAAAATCTCGCGCACGACAAGGCTCAACAAATCGAACGCGCGTACCGCCAGCTTCGTAGCTGAGCGGAGTCGCCGTCCGCCTATCGTGTGCCCGCATCCGAGCGCGGGTGGGTGTTTGGTTCGGCCACGCCGATTGCGGTAGCACGCCTCGGGTAGAGACAGTTTGCCGCTTTGGATTCGTAGGTTGCGCGGGCACGGCGGTCAGAAGTCGATCTGGCGAGCGAATCGCGGCACGCCTCTTGCTATATTCACGCACGTGGGATGACCCTACATGGAGGGCTCGGCGATGGCGGCCAAGAAGGCGACTCGAAAGGCAGCGGGCAAAAAGAAGGCGACGAAGAAAGCGACCAAGAAGGCGGCTCGAAAGAAAACGGCTACGAGCAGGAAGGCATCGAAGAAGAAGGCGCCGAGGAAGAAGACCGCGGACAAGAAGAAATCGGTCAGGCGTTCCGCACTCGATCTCGTGGGAAGTGAATTGCCGAAATCGTTGCGCGCTCTCGGTCGCCAAGTGCGCCGAGATCTGAATGCCATCGAGCGACAGATCGAGACCTGCGGCAAGGACACGCGACGCAGTCTTGCGCGAATCGTGCGCGATGCCAGTCACCAATTGGGTGTGCTCGAGGCGCGCGGAGAGCGTGAATGGCGCGCTCTCTCCCGCAATTCGAAGCGCGATGTCGAGCGCGTCATTCGGCGTGTGCGAAAGGCCGCGGGCGCATAGTTGTGGCGTGAGCCGTGGCGGTTCCCTGTTCGGAGGTGGTAGCGGCCCGGCTTGACGACGGCGGACGTGACTACGGCGGACTTGGCTACGAAGGTGGGTTGTTCGGTGTTGGAATTGAACGCGCGGCCGCGGCCGCGCGTAGGAGATTTCGCTCGATGGTCTTTCCCCATTCCGCGTCGGGCGCGAAGCTTCCGGCCATCCGGGCGTAGTCCGCGGCAACCAGTTGATCGACTCGCTGGTCGAGGGCCGCGTAGGCGGTGCCCGCTTCGTCGAGCCGATCTTCGTGTGCCAAGCCGACTGCGAGGACCCCGTAGGCCAATCGCGACGATTTGCGGTCCAGCGACTTTTGCGCGTTCTCGATTGCCTCTGTGACGCGCCCAAGGAGCAGGAGTCCGAGCGAGCGATTTCCGAGCCAGTGATATTGAAGCGGGTCGGCAGGGGATCTTCGCAGGGCACCGTCGATCAATTCGAGACCTTGCTCGGGCGAGCCCCTGAAGATCGTGGAAATGCCGAGTCCGGCTCGCGCTCCGGCGTTATTTGGGTCGAGATCGAGTGCGCGTTGCCATTCGCGAAGGCTGTCGGCAGTGTGGCCGACGTTGGCCAGGACCGCAGCGTGGCAATGTCGTACGACGGGATCGTTGGGTTCGAGTTCGAGTGCTCTCTGGATCGGCGTGAGCGAAAGTTGCTTTTGATCCTCGACGTCCGGTGACTGGTGATTGACCAGAAGGGATCTTGCGTGGCCGAGCACCGCATGTGCGAAGGCGTAGTCGGGGTCGAGGGCGAGTGCCTTCTCACAGGCCAGAATCGCGTCTCGCGCGGCGTCCGAATCCCCTAGATCGCTTTGGATCGAGACCCAGGCTCGATTGGCAAGGGACCATGCGGTGAGATCTTCAGGGGAAGCGCGATGTGCGTATTCGACTTCGGCACGGCGCAGTGCCGGGAGCAGGGCGGCGACGATCGCTTCCGTCACTTCGTCGTCGACTTCCAGGATCTCTTCGAGCTTGCGATCGAAGCGCTCGGTCCATTTTGGCGTTCTCGTTTGCGCATCGACGAGTTGCGCGGTGACTCGAACGCGATCTCCGGCTCTTCGTACACTGCCTTCGAGGACATAACGGACGCCGAGTTCTCTCGAGACGACGAGCGCGTCGGGTGTCGTGCCTTTGTACGTGAAACAGGTGTTTCGGGCGATGACGAAGAGTTGCTTGACACGCGATAGGCCGAAAATGATGTCCTCCGTCAAGCCGTCGGCGAGAAAGTCCTGCTCGGATTCTCCAGAGAGATTGGCAAAGGGCATCACGGCAATGGAGGGGCTGTCGGTATGGAGTGTGACGGCCGCGGGTTCCCGGGAGGCCGGCGCGTTTTCCACCGATACGACGTCGAATTGCCGATTCTGGCGAGTGGATCGGCTTAGCAACTGGCGGATCGCTGCGATGAAGACGCCGAGGATCACGATCGAAGCAGCGATTCCGGAGAGCACCGCTTCGTTCGCTCCGATCGCCTGAAATATTTCGCTAAGGAATGCCACTTCGGGTTGCAACGCCTCCGGATCGATCGGATCAAGGTAGCGAGGTGGAGGTCCCACTTCATGGGCAGTGCTCAGACAGATTGCTAGCCTGTTCGCGAATCGACCGACGGATGAGACGGACAAATAATGCCGATACCGCGCATGAGACCTTCCTTCGTAACTGTCGCCTCCTGTCCTCCGGAGAGTGCGATGACGATCTTGCGCGAACGGCTCGATGACAATCCGCAAAAGGTCGAGGGCAGTTTCTCGCGAAAGCATGGCACGTTGCGCGTCAGTGGCGACAAAATGCATTTCTGGTCGCCATGTCTGGACCTCACGATCATCGAAGCGGATGACTCCTCAACGCACGGGACGGACACTCGTGGGGAGTCTGATCCACGCCCTGTTGACGTGAAGTCGGCCGCCGGTCCGGCGACGAAGGTATGGGGAACGTTTTCGCCGCGTCCAGAAATCTGGGTCGGTTTTGTGTTTGCGATCGGAGTGTGTGCGGTGATCGCGTTCATCTCATTGCTCTTCGCGATCGCACAGTTGATGCTTGGCCATACGCCTTGGGCCTTGCTAGTTCCCATTGGCGCGATCCTGGTCGGAGTGGGCGTCTATACTTCGGCCATCGTTGGCCAGGGGCTCAGCATCGGCGAGATGTACCGAATTCGAAGCTACCTCGATGAATGCTTGAAGGAGGCCGAAAGCCGCGCTCAGCTGCATCCGCCAACGCGGACGGATTCCTCATCCCAGCTCTAGTGGGTCGGTCTGTGCTATTGCGTTTCGATCTGGCGAATGCCAGAGAGCGCGTCGACCCAGGGTAGTTTCGATTGACACCAGACCTGGGCGACCGGGGGAAGCTCGGATCGTTGCTTCAGCGTGCCGACGCGAACGCTATAGAAAGTCGATTCGCTTCCACGAGAAGTTCCCCAGACATGGGTTCCGCAGGTCGCGCAAAAGGCCATCTCGCGCGCCGCACCGCTTTGGGCCGTCTTTTCGTAGAGGTTCGGCGTTCCTTCGAGCAGGCGGAAAGCTTCGCCGCCAACGAGCACGCTTGTCCTGAAAGGGCCGCCCGAAAAAGTCTGGCAATCTGCACAGTGGCAGACGCCTACGCGTTTCGGATCGATCTCCGCTTCGAAGCGAATGGCGCCACAATGGCAACTTCCATCGACTAGCATGTTCTTCTCCTCTGCGGCATCGAGTCTGGCGTCGTCCGGCGTCGTCCGGCGTTGTCCGGCGTTGTCCGGCGTTGTCCGGCGATGATTTGATCAGCGCCCGAGCACGGCAGCCATTATACTCGAGGGGAATGTCCGGAGCTTCCGAAACTTGAAAGCAGAAGTCGTCCAAGCCTATCGCGATCGATTCGGCGTATCGCCGAGTCACGTCGTGCGCTCTCCCGGCCGCATCAACCTGATCGGTGAGCATACGGACTACAACGACGGATTTGTGCTGCCCATGGCGATCGATCGGGCGATCTGGCTGGCATTTCGGCCCCGAAACGATGGCCGAGTTCGAATCTATTCCACCGATCAGACCGATCCTTGCGACTTCGCGATGGCGGATCTGCGGCATAGCGGAGAGGGCTGGGCGGAATATCCGAAGGGAATGGCGAAGATGCTACGGGGTGCCGGTCATGACCTATCGGGTTGGGACGGCGTGTTGACGAGCCAGCTCGGGATGGGATCCGGGCTTTCGTCCTCCGCGGCGCTCGAGATGGCGGTCGGCTTGGCGTTTTCGATCGCTTCAGACTTCCCCTTCGATGGGATGGAGATGGCTCGCCTGGGCCAGCGTGCCGAGAACGAATGGGTTGGCGCGAAGACAGGCATCATGGACCAGATGATCTGTGCCAACGCAAAGCAGCATTCGGCACTGTTGATCGATTGCCGTGATCTGTCGACGCAGTCGATTACCCTGCCCGAAGGCCTGAATTGGCTGGTCATGGATACCATGACACGCCACGATCATCGGACTTCGGGTTATGGCGATCGTCGTGCGTGTTGTGAAGCCTCGGCGGTGGCCTTCGGTGTTTCGCACCTGCGCGATCTCGGGGCCGAGGCGTTCGAGTCGCGTGCGCAAGCGGTGGAGCTTGATGCGACCACTTTACGTTGCGCGCGACACGTCGTACGTGAAAACGCTCGGGTGCTCGAGGCGGCGGAAGCGATTCGCATGGGTGACGCAAGGCGGCTGGGCGCGCTGATGGACGACAGCCACGAGAGCCTGCGGGATGACTTTCGTGTTTCCAACGACGCCTTGGACACGATCGTGAGCCTTGCTCGCGCCCAGCCGGGATGTTTCGGCGCGCGCATGACGGGTGGTGGCTTTGGCGGCTGCGCGATCGCATTGGTCGATCCCGCGAGGGCGGGCGATGTTGAGTCCGTAGTCGCCGCTGGTTACCAAAAGGCGATGGGTTTTCGTCCGGAAATTTTCTCAACGCAGGCTTCGCAGGGCACCGCGCTTGTCTGAGTCCACGCAAGCCTGACTACTCACGGGTTGATTGCGGTAGGCTCATCGAACCATGCGCGATGGCTCTTCATCCGACTCGATACTTCGCTCACTCCCGTTGGGTTCTGTCTGGCGAGATCCGGAAATCTTCGGACTTCACCGCTTGCCCGCCCGTGGCTCGCTCGTTCCATTCCCGGATCTGAAATCCGCGAGTACGGGAGAAAGGGAGCGCTCGCGTTGGTTCAAGCCTTTAGATGGGGACTGGTCCTTCTCGCTTTTTGCGCGACCCGACGACGTTCCGGAATCCGTTCTGTCTGCAGACTTCGATGACTCGCAGTGGGCTCAGATCCCGGTGCCCGGGAACTGGACGATGCATGGCTTCGATCAACCGCATTACACGAATATCCAGATGCCATTCAAAACGGAGCCGCCGGGCGTTCCCGACGAGAATCCAACCGGTGTTCATCGGCGAAACTTCGAGCTTCCCAAGAATTGGTCCGGGCGCCGAATCGTTCTTCATTTCGGTGGGGCGGAGAGCGTTCTCTTTGTCCATGTGAATGGGGTGTTCGTGGGTATGAGCAAGGACTCGCGACTGCCCGCGGAGTTCGACGTGACTTCTGTCGTTCGGTCGGGAACGAATTCGATTGCCGCGACGGTCGTTCGCTGGTCGGATGCCAGCCATCTCGAGGATCAGGACCATTGGTGGATGGCCGGACTTCATCGGGAAGTCTTTCTCTACGCGACGGGCGCGACGCGTATCGCCGATCTTTCGGTCGTCGCAGATTGGGATCCCAATACGGGGAAGGCTCGCCTCGAAGCGTCGACCGAGGTCGCCTTTGCAAGCGAGCCTGAGAAGGGTTGGCAGGTCGAGGCCAGGTTGATTTCGCCGACGGGTCGAGAGGTGTGGCGCCGTCCGCCGTTGGCGGAGGTTCCGATCGCACATTCCTTTTGGGCCTTGCGAGCGTTTCAGTTCGAGGGACATTTCGCACGCTTCGAGATGGATGTACCGCGCGCCAAGAGCTGGTCTTCGGAGTCGCCGACCCTCTATCGACTGTTGATCTCCCTTGTGGACGGAAAGGGCCGAACGCGTGAGGTCGTGACGACGCGGATCGGGTTTCGTCGCGTTGAAGTCGCCGGCCGTGCGTTGCGAATCAATGGCAAAGCCGTTTTGATCCGCGGCGTGAACCGACACGATCACGACGAGCGACGTGGAAAGGCCGTGACCCGAGACGGAATGCGCGCGGATGTGTTGCTCATGAAGCGATTCAATTTCAATGCTGTCCGGACTGCCCACTATCCGAACGATCCGTATTTCTACGAGTTATGCGACGAGCATGGTCTCTACGTCGTCGACGAGGCGAATGTCGAATCACACGCGATGCATCAGGCCTTGTCGAAGGACCCGAGCTACGAGCACGCGATCCTCGATCGCATTCTTCGTATGGTTCGGCGGGACAGGAATCACCCGAGCATCATCATCTGGTCTTTGGGGAACGAGTCGGGTTATGCACCGGTCCACGAAGCCGCGCACGCACATCTTCGCCATCTCGACCCGTCTCGGCCAGTGCAATACGAAGGGGCCATCGGGGCGCGGCGCATGCAGCTGGCCTTCTCGGGGGGCGATGCGGAAGCCGGCTACTACGAGCAGAAACTCGCGTCGGACATTGTTGCGCCCATGTACCCGGAAATCGCAGAGATCGTGCGCTGGGCGAAGACGGCTTCTGATCCGCGCCCGCTCATCATGTGCGAATACTCCCATGCGATGGGCAATAGCAATGGCAGCCTGGCTGACTATTGGAAGGCGATCGAAGAAACGCCGGGCCTGCAAGGCGGCTTCATCTGGGATTGGATCGATCAGGGGCTGCGCCGCGAAGACGCGGCCGGGCACGTCGATTGGGCGTATGGCGGCGATTTCGGAGACGAGCCGAACGACAAGAATTTTTGCATCAATGGAATGGTCGGCCCGGATCGGCGGCCGCATCCCGCCATGTTCGAATGGAAGAAGATCGCGCAATGTCTTCGCGTCGAAGCCGTCGATCTTCGTCACGGCCGGATTCGAGTCACGAATCGGATGGACTTCACATCCTTGTCCGGCTTGCGTGGGACCTTCGAACTTTCCTCGAATGGACGCGTGGTACAAAAGGGGGTGCTCCCCCGACTCACCACAGGACCAGGGGAATCAGAGACGGTCGCGATCCCTCTCCGCCGGGAGAAGCTCTACGGCGAAGCCTTTTTGACTGTGCGCTTCTATGCCCGAAAGGCCACCGCCTGGGCAGACGGTGGAGAAGAAGTGGCCTGGGAACAATTGGCAGTTCCACTTACAGCGCGCGAATCGACGAGCATTCCTGCGCGGCGAGCCCGCAAGCGGATGGATCCGTCTTCGCTCGTTGAGATCGAGCGCAAAGGCGACTCCGTAGAGGTCCGGGCAGATGATCTCTTCGTGCGCTTCGACACGTCGAGGCACCGTCTTTGCTCAGCGACACAGAAAGGCGTTTCGCTCTTCGAGCACGGGCCCGCCCTTCAACTCTGGCGTGCCCCCCTCGACAACGATGGGATGTACGGCGACGGCGCGCTCGCGCGCTGGCGGGCGTGGGGCCTCGATCGGTTGTCGCTTTCGAATCGCGCTTCTTCCCTGCGGCGTAGGAATGATGAAGCGGTTTTTACGATCGATGAAATTTGGCATGGCGCGAACGAAAAGATCGAGATCACGCATCGACAACAATGCTTCATTCGGCGCGGTGGACTCCGCTTTGCGCATCGCATTCGCATTCCGCGCACACTCGATGATCTGCCTCGCGTGGGCGTCCACTGGCTGCTTGGCGGCGAGTTCGAGGACGTCGAATGGTTCGGCCTGGGCCCACATGAGAACTACATCGACCGTCTGGCCGGCGCCTTTGTGGCCCGACATCGATCCCGCATCAAGGAACTCTTCCATCCCTATGTCCGACCTCAATCGCAGGGCAATCGAACCGGCTTGCGCCGACTCGCGCTTCGTCGCGAGGATGGGCAAGGGATCGGTCTCGTGGCGGAGCAGCCACTCGAATTTTCTCTTCGACGTTATTCGGAGGAGGCGCTAGAGCAGGCCGAACATCTTTCGGAGTTGACGCCCGGTCCGAATATCCATCTCTATCTGGACGCCGCACAACGCGGCGTTGGGACCGGAGCGTGTGGTCCGGATACATTGCCCAGGTACCGGATTCACGGGGGGCGCTTCCGGTTGGACTATCGGTTCGGTGCGCTTCGCCGCGATGAAGATCTTGATCTCGCTTAGGCGAGTAGATTGAGCAACCGACCACTCTGGTTTTCGTTCGAAGCGCGATAGGCCTCTGGCAGCGGTGGCGCCGGAGATCGCGATACGATGGAATCAGCCTGTCCGGGTGTCTTTTCCTGGCGGAGCTCGGCGCGCGCCGAGGCTTCTTGCTTGGATGCCGATGAGGCGACCTTGAAATCGGTACCGGACGGTTGCGCCGGGGCACGCGCAGCCCTTTGTACTTGTCGCATCTTGCGGATCGTGGCTTCGGGATCTCCCGATACCGGGGAAGCATCGATCTGGACTTCGCCGCTGACCGCGTATTGTCGGCCGTCCGGTCCGCGTGTCGTTCCAAAGCTTGGCGAACCCGAGGCAAGGTTTCCGGCCGCGGCCTTGTGGGCTTGCTCGTGGCGGCGGACTTCCTGATCTCTGCGCTTGAGTTTGCTGATTTCTTCTTGCTCATCTTTGGAAAGTGGCTGGGCTTCGTCTTCACCCCGGTCCTTCAGGTCGTCCGCACGCTTGAGTGCTTCTTGGGAGAACCGTGTGGCGAAGGCGGGCTCGATCGTTTCCGTAGCTTGTGTCGGTTGGCGCGAGTCGTGTCGTTCTGCGGAGCGGCGACTCGCAATCGGGGAAACGGAATCCCGGGGAGACGTCCTCGTCATTCCAAGAAATGAGATCGCGCGGTTGATCGATCCGATTTCCAACTTCCCTCCGCTCGGCCACTCGGTTCATTCGAAGTCGGTTCTGCGATGACCGAGCTCGTTTAGTCATCCGTCGGGCGCGCCGCGAACTTGAGCGATGCAGGGAAATCCAGGTGATCCCTTGAGCAACGAAGGGCAATCCTTTGAGTGAAGAATGTGCAAGAGCGAGGCGCGCCGATGGGGTCGACTGTTTGCAGCGCTTTCAGGAACTGGCCTCACGACGCCTACGATTTGCGGAATGCGCCAGCCCGAGGATCGGGATTGCGATGCCGACCAACATGATCAGGCTGCCGTGAATTTCTCGAGTGCCCGGCAGGTCGGATAGAATGACATAGCCAAGCAAGAGGGTCAGGGGTGGTGCAGCGAGGGTGGTGAGCGTGGTGATGCGTGCTTCGATGTATTTCGCAGAGTTCATCAAACAAAGACGCGCTGCGAAGGGGCCGAAAAATGCGGCGAGGCTGGCGTAGCCTACTGCGGTCGCAGAAATCTCCTCGAGTTCGCTGGGAACTCCGTTCAAGCCGAACCAGAAGGCGACGGAAAGCCAGAGCCGAAGGGCATTGACGGCGACGGCGTCGATCTGATGGATCACCTTTCGGGTGAGAACAGACATCCCGCCGAAACAGAATGCGGCTGCCCCGGCCCAGGCCATCGCGATGGCGCGTGGGTCTTTTTCGGCAAAGGGATCTTGAATCACGAAGAGTCCAGCGAGCGCGATCGCAGCGCCGAGCCAGAAACGTCGGTCGATGCGCTCGCCGATGATCGGCCAGGCCAGGAGGGCGACGATGATGACTTCGCCGCGCAAGAAGACTGAAAAGAGCGCGGGCGAGAGCAGGGCTACCGCCCTGGCGCTGGCGAGGTTGCCAAGCAGGGTGAAGATCGCGAGCCCGATCGCGACGCGAAGGTCGAAGCCGCCGAAGGAAGGGAAGGCTCTTTGTTGGTAGATCGTCAGGATCGTCGTGAGGATTGCGGCCGAAACGAGTAGGATGAGCGTGTTGGTCGCAGCGTCGCCGTGCTGGCTCGCGATCTTCCAGGGGATGACGAAGCCAGCGCTACCGATCACCGAGGCGAGCGCCCAGCTTATCCCGCGGCGATGGTCGTTAGGCATTGAGTGGGAGCCTGTGTTTGTCGCTTAGAGAGCGTCGGCGACGTTGTAGTCGTCACGAAGTTGGCGCTTGAGAAATTTCCCGCTGGCATTCCGAGGCAAGCTTTCGGCAGAGATCCAGATGTAGCGAGGGATCTTGTAGCGGGCCAATTGGGTCGCACAATGCGCGCGAAGGGTCTCCGCTGCCGCCGCGGCACTCTTTTTATCTCGTGCGTCGTTCTCTTCAGTAAGGACCAGCACGGCGCCGACTTCTTCACCCAGCCGATCGTCGGGAACGCCAAAGACAGCGCATTCCCGAATCAGGGGATGATCAAAGAGCGCCGATTCGACTTCGGCGCAGTAGACGTTCTCTCCGCCACGCAAGACCATGTCCTTGGCACGATCTACGATGAAGATGAAGCCGTCTTCGTCGATTCGCGCGATGTCCCCGGTATGGAGCCAGCCGTCCGTGATCGACTCGGCCGTCGCTTCTTCTCGATTGAGGTAGCCGCGAATGACTTGAGCACCGCGTACGCATAGCTCGCCGATCTCACCTTCGGGTACCGTCTTCCCGTCGGCATCGATGCATTTGCAATCGAAGACAGGGAGCGCGGGACCACAACTCGCAGGTTTGTCGACAAAGAAGTCGGCGGAATTGGCGGTGATGACGCCGCAGGTTTCCGTCATGCCATATCCGGTACCCGGCCGTGCGGTCGCTACGGTTTCGTCGATCTTGGAGACGAGATCCGGTTGCAATTGAGCGCCGCCGCCGCCGAGGGCCTTGAGGCTCGAAGTGTCTCGGGTCGCAAAGTCCGGATGGGCGATCAGCTCTCGTGCCATGGTCGGTACGCCGCTGAAATTCGTGACCCGCTCGCGCTCGATCAGTTCCAGGGCGGCGCCGGCTTCCCACTTGTACATATGGACCAGCTTCCCGCCGGCCATGGTCATCCCCTGCGCGATGCAGTTGTTGGCGGTGACGTGGAAGAGCGGGGTACAGAGGAGCGACGTGAGCTGGGCGTTGGGTGCATCGGCCGCTTGCGCTTCGGGCGCCGCGGCGCGGCCTGCACGCTGCATGGCCATCGCCTGGCAGACATTCCAATAGGCCAAGCTGATCAGGTTGCTGACGCAGCCGCGATGGGTGAGTTGCGCGCCCTTCGGACGTCCGGTCGTACCGGATGTATAGAAGATGCACGCATCCTGGTCTGCATCGATCGCGAATTCCGGGAGTGCCGGCGCGGCATCGTCCCCATGAACGATCGATGCCCATTCGACGACATCGGCGGGTACGGGGTCGGGAATTCGTACGCCAATGACCTTGCAGGTCGGGAACTCTGCGCGCGTGGGCAGTACGAGTTGCAGTCGCTCGTTGTCGCAGATCACGACCTTGGGCTCGGAGTCGCGAAGCGCGTAGGTCACCTCTGGCGCCGTCCACCAGGCATTCATGCCGACGGCGGCCGCCCCGATCGAGATGCTCGCCCAATAGGCCAACATCCATTCCGGGTAGTTGCGCATGGCGATGGCGACGCGATCGCCGGGCCGGGCGCCATTCGCAACCAGCCACTGGGCGAGACGCGCAACCTGGTCGTGGGCCTCAGCGTAGTTGATGCGTTCGTCCTGATAGACGAGATAGTCGGCCTCGCCGTGTGCCGCAGCGTTCAACCAGATCTCGCGCAATGAGTTGGGCGCGTTGGCGTAGGTCTTGATACGGACGCCGCGAACCTCGATTTCGGTGACCTCGAAAGGGGCACCCGGGGCAGTCAATTCGGTTCGGGCCTGTCGCAATTCGTCGTACATCGAGGGTGCTCCGTATGGGTTTCGGTGGGGGCTTGGAGTAGGTCTGAAGATCGACTGTTATGTGTGGGATCTGTGTGGGATGCAGGGACTGACACAAAATGGACTAGTCACCCTTTGCCGGAGCATTGTTGTTGATTGCGAAGACGAAGCCAGCAAAGTTGACGGCCGAGATCCCGAGGATGCCGAGGATCGCGCCGAGATAGTAGGTCGGGACGGCGCTTTCGGGGCGGCCGATCACGCAGGCGAGGGAGAAACCCAGACCGGCCGTTCCGGCGATGATGCTGAGCCCGGCGAGGGTGGGTTGATCCCGGCGTCCAGCTTGCCGAGTGGCCGTCGCTCGGCGGAAGCCGCGCACGGTGAGCGGGGCGCCCACGAGCAGGAAGAGGCCTCCCGCCCATCGAAAGGCGGTCGTTTCCCCGAGACCGAGCCCGATCAGCATGACGGGGGTCGCGCAACCGAACAAAGCGGAGAGAGAAGTCTCTACGACTGCGCGGCCGCGACTGGCATT
>CAZMFM010000001.1:0-89252 GCA_964565565.1 uncultured Spirochaetaceae bacterium | reverse complement strand
TCGCGCAAGACGCGCTTCAGGACCTTGCCCGACGGATTCCTGGGAATTTCGTCGAGGAAGACGATCTCACGGGGAACCTTGTACCGCGCGAGATTATCTTTGACATAGGCCTTGGCGTCTTCCTCGCTCAGCACGGCCTCTTCGTTTCGCACCACGAAGGCTTTGAGCCGTTGCCCGAAGGTGTCGTCGGGCACGCCGATCACGGCGGCTTCGAGCAAGGCGGGATGATCCGAAAGCAGATCCTCGACTTCGGCCGGAAAGACATTCTCGCCCCCGGAAACGATCATGTCATCGTCTCGACCTTCGACGAAGAGCAGGCCGTTCTCGTCGAAATGCCCAACGTCACCGATCGACATCAAGCCATCGATCATCTTCTTCGTTCCGCCGCCCGTATAGCCCTCGAATTGTGCGCCATTCCCGACGAAGATCCGGCCCGTCGCGCCGTTGGGGACCGGCCGATCGTTCTGGTCGTAGATTCGAATCGTCGTTCCGAGTGGAGGCCGACCGGCCGTACCCGGGGCCGCTCGGAGTTCCGCGGGCAGGGCGATCGAGGTCACGGAGACTTCCGTCGACCCATACATGTTATGCAGGTTGTCGCCGAAGGTATTCATCCATCGCAGTGCGAGTTCGCCGGGCAGCGCGGAGCCGCTACATCCCACCATGCGAAGAGAAGACGTGTCATATTTTCGAATGATGGCGGGATCGAGCGCGAGAATGCGGTTCAGCATGACGGGGACGACGGCCATCGCGTCGACCCGATGTTCCTCAATCGCCTGCAACACGCGTTCGGGATCGAATTTGCGATGAAAAATCAGCGTGTTTGCGAAGAGATTGGCCATCGCAAAGTTGACCAGACCCCAGGCATGGAAGGTCGGTGCGCAGACCAACATGGTTTCGCCCACGCGGTAGGGCATTCGTTCGAAAAAGCCAACGGCGGTTGTGAGGCCGCCCGAAGCAGAGGATCGATTCGCACCTTTGGGCGTACCCGTCGTCCCCGAGGTGAGGATGGTGGCGCGACCGGGCTTGTCGGGCCTTGGCGGAGGTTCCGGCGCGTTTTCGCGTGCGAGATGATCGAGAGTGGGTACGGCGGGATCGCCCTCGCTCCAGGAGAGGAAACGTTGGATCTTGCTTGCGCCCTGTTCAACGATCTCGCTGAACTCTTCATCGTAGATCAGGGTCCCTGCACCTTCGCGGGCGAGGACGTCCTCGAGTTGTGGCGCGGCGAACCCCGTATTGAGGAAGAGTGAATCTGCGCCCAACACGGCGGCGGCGGAAGTGGCCTCGACGAAGCCGCGGTGGTTGCGAGCCAGGATGGCGACGTTATGTCCGGGGCCAACACCGGCGGCGCGCAGGCCCTGGGCGATCGATAGGGTTCGGGTGCGGAGTTGAGCGAAGCTGAGCGTTCCCGCGTCGTCGATGATGGCGGGTTCGGCGCCGCGGTAGAAACGTCCGCCGAAAACGCCCGATGCCGTACTCGGGCCGGTCTCGTGAAGCCCCCTGGCCATGGAGATCACAAACCGCGGCGAGAGCAGTCCTGTGCCGCTGAGCACGCCGACCGTGCGTCGGGTGCGCTCCATGAATTCGCGAATCGAGGGGGTGGCTCGGGACATCGATCTCTCCTGGTGGGGCGAACTATTCTACGGCATCGGCGGCCGATGCGAAGGACGGTCTGACGTCGCGAGTTGAGCCTCGAAAGCCCTTCGGTCCGAGATGCCCAGGCCCTCGAGATCGCCTCCACAATCCGATAATCGCACTATCATCGCGTCTTTGACGCCATCCATCCCGGAGATTCCCTTGTCCACACGAATCGTTCTGATCGGCGCCGGCAGCGCGCAATTCGGCTTCGACATGCTCGGTGACTTTTTTCAAAGCGCCATTCTCTCCGGCTCCGAAATCGTCTTGCACGACATCAACCCAGAAGCCCTCGAGCGCGTTCGGCGAATTGGCCAGGAATTCATCGATGCCAATGGCCTGACCTTTCAGCTCACGGCGACGCTCTCGCGGGAAGAGGCGCTGCGCGGTGCGGACTATTGCGTGATTGCGATCGAAGTTGGGGATCGCTTCGCGCTCTGGGAATTGGACCAAAGCGTGCCGCGCCAATTCGGATTCAAGCAGGCTTTCGGCGAGAATGGTGGGCCGGGGGGACTCTTTCATTCGCTGCGAATCGTGCCGCCGATTCTCGAAATCTGCGCCGACATCCAGAAAATCTGCCCCGAAGCCTGGGTCTTCAACTACAGCAATCCGATGAGTCGAATCTGTACCACCGTTCATCGCGCTTTTCCCGATCTTCGTTTCATCGGACTTTGCCACGAGATTGCTTCGCTCTATCAGCATCTCCCGGAGATTCTCGATACGCCGATCGAGGGTCTCGATTTTCGTGCCGGCGGACTCAACCATTTCAGCGTTCTGGTGGAAGCGAGTTACAAGGATTCCGGGAAGGATGCGTATCCTGAGATCCTCGAGAAGGCCGCCGACTACTTTGAATGCGTGCCGGACATGGGCAGCGTGATGAAGCGGCTGCTCGTCGCCGCGTCGGGAGAAGCGCTCGAGAGCGATGCCGATTGGCGCGCGAAGGTGAATCCCTGGGCCGAGCGCGGGGCGTTTCGTGTCTTGCTCGAAAAATTCGGTTGCCTTCCGATCACGACCGACAGCCATATCGGTGAGTACCTGCAATGGGCGCCGGACGCGGTGGATCATCAGGGGGTGCTCGACTTCTACACCTACTACAAGAAGTGGACGCTGCGCGGTGACCCGCAGATCAAGGCGACCCGGAGCGAACGGCTGGTCAAGATCATCGAGGCGATGCTGACCGACGAACGATACGAAGAGGCCGCGGTCAACCTGCCGAATCGTGGATTGATTCCGCAGCTGCCGGATTTTCTGGTGGTCGAAGTGCCGGGCTGGGTCGACCGAAAGGGAATCGAAGGCATCCGCCTCGATGCTCTGCCTCGGGGATTCGCCGGGCTCCTGACCAATCAGATCGCCATCCACGACCTCACCGCGCAAGCGATCATCGAGCAGTCGAGGGCGCTCGTCGTGCAGGCTCTATTGGTCGATCCCGTCGTCGATCAAGCGGGCGCGGTCGAGCCGTTGGTCGATGCGATGATCGAGCGTCAGCCAGACTATCTCGGCTATCTGAGTTGATCGATTCTTAATGCGTTAGGCGTCAGTCCCGTCGCATCATGACGACTTCGTAGCGCCCGCGTTCGCTGATGAAGCCGTTGCCGATCCAGCCGGTCAAGCTGACGATCACCGCGCCGAGCAGCGCGGACCCGAAGCTCGCGATCTGGAAACCGTCGAGAAACCAGGCCACGAGCCCGAGCATTCCGGCGTTGATGACCCAGAGGAAGAGGCCGAGGGAGAGCAGCGTGATGGGCAGGGTCAGGATGATGGCAATTGGTCGAACGACCGCGTTCACGACGCCCAGGACCAGGGCCGCCCAGACGAGGCTCGCGCTATCGCGAACGGCAATTCCGGAGACCAGCTCCGAGGCGAGCCAAAGGCCTGCGGCCGTGATGGCCATTCGAATCAAAAATCCCATGATCGAGTTCTCCCTTCTCCCTACGTTCTACATTCTTCGTGTGTTGACCGACTTGCGTCCGCCGGCAACCCGCCGGCCCGTTTTGCTCCGAATCGCCGACATCCAGCACGCGATCCGAGCATGAACTTCGGCACGAATCTGGACCTGGCAACCCTTGTCGACTTGCCGTGAAGTCATCGGTGCCCGCGCTGCGCTAGATGGATCCGCCAATCACCGCCCCGGATTCGTTGCTCCCGGGCGGGGCTGCGGTTGTAGAGATAGACCCAGACCTCAGCCTCCGGTGGATCGATCAGTCGGATTTTCTCTCGCAGATAGAGTGATTGGGCTGGTCGTCCGGGAAGGACGCCTTCGAAGACGTCGAGCTCGTGAAGGACCCCGGGATCGTGGATTGTGTAAAGCTCGCCCACCACACGTCCCGGCCCGTGGCGCAGGCCCGGATAGGCACCGAGGTCGAAGAGTTCACCCGGGATCGCGGCCGGACGCTCGAAGACGAGGTGGCGTCCGAGCGCGATCTCTTCGATCGCGCCGAGTCCCTGCATGAGCGAGCCGTAGAGGACGATCCGGTCACTGGCCATGATTTGCGCCTCGGGAAGGTCGATGCTTTCCGCGCCTACTGCCCCGCCTTGCCCCGCTGTTGTCCCGTTGTTGTCCGGTTATTGTCCTGCGACCTTGGTTCGGAGATTCGTCAGGGCCTCGAATGGGGTGGCGACGATGCGTGCGTTGATCATCCATTGTGGGATGCCACCGCCGGGCTCGAGGTGCATCGTGAACATCACATTCGTCTTGTGATCGTCGAGGGGTTCGAGCTTCCAGGTTCCGCGCGCTTTCTGGACCCGGACCAGGCCGCGTTGAACCGGGTGATAGTCGGGCGCGGCAACGATCGTGATGTCGACGACACCGGTCTCTTCGTCACGCGTAAAGACGGACCGGAGAACGTTGTCCCGATTAGACATCGGCCAGGGTAGGTTCATGACCGAATATTGATAGGAAAAATTGCCCTCTCGGCCGAGTAGCGTCGACTCAGCCGTGTTGGGAAACCAGGTCTTGAAGCGACTCGAATCGCGAAGGAGCGCGATGATTCCGTCTATGCTCGCATCGACTACGGCGACGCCCTTGAATTCCTTGATTCCTGAACCCTCGACCGGCCGGGTGTAGACGTCGATTCCGTCCTGTTGCAATTCGAGGGACCAGTCGTCGGTCGATGCTGCGAGGGCGTCCGGCGCTGGGCTCGCGAAGAACACGGCGACAGAGAAAACGAACGCGAACGAAAAAACGTTGGACCTGAATTTCGAAGCTTGCATTGAATAGTCCACTCGATCGAATCGATTCATGGGAGGCGCGCAGGCACGCAACGCTAGCGGTTCTGCTCCCAGCTTGGCCGTCCCCTGGGCGAGATTGTCGATTCGCTAGCGAGTTGGCTGCGGCGCGACAGTGCTCATCAGTAAAGCGCCATCCGCTCGCCTGGCGGCTCGATTCGCCGCTCGCGTCGGCCCGGGCAAGCTTCTAACGTTGGACCAGAATCGATTTTCGCTCATCCATTCACCGCTTGGAGAAGTCATGTCGTCTCGACTCGAAGGAAAAGTAGCCATCATCACGGGCGCATCGCGCGGGACCGGTGAGCAGACCGCGCGGCTCTTCGTCGATGAGGGGGCGAAGGTCGTGATCGCCGATGTGCTCAAGGACGAGGGCAAGGCGGTGGCCGCCGATCTTGGCGCGGCGGCGGAATTCTGTCGGCTCGATGTGACACAGGAAGAGAGCTGGGCTGAGACCATCGAGACAACCCAGGCACGCTTCGGTGCGCCGACGATTCTCGTGAACAACGCCGGGCTGCTTCACATGCAGGCGCTCGTCGATACCGATGCCGCCGATGTCGAACGCCTCTGGCGGGTGAATGCGCTGGGTCCCTTTCTGGGCACGAAGGCCGTCGCGTCTTCCATGAAGGCTGCCGGAGGTGGTTCAATCGTCAATGTCGCCTCGGTCGATGGCCTGACGGTGAAGAACGGCTTGGCTGCCTACGCGCCGACCAAATGGGCGCTGCGCGGACTCACGCGAGTCTCTGCCATCGAGCTCGGACAGATGGGAATTCGCGTGAATGTCGTCTGTCCCGAAGCCGGAGGACCCGGGATGAGGAGGGAATTCGTGCCCGACAGTATCGACCCCATGGACACGATCGCGTTCACCCACGGCATCATTCCGCATAACAGGACGCGGCCGGGGATCGAGATCATTCGCGATATTGCGCGCATGATCCTCTTTCTCGCTTCCGACGAGAGCCTTTCGTGTACGGGCGCCGACTACGCGGTCGACGCCGGCTGGACCGCCGGACGCCGACTCAAATATCAGCCGGGCTATTCCGCCGACTAGAGCCGATAGATGCGGGTCGCGGTTCCCGAGAAGAGTGCGTTCTTCTCGTCCTCGGAGAAGTCTTGAACGATCTTCTTGAGTCCGTTCCAGAGAACGGGATAGGAGATCGACATTTTGTCGACCGGGAAATTGCTTTCGAACATACATCGTTCGGTGCCGAAGCAATCGATCATATGGAGGTAGTAGCGGCGCTGCGCCTCGACGAATTCGTCTGAACTCGGCGGCGTTTCGCGCCCCATCCAGCCGAATCCGTTGTCGGGCATCGCCAGGCCGCCCAATTTGGCGACCACATTCTCGCATCGAGCCAACTCGGCGACGTCCTTGCGCCATTGCTGGTGGATCTCTTCGCGTTGGCTTTTGTAGACCCCGACACCGAGTGGTGTTCCGAAATGATCGAGCACCATCTGTGTGTCCGGGACCGCGCGCGCGAGCGCAATGAAATCCTGGAGTTGGTAGTGGTAGTGCCAGGTGTCGTAGCTGTGGCCGAGTCGTCCGAGGGTCTTTACGCCGGTCTGAAAGGTCTTCATTCGATAGAGCCCGATGTCTGCGTCGCCCGCGATCATCAGGCCGTCTTGCTTCCTCGCACTGGCTCCCGCGTCACGCACGCCACGAAAAAGGCCGCCGCTCCGCTCTTCGTGGAGGTGGACGACCTCTTCAATGGCATCACCTCTTTGCAGGTCGATATGGGAGACGAGGGCAACGATCTCTGACCGGCCCTCCGGGTCCTTAGCACTCCGAGCGGCGGCTTCGGTGACGAACTCGACCTCGCCTAGCGAGCGGAGATGATCCGGGCCCTCACTGTGATACTCGGCCCTGCATTCCATGAAGATCGTCTTTTCGACGCGGTGCCCGCTCCCCGTATCCGACCACAGGTCTTCGAGTGAATAGGGCAGGGCGCCGTTCTCTCCCCATAGATGATGATGGGTGTCGATGATCACGCGGTCGGGATCGACGATCTCTTCGCGAACCCGATCCAGCCATTCCGTTTGAAGAAGGGGTGATTCACTCATGGGCGTATGCTCCGCTTTCCGCACTTGGGTTGGACGAACGGATTCATCGTACTGCATCCAGGAAGCGTTCTCTGATAGCATCACGAAGGCGCTCGCCAATTTTGTTCAATGCAGGATTCAATTGTCTGAAAAATAGGGAGAGGGCTGGTATGTCGAATCGATCGAGTGAGGGCGGAGTCGGGCGTGGCGGCCGGGAAGTGGATCCCTGGCGATTCACCGGGAGTTTTCTTCAAGGCATCCTGAGTCGCTCGATTCCCGAGGCGCCGAGTCATCCGGAGATTCCCTGGCGTTCTTTTACGAAACCGCTGAACGAAGCCAAGGTGGCGCTGCTCTCGACGGCGGGAATATCGATGAAAGGCGACGCGCCTTTCGACATGGAGTACGAGCGGCAGAACCCGACGCGCGGAGATGGGACTTTTCGCCGGTTGCGCGCGGACGCGACCGCTGACACGATCGAAGCGAATCACCTTCACATCGACACAGGCTATATCGAGCGTGATCTGAATGTCGCGTTGCCCCTCGATCGGTTGCGCGAGTTGGTCGCCGAAGGTCATGTCGGCTCGATGGCCGAGACGCACTTTTCGATCATGGGTTTCCAGGGCGCCGATTCGAGTCGACTCGAAAATGAGTCGGCTCCCGCGATCGCCGAGATCATGAAGAATGAAGAGGTCGACCTGGCTCTCCTTACTCCGGTCTGACCCGATTGTTGCCGGTCCGTGGGACTGGTCGCCAGGAAGATTGAGGAAGCCGGAATTCCGACCGTGACACTGAACATGATCTGGGCCTATCAAAATCTAGTTGGGATGCCGCGTGTCGCGGCGGTCGAGCACCCCTTCGGTCGGCCCTTTGGTGAGGTCGGGGACGCTTCGACGCAGCGGGAGGTGTTAGTCGCTGCCCTTGCCGTGGCGGTGCATGCCGACCAGCCGGGTCAGATCGAGCATCTCCCTTTTCGTTGGCATGAAGCGCCCAAAGACACGAAATGGCATCCGAGCGAGCCCTCTCCGATCATCGCAATGATGAAGGCCCGCCAGGCCAAACGAGACGCCAAGGGCGCCAAATAAGGCCGGTCGAGCCCCATTCGGCGCATCAGCCACTGTCCTTTGTGGTGGGACCTGATTATTCGCCGGCGTTGACGCCTTGATTCCCGCGGGCTCTCTAAAGAGATCGCCTGATCTGGCCGATCTCCAGTAGGCATCGCTGCGTTCATCTCCCGTGGCGACCAGGAGAGTTTCGCCATGTCGACCCGAATCCGACCCCATTCACTGTCTTGCCTGCGCGCGATGCTCATCGCCGCCGCGCTCGTGATGACGGGTTGTGTGGGGAGTGCCTGGAAGGGCGTCCTCGAAGAGGATACGCCCGCCGGCTACTACCGATTCATGCGCGAGCACGCCGATTCGAAGTACGCCGATCAGGCTCAGGAGCGCTTGGACTTCCATAAGCTGAAGCGCAACCCGACGCTCCCGGGTTTCGACGCGTTTCGAGCGCAATACCCCGAGAGCGAATTGATCGTTGCGTTGTATCCGGCGCTCGAGAGACCGGCCTTCGAGATCGCCCGGGCTCACGGAACCGCAGCCGCCTATCGTGAATTCATTGATGCCTTTGCGGATGGCCAGTTCGTTCGTCGAGCCGAGGGCAATGTCGCCTATGTCGAGGCGCAAGGATTTGGCGGGGACGCTTCGTTGCTCGCCTCTTTCGCCGCCCGCTTTCCCGACAGCGATTTTGCCGCCGAAGCCCAACGAACGGCGTCGGCGGTGGCTGCAAAGAAGTCAGGGCAATTTGATCGCGTCGGGCTCGTCCTGAAAGTCTCGCCCTCGACGCCCGAGGCACGGCGCGTGCGAAAGGAATTGGTCGATCGTATTCAGGAGTTGGCAGAGCGAGTCGGGTTGTCGTTGATCGAAATTCCATCCGTCATGCCAGCCGGGCAGGCCGATCGCTATCCACGGGCGCGGCTCGAAGTGACGCATGCCGAGCGAGAAGTCGGACGCCAGGTCTGGGCCGGGGAGTTGGCGCGGCCGGCGATGTTGGGCGAGACGGAAGTTGTGTTGCGGGCAGAGCCTGACGGAGCTGTCATCGCGTCGCGGCGCTTCTCGGTTCGCGTGGACGATCGGGCCCATGTGCCCGGTACCTCAGTGCTCTTTTCTCCGGCCTCACGCAAGTTCTGGAAAGAATTCTTCATTCCGATCGCACGCTGGCAAAACGAAAAGGCGATTCGCCCACCCATCTCGCTCAACCGTCCGATCGTGGATCTCGATGGCGTTGGGAATCGCGTCGTCGTGCTCTTCGAGAACGGTAGTTTCGAATTGTTGGGCCTCGCAGACCCGGTTCAACCGGTGAGCCTCGCTGCCTATCATCGCGGAGAAGACTATAAGAAGTGGACGGGGATTCGGGTGATTGGTGATCGCGTGGCGATCTATGGAGAAGAGGGGCTCGAACTCGTCCGTTTTACGAGCACCGGTCCGGTCGTCGATGGGAGTTGGACGCGTGCACAGGTCGGACGAATTCTTTCCCTCGCGGCGCTTGGAGATCAGATTGTGATCGTGGGTGCGAAGGGGATGCAGATCCTCGATCCCGCGACGAATCGGCTTCGTCGGGTGATGCGTCGAGCGTTGAAGAGCGTGGCGGTTGCGGGTGAGACGCTCGTCTTCGCAGACGGGGAATCGATCTACCTGTCGACCGTCGACCTGCTTGCGCAAAATCGCGTGATCGCGCAGATGAAGCTCGGCAAGACCTTTGGCCCGGACAACGTTCGCGTGCTCGACCAGGCCGTGATCGTGACCGGACAGGGCGGGGCACTGGTCATCGATGTGAAGAATCCCGCCAAGCCGAAAGCCTTGGCAAAGCATATGACGCGGGACATTGGCGACGTCGTCGACGCAACGCGCGTACGCGGGCGCGTCTTCCTGGTCGGGACGCGTGGGCTTCAGGTGCTGAACCAATCGCTGACGCGGGTCGAGGAGACCATCGATGTCGGTGAACGAAATCGGGTGACCGTCATGGGGCGACATCTCGTGACAGCGGACGCGGGCGGGCTTCAGGTGGTCGATGCGACGCCGTGGTCCGATGCCGCGGTGCCGGCCGCCGCGCGCTGACGCAGTGCGCCAAGTCCACGGCGATCGGCCGTCAATCGCGCTATCGTGACGCAATGCGTCAGGTCTGGACTCACAACCGAGCCGGAACCCCTGCCTCGCTAGTCAGCAGCCCGGTTTCGGAACGCCCACAGATTCATCAGATCGTGTTGCCGCTTGCGGGCGGCGCGGTTGGATCCCTGCCGGCGCCCACTCATGTGCAGATTTATCTGATCGAGAGTCAGCCCCTGACATTGATCGACACCGGCACGCGTCGACCGGAAAGTCGCCTGGCGCTCGAGGCAGCCCTCGAAGAACGAGGCTTTGGGCTGGCCGACATCGAGCGCGTCGTCGTGACCCACGCCCACCGGGACCATATGGGGCTCGTGCAATCGATACGCGACGCCGGGGCCGATCTCGAATGCCTCGTTCATGAGGCCGATGCAGGCATGGTTGAGACCTACCTCGACGGAATCCGCCACCGAGTGGTCGAGATGACGGCGCTCTTTCGCGAATACGGTGTGCCGGAGGAGATTCTCGGCCCGCTCGAGGCGGGGCGTCTGAGCCGATTGACGGTCGACGATGCGGAGGCCGAGGCGACCCAGGTCGACCGCGTCTTGCGAGAGGGCGATCGCGTGGAATGGAAGGATTTTGCCCTCGACGTTCGCCATAGCCCCGGACATACACCGGGCCACATCCTGCTCGAAGAGGAGGGCCAGGGATACCTCTTGTGCGGCGATCAGGTCATGGGTCAGGCCATTCCCTACGCTGAGAATTTCTACTCGGGCGAGTTGCCCGATCCCGCGGATCCGCTGCGTCGGCGGCCTCGGTTTCGCGGCCTGGTCGAGCTGCGCAAGAGCTTGAAACGGATGCGGGCACGTTCGGACCGAATGCTCTTGCCTGCCTATGGCGGAATCATTCGTCGACCCGAGCGCGCGATTCGTGACACGCTGCTCCACTACGAAGTGCGACTCCAACGGATCGATCGCGGGCTGAAGCATCTGGCCGCGATGGGCCAGGAGGTGACGGCCTTTGAGCTCTGGAAGGCGCTCTTTCCTTCCCAGGAACCGACTCAAGCGATGCGTACCCAACTGGTGCTGGTGATCGGCGCGCTCGATTGCCTCGAAGACGATGGAAAGCTCGTGACCGAACGTCGCCCGGACGGTGTGCTGACCCATCATCACCGCTGACCGCCGGCAGACGTTAGCGTGGCTTCGCGACACCCGACCGGGATCGCTTTGCGAACCTTCACGTGGTGTTAGTTCGGATAGGTCGCCAGGAGATAGACGGAGAGGGCACGCCGGTCCGCTTCGGGCAGGGCGAAGACCGGCATCGGGGGCTGCGGGGCCAGGAAGAATTGGCCCAGCGAATCGACGCTGAATTTGGCGGCCAGTCCAACGATCGGCTTGACGACGATCCCGGCTTCGGCCTGTGCGGCGAGGTGGCAGGTACCACAGGCATTGCTGGAAAAGAGGTCGGCACCACGACGGGTCAGCTCATCGCGTGTGGCCGCATCGATCGCGGCGAGGGGATCTGCGATCACGCCGGGTTCGGGGCGCTTCAACTCGGTGACGCCGGCGCCGGGCAGGCTGCCGACCCGAGCAATCCGGTAGATGGCGCCGCCGTAGTCGTCGCTCAGGTAGAAGGCCCCGTCCGGTCCCTCGATGATGTCGACGGGGCGGCCGATCACGTCCTCATCGACCTCGAAGCCCGTGAGGAAGTCCCGTTCCTCGATTCGCCCCTGCGCGTCCCAGTGCAAGGAGACGACCTTGTAGCCTGAGAGCTCCGATCGATTCCAGGATCCGTGCTGGGCCACGAGTGCGGCGCCTCGAAAGGACTCCGGTGCGTCTGGATGGCGGATGAAGGTGATCCCGAGCGGTGCGGTATGGGCCTGGAAGGAATGGGCGGGAGGGATCGAGGCAGCGATCCGATCGTCTTGACCCGCGCCGAAATCGGGATCGGGGCGCCGGTCGCCATTGGCCACCGGGAATCCGTAGAAGCCCCCGTACTCGATGCGGTTCAGCTCGCAGGGCGGGTAATCGTCGCCCAACAGGTCTCGCCCATTATCGGTCGCGAAGAGTTCGCCGGTCTCGGGACGCCAGTCGAAGCCGACGGAATTGCGAAGTCCCGAGGCGTAGATCTCTTCACCCGAGCCGTCGGCGTTGAAGCGGAGAATACCGGCGCGGCGCGGGTCTTCCTCCTCACAGACGTTGCAGCTCGAGCCGACGTTCAAATAGATCTTGCCATCGGGCCCGAAGCGCAGGGTGCGGGACCAGTGGTTCTCGCCGGACGGGATACCCTCGGCGATTCGGACGGGCGAGCCTTCGACAGCGATGCTGTCGGGCCCGCTTTCCTGAAATCCGATCCGGGCGATCGCACCGCCTTCGCCGATGAAGAGCTGATTCTCGTGAAAATCGAAGCCGTGGGGTCGATCGAGGCCTGCGAGCAAGACGGCCTGACCGTCGGAGCGGCCGTCGCCGTCGCGGTCGCGCAGGATATGGGTCAGCTGGCCTATTCGAGGCTGGCTGACGATCAGATCACCGCCGGGGCTGAAGCCCATGAATCGCGCATTGGGGATGCCGTCGGCGAAGAGCTGGATCTCGAAGCCCTCCGCGAGGCGGAAGCGGCTCTGGATGACTTCATCGCTTGGGGCGTCGATGCCTCGGCCCAAGAGTGAGCTCAAGATGGGCCCTTTGATGGCAAATCGCTCCGGCAGCAGGACGCTACAGGCGGTGACGCCGACAATCGTCAGCAGCGCGAGTCCTACAATCCATTTCCGCATCGATCCCTCCAATTCAAGGCGGCGCGAGGGTACCCTACGGCGGCTTCGATGCTCGCCGGCAGTTTCGCCTCGGATCGAGCGATTCAAATAGGGAAAATGGGTCGTTTTTCCCGAAGGGATCTTGACGAAAGCCCTTCTTTGGCGGATACATAGGCGCTCTCTACCCGGGCGGTCCGAGAAACTCAGAGCCGCCGGAGGCTATTCCAAGATGCAGAAAATTCGAAGAGGCGACCTCGTTCAGGTCGTGAGTGGCGCCGGCGCCGCGAAGGCTGCGCAAGGCCGCGTCATTGCCGTGGATATCGAAAAGGGTCGCGTGCGCGTCGAAGGCGTTCGTTTGCAGAAGCGACACCTTCGGCCCGGCCGAACAGGCGCGCGCGAAGGCGGGATCGTGGAAACAGAAGGTTATGTCGATGCATCGAACGTGATGCTCGTTCATCCCGGTGATAACAAGCCCTCGCGAGTTCGTGTCGAAGAGCGAGATGGTCAGCGTGTCCGCGTCTTTTCTCGCGGCGGCGACCTCGTCCCGGATCCATCCGGGGCCTAGCAGACCCTCTCATCCCCGATGTTTCGGGCGGCTCTTCTTTTCTGTTCTTGTTTTGGTTTTTGTTTAGTTCTTGTCTGGCTTTGGCCAGCGGCGCTTAGCGAGCAGCAAGAAGATTCGCACAATGGCCGCAGGATTGGCCGACTACCTAGGAAGCACATCGATCATGGCGAAGAGCAAACGCGAACAGATCAAACTCGAATCGACGGCGGGCACGGGTCATTTCTATACGACCTCGAAGAACCGCACGAACACGCCGAACAAGCTCGAGTTCAAGAAATACGACCCCGTCGTGCGAAAGCACGTGATCTACAAAGAAACCAAGCTCAAGTAGTCGAGGCGATTGCGTTTCGTTGCGCAGCCGATCGTCCTTACTGGACTGGTTGCTGAGACGATCGCTTAACGTGAGCTCCGGCCCTATGGGCCTGCAAAAACGGCAAAAACGGCAACAACGAAAGAGGGATTCCGAATGGCTTGGGTGATCACCCGAATGTGTCGCGACTGTGTAGATATGGCGTGTGTCGAGGTCTGCCCCGTAGATTGCATCGTTCAACACAAACAAAAGGGAGACGCCGCCGGCTACGAGAATCAGCTCTACATCGATCCCGAAGAATGCATCAACTGTGGCGTCTGCGAGCCGGAATGTCCCTGGGAAGCCATTTTCGAAGACGAGCAGGTACCTAACGTTTTCGATGAAGACACCGCCCTGAATGCGAAGATCGTCGATGACCGTGACGACTTTGAGGTGCCAGAGCGAAAAGACGTCGATGTCCCGTCGACCGACGACATCAATGCGAACAAGGCGAAGTGGAAGTACGACGCCTAGCAGGCTGCGGAAGAACCCCTCCCGTTGCGGGCGAGGCATGAGCGACGGAGCCGTCGGGAAACGATGACCCTGGACGCCGCTCGATGTATCGAGATACTCGGCCTGCAGCCCCATCCCGAAGGCGGCTTCTACCGGGAGATCCATCGCTCATCTCAACAAGTCATGGCCGGTCACCGCGAGCGAGCGGCGAGCACCGCAATCTACTATCTGCTTCCCGAAGGCGCCTTCAGCGCCTGGCACGTCGTGCAATCCGATGAGCAATGGCATCACTATGCCGGGGCGCCGCTCGAGCTTCATCTCCTCGAAGAATCCGGACACACCGTGATCACGCTCGGTGATGAGATCTTCGACGGCCAGCGCGCGCAGGCAATCGTCCAGGCCGGCGTCATCCAGGCTGCCCGCCCGCTGGGCGGCGCAGCCCTGATGGGATGTACGGTCGCTCCGGGATTCGATTTTTCGGACTTCACGTTGCTGGGAGCGGAAGTGCTGCATCGGGACTTTCCGGCACACCGCGAGACAGTCGACCGCTATTTGCCCTCCGAGACCGGTCGCTCCTGACGACCCAGTTCGAAGTCTTCGTCGAGGGAGGCCGCGCAAACTCGCCGCCAACTTCTTTGTGCTGGCCCCAAAGTCTTTCCATTTCGGCATTTGTTCGGTGTAAAATGGAACGGAAGTCGAATCGATTCCGTCGCTGGATCGGCTGCGTGTCGAACGGTTGCGGATCAACGGGTCTTGGAGGAAATGAGTCGATGAGAGTGGATAGAGTGGGCACTGCGGAGCGTGAAAGCGAGCAGCGCAGAGCTTCAAATCATTGGTCGCGGGTTCTGGTGGCGGCAACGTTGATCTTTTTCATGACTAGCGGGAGCGCTTTTGCGATCGGCGGGGTGAGCTTCGGAGGCAAGTGGGGCAAGCCGTGGTGGTTCCAGCGACAGATCAAGATTGAAGTTCTTTCGAGCCCGGCCGACCTCGTCAGTGGTGGTGACGCGCGCGTTTCGGTCTCGATTCCATGGTTCGCTTCTGCGTGGCGAGCGCGAATCGAGCTCAACGGCGTCGATGTCACGGATGCTTTCTCTCGCGTCGGTAAAACCAACACGCTCGAAGGCGTCGTCGCGGGTCTCGCGCTCGGCGAGAATGAGCTTCGTGTCCGCGCTCCGCGCTGGGGTCGCGGATATCGTAAGGCGCTCAAGGCGTCGGCTACGCTGACAAACTACCCGGCGAGTGGGCCGATGTTTTCGGGTCCACAGCAGGCGGTCTTTCTTTGCTCCGATGATGGCGACCGCGCGGGTGCCGAACTCGGGCCGGCAACCGATGCGGATTGCGCGGTCGATCGAGTGATTTCCTTCAAGTACAAGAACACGGGCGGTGCCTTCGTCGACTACGACCCCGACCCCGCCGCTGCGACGCCCGCAGACATGTCACAGACGACCACGAAGGACGGCAAGACGGTCGACTACATCGTCCGTTGGGAGCGCGGCACGATCAATCGCTTCATCTACTCGATCGCTGTCCTCTCGCCGGATTCGCAAGACGTCGACGATCCGGATCTCTCCGCCTGGAATGAGCGCTTGATCTACTACTTCCAGGGCGGCGTTGCGATCGGACACTATCAAGGTGGGCCGAGTCGTTCGCGCATGCTCTACGACCACGGTTTGTCCCAGGGTTATGCCGTTGCCTATTCGACGGGAACCAAGACGGGCACGCACTACAACCTCGAGTTGGGTGGCGAGACAGCGATCATGGTCAAGGATCGCTTCGTTACGGCCTATGCCGATCCGGAGTACACGATCGGCGTGGGTGGCTCGGGCGGTGGCATCCAGCAATACGTCTATGGTCAGAACCACAAGGGGCTGCTCGACGCTGGCATTCCCCAATACTCGTATCCCGACATGCTCACGCAGACAATTCACGTTGGCGACTGTGAATTGCTCGAGCGATGGATGGATATCGAAGTCCTGCAAGGCAATGCCAAATGGGCGAACTGGGAGAATCGACCACTGCTGGAAGGCATGAACGCAATCAATGGCTTCCCGAATCCGGTCGGTCCGCTGTTGCCATTCATGCCGCCCGGCGCCAGTGAATGCACTAACGCCTGGCGTGGTCTTTCGCCGCTGGTCCTCAATCCGCATTTCGGCACGGCGCCGGGAATTTCGCTTGCGGATCAGGTCTCGACGGAATGGACCCATTTCGGGGACGCAATCCAGATCTACGGGACGGCGGCGGATGGTTTCGCGGCGAGTACCTGGGACAACGTTGGCGTTCAATACGGCCTCCAGGCGTTGATCGATGGCAATCTGGAGATCGACGAGTTCATACGGCTGAACGCCAATGTGGGTTCTTGGAAGAACGAGCCGGAAATGGTTCAGGAGGGCTGTCCCTTCCTCGGGCCCTGCCCGAGTGGTCCCGGCGACGTCGCCGGCCTGCCCCCGGTTCCCGACGTCTACCCGAACCTGATCGACCCCTGGAGCTGGCGCAATATGTCGCTGTCTGCAGATGGTGGATTGACACCGGCGCTGCGTAGAGAAGCGGATCCGGGCGCAGTCGAGGCGGCCTACGAATTCGGTCACGTCAATCGTGGGGATGTTCAGATTCCTTTGATCGATTGGCGCAACTATCTCGAGGGCGAACTCGACATGCATAACTCCCACCAATCGTTTGCATCACGCCAGCGGTTGTTGGACTACGACGGCGACGCGTCCAATCAGGTCGTCTGGTTCACAGACGCTGGGGGGTTCGATCAGACGCCGATGGCCTTTGCGGTCATGGATGAATGGATGAATAACATCAAGAGGCGCCCGTGGAAGGGAATCGACGCCAACAAGCCCGAAGCCGCCGTCGATAGCTGCTTCGATGCAAGTGGCGAGTTGATCTATGCGGGTGAAGACGCATGGGCGGGAATCCTGGATGATGGATCGTCGGGGCCCTGTACCACGGTGATGCCGGTCTTCTCGACTTCGCGAATCGTCGCGGGTGGTTCGATCAAGGGTGACGTCTTTAAATGTCATCTCGTGCCGGTGGCCGATGCAATCGCCGATGGTTTCTATGGCGATACCATCTTCTCACCGATCGAAATGGTGCAGCTCGCCACGATCTTCCCGACCGGTGTTTGTGACTACGCCAAGGGAGATGCGCGACGACCTTGATCTTCGATGTTGGCCTCGTGGGCCATTGAAAGCGCGCCGCCTTCCTCGTGGATCCTCACGATGGAGGCGGCGTTTTTCGTTGGGCGCATCGATCGGCGGCGCCATCCATTCCGGCCGACCGGCTCAGCCGAATGCGTCGGCCATGACGTCGACCACGCGGTGCAGGTCTTGCTCGCTGGGGGCGTTCTTGAGCGTTTTCGTCCACAGCCTGAGTTGCTCGACCGCTTGATAGACGAGCATCCACTTCCCGCCGACCGTCTGTGCGCCGCGGGATTGTGCGTCACGCAGTAGTCGAGTTCGTTCGGGTGCATAGACGGCGTCGAGCACGACGGCGGTTTCCGGAATCGCCTCCGCGGCGACAGGGGAGACGTCTTCATTCAATCCAACGCTCGTGGTGTTGACGAGGATCGCGGGTGCCAGATCCGCGAGGTCCGATAGCTCGCCAGCGGAGGCCGCACCCAATTCGCTGACCAGTGTCTCGGCCCGAGATCGCGTGCGATTCAGAACAACGACTTCGCAGCCCCGCTGGCGTAGGCCGTAGACCAGTGCGCGGGCGGTCCCGCCCGCGCCGAGTACAACGGCTCTTTGACCATCGACGGGCGCCACGCGTTCCAAGGCTCGGAGCGCACCGAGCCAGTCGGTGTTCGTGGCCAGCCATCGATCGCCGTCGCGGGTGACGGTGTTGATCGCTCCGATCTCGCGGGCGACCGGTTCTACTTCGTCGACCAGGGAAAGCATCGCCTCTTTGTGCGGAATCGAGACGGCGAATTGTCGGAGCCCTCGTTGCGCGAAATCGGAGACGGCTTCGGCCAGCCCGGAAGGCGGCACGTCATAGGCCTCGTAGATGGCATCGAGACCGAGGGCTTGGTAGGCGGCACGATGCATCGCCGGTGATCGGGTGTGACCGGCCGGGTGGAGGACGATGCCACATTGGATCGTTGCCGCATGGCTCATGCGCGAGTGCGTTCGATCGCGGCCTGCAGGTCTTGCCAGACGGCACGGCGCGTCTCGGTTGTGTATTGACGTAGGACGTAGGCCGGGTGCAGCGTCGGCATCAGGGGAATGCCCTGGTAGCTCTGCCAGGTTCCGCGAATCCGGGTGATCGCGACGTCGCGACCTAATAGGAGGCTGGCCGCGGGCTTGCCCAGGGTGACGATCACTTTCGGTGCGACGGCGCGGATCTGGCCGTCGAGGAAGGGGCGGCAGGCGCTCACTTCTGGGGGAAGCGGGTTTCGGTTTCGCGGGGGGCGGCATTTTACGATGTTGCAGATATAGACTTCGCTGCGCGGGATGCCGATTCCCTTCTCGATCATCTGCGTCAAGAGGTCCCCGGCCCGCCCGACGAAGGGCAGACCACGAAGATCCTCTTGCTCGCCGGGGCCTTCCCCGATGAACATGAGATCGGCCTCTGGGTTGCCGTCGCCGAAGACGATCGATTGCCGGCCTTCGCACAGACCACAACGTGTGCAATCGCCGAGATGGTTCTTCACTTCTTCGAGTTCGGGTCGGCGATCGCCCCAGGGAGAGATTTCGCTGGCCGAACCGGGTGCGGGCGTCTCTGCTGCACTCGCAGCGATGGGGGCAGGCTGCGCGGGGGGCTTGCCGTGGCGACCGGTCTCGGCATCGGGCGCTTGGGTCGTCGTTCGGCCAGAGGACCGGCTGGTGGTTTCGGTGCGCGCAGGAATCTCGGGCTCAATGGATCGTGCGCGGGGAAACTCGCTCACGCCTTCTTCGATCAACTCGCGGACGAGCGCCTGCGCCGAGGCGACGAGCGCCCTGGCTTCATCCATCGATTCCGAGGCCCCGGACGCCACGACTAACTTGGGTTGTCCGCGCGGCGCGGGGAGGGCGTAAGATTTTCTTCGGAAACCCGGACCGTCTTCGCTTCACCGGCGTCTGCCAGTTGTGCGAACGCCTCGCGCAGCCGCGTGCGGTCGGCCGATTCATCGCCGCGCATCGCGGCCGCTTCGGTCGTGCCATGTCGTTGGGTGTCGATCCGCTCTTCGACCTTGAACTGGAAGCCGGGGTCGTTGGCCTCGTCATGGCAGGCGCCGCAGACCTTGAGGATCACGCATGAATCGCATTTATCGCCCAAGGAGAGAATCGTTCCGACGCGCTTTGCGGTCTCGCCAACATGATCGCCCCCGGCGCCGTGGCAGGACTCGCATCCGACTCGCGCCAGGTCTGGGTGATCTCCGACCGGAGCATTTTCCGGGAATCCGCCGCTTCGTCCATAGGCCGTGGTGTGACAGGCCAGGCAATCGGCTTCCGCCGATTTGCCGACGCGTTCGAGGGTTTGAACGGAATGGCCGTGGGGGCTCGCCTCCCAGGTGGCGAACTCGGCCTGATGACAGGATTGGCAGGCATCGGATCCGACCATTTCGGCCGTCGTCGGCAACAGGTCCCGTTGCGGACCAGAACCGTCCAGCAACTCTGCCCGTTCTTCATCCGAGAGCGAAACAATTTTGTTATGTGAGATGCGTGGATGGAATTGGGCGTATTCGAAGCCCAGGGAATGCTTGGGGTTGTGACAGGTGGAGCAGACCTGTTCGTAATCGTGCTCGCCGGCCGCGTTCCTGGGAACGAAATTGGGTGTGAGATGTGGGCCGCCGCGGCCATGACAGGATTCGCAACCGACGTTTTCGAGATACTCGTGCTGTCGGCGGAATCCGAAGCCCCCGGGCTCATCGAATCCGACGACATGACAGCCGACACAATCCGTTCGTCGATCTGCGCCGTGGGTCACCAATGTATCGAAGGCGGTCGAGTGGGCCGTGTATTGCCAGGCCGCGTGCTCCTGTTCGTGGCAGACGCCGCAGACATCATTTCCGCTGTAGCCCTTGGCATCGAGCAGCATCGGGACCCTGGCCCCCGCTGCCTTGGTGACCTTCATTCGCACCAGGCCCGGGTCGCGCTTGTCATTCCAGCCAGAGCTGCGATGGCGAATTCGACCTTGTTTATCGAGGACCAGGACGACGGGCACTCCGCCGGTTACGCCCCAGCGTTCCGACGCTTTACCGCCCGGGTCGAGATAGGGATCGAAAAAGTCGAGTCCGAGTTCTTTCATCGCCTTGCGGACGGCGGCCGGGGCGTTCTGGACCGAGATGGCCACCAATCGCGGGCGGTATTGGCTCTCGATCGAGTCGAGTGTGGCTTTGATCGACTTCAGCGCACGATGGCAATGAGGGCAGGTGTGCAGGAAGAAGATCACGATCGCTGCGCGTCCTTCGAGGTCGGCGGTCTCCAGGCGATCACCGTTGGACATCGCCAGGACGCCTAACTCCGGCGCCTGTTGAAAGGCGTAGAGACTTCCTTCGGCTGCGTTCCCCGCGTCGGGCAGGCGCAGCTTCTCTCGCAGGCTGGTTTCGGCGTCGGCTTCGACGTCTCCCGTGATCGGAAAATTGCCGAGGCTGAAATCCCAATAGCCGTCGGCATCGATGCCGAGCAACGCGCCGGCGCCACGAATCCGTAAAGTGGACGCAATCGAGCCACCACTATCGTCGAGAATCGGAAATTTCAGGTCCTCGGTCCGGGCGAATTCGGCCAGCGTCTGGGAATTCGTTCCGACGCCCACGCCCACGACCTTGAAGTTATGGGCAGCGGACTCTTTCGCGATCGTCGACACGGCACGGCTGAGTGCGTGGGCCGGTGCGACCTCGGGATTGAAGAAGAAGAGCAGGACGCGTGACCCAAGGAGGTCGCGCATGGCGAGCTTCTCGCCTGCGAGCGTATAGCCGTCGAACGCGGGAATTGGGCGTTCGTTGGGATTTCGAGCCGCCGTTTCGCCTTCGGAATGGATATGAGGCGTGCTGGCTTGCCCCGAATCGGAAGCGGTTTCCTTGGCTGGTTCCGCGTCGCCGGAATGCCCATCGCCGCTTGCGCGACTCGGCGTCCCGGCAGCATTGCCTCTGTCGGAGGCCTCGTCGTCGGCACATGCGGACAGGACGGTTCCGGACAGGAGTAGGAGGATTGAGAGAACGAGGGTCGCGGAGAGTCGGCTCGGGCCGAAGGACGTCGACATGGGCAGCAGGTTAGCAGGCGAGCGATGTGTTGTGGGTGGTCGGCGACGCGATTCGCGCCGGAACTTCCGTGCGTCAGTCGGCGCCCGCGCTCAGGAGATCGCCTTCTGGCGTTCGCGAAGTTCTTCGAGCAGCGACTTGAAGCCATCGTTTCCGGCCTCGAAGGTCAGGGCCATCTGGATGTTGCGAATTGCGCTGGCGAGATCGCCTTTTTTGATATCGGCCTCCGCCTTGCCATGATATTGGCGTCCTTGGGCAGTGGCTCCACAGCGCTCTGCCTTGCGCTGCTCGACATGGGCATTGCGGGCTTCTGCGATCTGGATGCGCAAGGAGTTGTCGTCCAACTTCTGGGCATCGTAGGCGTGGCGTCGTCGGGTATCGCGCAGCACGCAATAGGCTTCGGTGATGCGCTTCGAAATCTGGCGACACTCGTCGCGTAGCTCGCCGGTCAACTCCCGATTGGCATCGGGATGAAAGGTTCGTGAAGAGGCGTGGAAGGCCTTTCGGATGTCGGAGGTACTCGCGCCCGTCTCGACGTTGAGAATCTGGTAGTAGTCGAGCTCGTCCATGATCCTGGACAGCGCCGTAATCTCGAGTGCGTCAATGGCCGAGGAAGATGAGGGGGGCATCGAGCTCTATTTCTCTTCTTCCGTGAGCTCGATTTCGGGGCCGCCTAGATCGTCGCCGGACGTGTCGAAGAACTCGCCCTGGTCCTCGGCCGGGTTCGGGGGCCCGGGATCCGCAATCGCCTCTTCGGTCAGTTGGATCAGCTCTTCGTCGTCGATCAGATCGAGATCGGCCTCGTCTGCGAGATCGGCTAGATCGTCGGCATCCGCGGAATCAGCCAGATCGAGTCCTGCTAGATCGTCGGGACGTCCCTCGGAAAGGTCGACCGAACCGTCGCCGAAGAGTGCATTCTCTTCGGGCGGGTCCAGTTCGACTGGTGTGACTGGATCGCCGGCGTCGAGTGCGATCGACTTCGAGTCGCTGGCGGCCAATCCGGATCCGGCAGCGACAGCGGCGGTCGAGACGCGACCGGCCACATCGCTTTCGATGATCGCTTCGAGCTGCTCTTCGCCCAGTCCCGAGGAAAGCGTGATCTGTGTCGAGGCCGCTTCGCCCGTAGTCTGATCGGAGGCCGTGACGTTCACGATGCCGTCGGCGTCGATCTCGAAGGTGACATCGATCTTGACGTCGGCACGCGGCCCCTTGGTAAAGCCCGAGAATTCGAATTGACCCAGGAGTGCGTTGTCGGCGGCCATCCGGTGGTCGCCCTGGTAGACGCGGATCTGGACCGATTCTTGATGGTCCTGAAAGGTCGTGAAGGTGCGCGTCTGTTCGATCGGGACGGGTGTGTTGCGCTCGATCACGGGCTCGGCGAGTCCACCCGCGACACCGATTCGCAGATCGAGGGGCGTGACGTCGAGCAGCATCGCGTCCTGCGCTTCACCGACAAGGGAAGCCGCATGGATCGCTGCGCCCATCGAGACGACCTCGTCGGGATCGACGTCCTGGCGCGGCGCCTGCTGGAAATAGGCCTCGACCGCCTCACGAATGATCGACAAACGCGTTGGGCCACCGACCAGGATCACACCGTCGAGATCCCGCACAGTGAGGTCCGACTGTTGCATCGCTTCGTCGCAGACCTTGAAGGTTCGTTGGATCAGGTCGTGGACGAGAACGCCAAATTCCGTCCGAGTCAGCGTGCGTTCCACGCCGAGCGGGGTGCCGTCTTCGGCCCGGAGCACATCGTCGAGGACAATATGGACTTCTTCATCGATCGAGAGCTGCTTCTTGGCATTTTCCGCGGCGAGCTTCAGCTTCTCGAAGGCATAGGGATCGTTGCGCGGATTGATGTTGTGTTCGGCAATGAAATCGTCGGCGAGCAGATCGATGATCCGGTCATCGAAGTCGTCGCCGCCGAGGAAGGTGTCACCACAGGTGGCCAGCACCTCGAAGATATCCTTTCCGATTTCGAGCACCGAGACATCGAAGGTACCCCCGCCGAGATCGTAGACGGCGACGCGCTGGTTCAGGCCCATGCCGAAGCCGTAGGCGAGGGCGGCGGCTGTGGGCTCGTTCAAGATCCGCAGCACGTCGAGGCCGGCGATGCGCCCCGCGTCCTTCGTGGCCTGACGTTGGTTGTCGTTGAAGTAGGCGGGGACGGTGATGACGGCTTTGGTGACCACCTCGCCGATATGACGCTCCGCGATCTGTTTCATCTCGCGAAGCACCATCGCCGAAATTTCGGGCAGGGAAAATTCTTCTTCACGGATTTCGATGCGCACACCGTGGTTCGCTGATTCGGCGATCTCGTAGGCGTAGACGGCCTGCGCTTTTTTGACTTCCTCGGAGAAGTAGTAGCGGCCGATCAAACGTTTGGCGGAACTGACGGTTTCGGCGGGGGCATGGATCACCTTCGCCTTGGCGGAGTTCCCGACCTCGACGCTGCCGTCCTCATGAAAGTGGACGACGCTCGCTGAAGTGCGTTCGCCGTAGGCGTTGTCGAGCACTTCGACCTGTCCGTCGCGCATGACCGAGACGCATGTATTGCTGGTTCCGAGGTCGATCCCAACGGCGATTTCCGCCATGTCGGATGCTCCTTGTCTCGCGCGACGGGGAATTGGAGTCGAAGCCAATGGCTTCCAGTTCGACCCCTACCCGACGCGCCACGATGTCCAGTTCTTGCGACGACTACCCTTCGGGGATGGCGCCGCGCTCCGCATTGCACCTTGCGTATCGGCCGGGCCGGAGCCTGACTGAACTTCCCTTCGCCGATCCGGTGCGCGCCGATGGCTCGCGGGTGGGCGCCTGTGCTATTTCGACTGGGAGAGGGCCCAATCGACGGCCTTTGCAGGAGAATTGATGTCCGGACACTCGAAATGGTCCACGATCAAGCGCAAAAAGGGCGCATTGGACGCGAAACGGGGAAAGATCTTCACGAAGATCATCCGCGAGATGCAGACTTCCGCCCGAATAGGCGGCGGCGACCCCGATGCGAATCCTCGGCTGCGGTTGGTGATCGACAAGGCCAAGGCCGCCAACATGCCCAAGGACAATATCCAGCGGGCAATCCAGAAGGGCATCGGCGGGGGCGATGGCGAGGCCTTCGAGGAGGCCGTCTATGAAGGTTACGGCCCCGGTGGCACGGCGATCCTGATCGAGACGCTCTCGGACAACAAGAATCGAACGGTGGGCGATGTGCGGCACGCGCTGGCCAAGAATGGTGGAAATCTCGGGGCATCGGGCTGCGTGGCCTATCTCTTCGAGAAGCGTGGGATGCTCATTTTCGAAGGCGAAAGCCTCGACGCGGATGCCTTGTTGGAGGCGGCTCTCGAGGCGGGGGCCGAGGATGTGATCGAGGCCGACGACCATTGTGAGGTGGTGACGGCGTCGTCGGAATTCCATGCGGTGCAGGAGGCGCTCAAGGGTCAGGACTTCGAGCCGGCGACGGCCGAGATTACGATGCAGCCGTCCACGACCGTGAAACTCGAAGGCCAGGAGGCCGAGCAGATGCTTCGCCTTGCGGATGCCCTCGAAGACCTCGACGACGTCCAGAACTTCTACGCGAATTTCGACATCTCGGAAGAGGAGTTGGAGCGGTTGGCGTAAGCTCGGGATGGCTAGCAGCCTGTTGGAGGGCGCCAGCCAGAAAAATGATTGGGCGATCCTGAGCACGAGCGCACGGCAAGGCGCGGCGAGACGAGGGGGGTGGAATGCGGGTCCTGGGGGTGGATCCTGGTTCCAATGCAACCGGGTTCGGATTGATCGAACGCAAAGAGGGCGTGATCCGTCATTTGCGTCATGGCGTGATCCGGCCGCCGTCGGGGCAAGGGCTCGCGGAACGTCTGCATTTCTTGCATCGCGAACTGCTCGAAGTCCTTCGTGCCGAAGAGCCCGAAGTCGCAGTCGTCGAGCGCGTCTTCATGGCCGCGAATCCTCGCTCCGCGCTGGTCCTGGGGCAGGCCCGTGGCGCGCTGCTCGCCAGCGTGGGCATGGCCGGCGTTCGCGTCGCCGAACTCGCCGCACGACAGGTGAAGAAATCGGTCACCGGGAACGGGGCGGCCGACAAAGCTCAGATGCAGACGATGGTGAAGGCCTTGCTCTTGCTCGACGTGGCGCCGCCGACGGACGCCGCCGACGCGTTGGCGTTGGCCATGACCTACGCTCAGGCGGGACCGCTGGCCGATCTTCAGATCCGAGGCCGGCGGCGGAGTTCACGGCGCGCGATGACACGACTCGTGGAGGGAAAGACGCAATGATCGCCTGGCTCGAGGGAACTTTGCGCGAGAAGGCGCCGACGCGCATCGTGCTCGATGTGCAGGGTGTGGGCTACGAACTGCTGGTTCCGCTCTCGACCTTCAAGACCTTGCCCGATCTCGGGAAGACGGTTTCGCTTCTCGTGCACACGGCGGTTCGCGAAGACGCGATCCAACTCTTCGGCTTCGCGACGGCGCTGGAGAAGGAACTCTTCTACCTGCTCCGTAAGGCCAGCCGCGTCGGCCCGAAACTCGCGCAGTCGATTCTTTCAGGGATGGAGCCCACGAGTTTGTTGCGCGTCCTGCGAAGTGCGGACGTGAAGGGTTTGCGCAAAGCGCCCGGGGTCGGGCCGAAGTTGGCGGAGCGGATCGCGGTCGAATTGCGGGACGAGGCGGAGAAGCTCGCCGGTCGAATCGGTCCGGACGGGAGCGACGGCGATTCGACGGTGTTGGCGGAGATCGAACCGGGCGAAGAACTCTTGTCGGCGCTCGTGAATCTTGGCTACCCGACGAATCAGGCGGAGCGCGTGGTCGAGTCGGCCCTCGAAGAGGCGCCACCCGAGTCGAGTCTGGAAGAGTTGATCCGGGTCGCTTTGCGACGTTTGGCACGCTGAGAAGCGAGGCGCGGAGCGCGGGCGCGCCGAGGTGCGCGCCGCGCAATCGTGGTGCCGGGTAGATGCGAGTAGGCTGGGTCTTTGATGTTAGGCGATGGCAAGGCGGGAGGAGTCATGTTGGAACGAGGAGAAATCAGCCTGGGCCAGCAACCCGAGGAGCGCAGCGCCGAAGAATCGCTTCGGCCGCAGAATCTCGAAGAGATGATCGGCCAGTCCCGGTTGCGCGAGAATTTGAGCGTCTTCGTTCAGGCCGCGCGCAACCGTGGTGAACCCCTCGATCATGTCTTGTTCCACGGTCCGCCCGGGCTGGGGAAGACCTCGCTCGCGCGCATTGTCGCTACGGAATTGGAAGCGCAGTTTCGCTCGACGAGCGGCCCGGCGATCGAACGCCCCGGCGACCTTGCCGCCCTGTTGTCGAATGTCGAAGAAGGGGACGTGCTCTTCATCGACGAGATCCATCGTCTCTCACCGACCATCGAAGAGATCCTCTATCCGGCGATGGAGGATTTCAAGCTCGACCTCCTGATCGGGGAGGGGCCGACGGCGCGATCGATCCGCCTCGATCTGCCGAAATTCACCTTGGTGGGTGCGACGACCCGGGCCGGGCTCTTGACTTCACCGCTTCGCGATCGTTTCGGTTGGTCCGCACGGCTCGAGTACTACCCGGTCGACGATCTCGAACGGATCGTGAGTCGTTCGGGTGGACTGCTCGGGCTCGAACTCGAACCGAAGGCGGCGCATGAAATCGCGCGGCGGGCGCGGGGAACGCCGCGTATCGCGAATCGATTGCTGCGTCGGGTTCGGGATTTTTCGGCCGTTCGCGACGGTGATGCCGAATACGTGAAGCTCGATACGACGCGCTTTGCGCTGGGAAGGCTCGATGTCGACGAGGCCGGTTTCGATGGCCTCGACCGCTCGTTCCTGACGACCTTGGTCGAGAAGTTCGGGGGCGGGCCGGTCGGGCTCGAAACGCTCGCGGCGGCGGTCGGCGAGGACAAGGGAACACTCGAAGATGTCGTCGAACCCTACTTGATTCATTGCGGTTTTTTGACTCGAACGCCGCGCGGCCGCGTGGCGACGCCCCACGCGTACGCCCATCTGGGCATCCCTACATCGACAGCACCTGCGTAGCGCTCGGGCGCTCGCGGAAAGCGGTGTCCCAACGCGTGATGGCTTCGTAGGAGGCCGGGATCTCGACTTTCTTGAAGCGTCCGAACTGGAACGCTGCGGCCAGGGTGCAGTCGGCGATCGTCGGGCGCTCGCCCATCAAGAAGGGGCGCCCATCGCTCAAGCGGTCTTCGACGATGGCCAGATTGGCCGGGAGTGACGCGCGCGCGTGCTCGGCGACGGCCGGATTGGGCGGCAAGCCGAGTGGCGAATCCGTCGCGTGTACGATTGCCGCGATCGGGTGCAGGATGCCGAGGTCGATCAGGCGATCGAGCTCCCGGGTTCGCGCGCGTTCGATTGTCGTCTCGCCGATCATCGCCGGCTCGGGAACGAGTTCTTCCAGGTATTCGATGATGGTGGCGGATTCGGTCAGGAATTCTCCGCCGCTGGTTTCGAGGACCGGGAGCTTCGCGAGGGGATTGCGGGCTCGGTGTTCGGCGGTCTTCTGTTCTTGTTCGAAGAAGCTGACGACCACTTCTTCGAGTTCGAACTTCGCGCCGGCCTCGCGCTTTTCAGCCAGATAGAGTCGAACGCGAGTGGGATTGGGCGCGACGGGAAACATATAGAGCTTCAAACCGGATTCTCCTGCGTCGATTGATTGATGAACGTCGCGATCTCGCGTAGGGCGTCGTCCGCTTCTGGGATCATGCCAACGAAGAGATGCCAGACATGAGGCATCTCGGCGGTCACGTGATAGGTCAGCTTGACGTCGGCTTCTCGCAGCGCACTCGCGAGCAGTTCGATCTCGTCGAATAACCCCTCGCCTCCGCCCGCGTGCATCAGGATGGAGGGTAGGCCGCGAAGGTCGCCGTGGATCGGCGAGGCCAGCGGATTTTCGTATTGGTCCGGGTCGACATAATGCCGGAGCCATGAATAGGCGACGGGCCGGGTCAGGTAGTCGAGGGGGGGATCGCGGTGCCAGCTCTGTCCGGGAAACGACATGTCGGGCGCCGGGCAGATCAGCGCGGCACAAGCTGGCATCGGAAGGCCGTCCGATTTCGCGCGAAGCAGCAGGGCCAGGCAAAGGTTGCCCCCCGCCGAGTCGCCGGCGATCGCGATCTGTTCCGGGCGAATCCCCGAATCGAGCAATCCCCGATAGGCCGCGACGACATCGTCGACGGCGGCGGGGAATCGATCTTCCGGTGGTTGGCGATAGGCGACCGAATGGGCGCAGAGCTGGCCATGGGTCGCGATCGCCGAAACGACCTCGCGGTGGCTGGCAATCGAACCGAGCGTGAAGCCGCCACCATGGAAATAGAGGAGATGGCGATCGGGAGAGCGGCCCGGCAACGCGGAACGCTCGCAGGGAACGCCGCCGAGTTCTTCATCGACGCGATCGAGGCCGCGGGCCAGTGGGCCGACTCGCCCGACCATGACTTTGCGGATGCGCGGCGGAGGCCAGTCGATCATTGCATTGAGAACCGCTCGCTGCACAGCGACGATCCATTCGAGCCGCCAGCTCCAGGCCGGGGAGGACGGGCCGCGGAAGATTCGCCGTAGGGTTGCCGCGAAGAAGGCGAGGATTCCGGCTCCCATGATTCTTAGCATCGGTGGCTCCGTTTTGATTGTGCTGGGTCGACCAGTCTCGATCCGTCTCAGCTGGGTCGTGTCGGGTTGGACTGTCTAGGGAATGCTCCCATGGAGTCTATCTGGGACTGGATCCGAATCCAGCTGGCGCCTTGGTGGCGGCCAAACGGCGCGGCCGGGGCGCGTTGGAGGGCGGTCGGGAGAAGTGCCAATCTACGGCCAGTTGGCTGCTCGGAAGACCGGCAACAACAAGGGGCCTGATGAGATGTGTTAGTGGCGATTTCGACGGCGTTCGGCTTCCTCGTTCTTGAGCCGCCGAATTCGTTTCTCTTCTCGTTTTTGACGCCTCGATTCGGTCAGAGGACGCCGCTTTTGGGTTTGCTCTTCGCTGTCACAATTTTGCCGGAGCCCACCCGACTCGCAAGAGGCAACCGCTCTTCCTCGCCATGCCTCGCTCGGATCGGGCTTGGGTGGGGCCGCGGCTGCTCTCTTGCGCGCGGCCTCACGGCGCTCGAGGTCAAGGTCCGCGCTTCTTCCAGTCGCCTGGGCGCGCTGAAGTCGCTTCGAGAGCGCGTCGGCGCGCTCGTCTTTGAGCCCCGACGGGCCGGCGCCCGGCAGACTCTGTTGGACCTTTCTGTATTCGTCCAGGTCCACCTTTTTAGCACGACGCCCGCTCGGCTGGTTGCCATAGTGGGTCACCCCGCCGGCATCGACCCATTTGTAGATGCCCCCGGCCGACGCGGTCGCGACGATCAGCCCAGACACGACTACGCCCATGAGCAAGAAGCTAGAGAATCTGAATGCGCTCATTCGCTTGAAATCGGAAGGCCCGGATTGGAACTTTAGACGTCGGAGCTTCGCCTAACTCCCGGTAATGATGAAGGGAGGATTAGCCCGGCGGGGGACCGGGCTGAGTCGACTCCATCACACGAAATTCGGCTCAGTGAAGCGCCTTTGACGCGCTTCCATGCCGCACGTCGATTCGATATGGCTGGAATTGGGGCCGCAGCGCTCTCACTCCCCTCTTTCGGTGAGCAGACCCGCATGGCGTCGGACTTCGGGCAGGGACGCCAAGAGCCGGAAAGACAGGCCTGCTAGGCCGATCCCGAGTACGAAAAAGAAGAGGAAACGATCTTCGTGAACACCCGGGAGTGAGTCACCGGTGCGAAGTGCCAAGCCCCAGAGCATCGGGCCGAGTCCTTGGAGCAGGCCGGCGACCGCTCCGAAAATGGCCATTGTCACAGGGCGATTCTCTTCGCAGGAAAGCTCCGGCACGAAGGTATAGTGGGCGGTGTTCGAGATCCCGAGCGCGGTGCCGATGACCAGATAGGAGACCGCGACTGGCACGAGCCAAAGTGAGTTTGTCGTGAGAATGAAAACCCAATAGGCAAGGACCGAAGCGACGATGAGTTGAGAGACCTGCATGAGTCGTCGCAGCGGTACGCGATCGATGAAGCGCCGGACGCTGAAACTCCCGACGATCTGACCTCCGAACTGCGCCGCCGTAAATCCCAATACGACGCTCGACTCAAGGTCGGCCTCGGTTTTCAGATAGTAGATCGTGAACGCATTGAATGACGTTCCGACCACCGATCCGACCGCCGTGATGCCCAGGTATTGTCGAAACAGTCCGGACTCGAAGCATAGTCGGCGGGTCTCCGGAAGCATCGCGCGCATCGGCGAAGGCGCAGGCCGTGGACCCGAAGGCAGGCGCAGCAGACTCGCGACCGCCATCGCCGAACCAAAGATGGCGATACAGAAGACCGCGCGGAAGGCGGAGTAGGGAGGCAATGCCCAGAACAGGGCAGCACAGGAAAGCAGCGCCACCACCCCGACGGCACTCACGATGGCACCCTCTGTGGCAAAGAAACGCCCTCGTACTTCGTCGGGCAGGATGGCGGCGAGCCACGGGATATGCGCGGCGACCCCGAAGGCTCGGAAGAAGCAAAAACCAAACACCGCGGCGACCACGCTGTCGGCCATCCACGGTGCGGGCGTGACCGGGGCTCGGATCGCGATGGCGAGTGGGACAAGCAGGAAGAGGGCGCGGAGGCACCATGCCATAACCATCTGGCGCTGGAAGCCCACTCGCGAGAGCAGGGCGGTCGCCAGAATCTGCAGCGGGTACAAGATGAAGACGAACGAAGAGGTCAGTCCGATCTGAAATGTGGAGCCGCCGAGCCGCTCGAGCAGAAGAACCATCGGCGTCCCGAAGGTCATCATCCAAGTGAGGCCGTTGAAGCCTCCAAAGAAGTAGCCCGCGCGGAAGGGGCGAAGGAGGTCATTGGTGCGGTCCACGGCGAAGTAGATAGCAGACGTCTCAATCGGTTCTCTGTTGCCGGGCTTGGTGGCGGGCGCTGCTGACCTGGCCGGTCTGGGGAATAGCTCGAAGTCAAGCAGACCCGATGCAGGGGACCTGACCAATGCATCGGCCAACGTTCCGTACGTCCAGGGCGTTGCCGACGGCAGCAAACTCATCGGCGCTGTGCTTGCGGAGGTCGGAGCGGCTAGCCGAAAACTACCGGAACAGGCCGTTCACGTTTTCCTTTCTGCTGCGCCGCCATGGGGGCAGGAATGGATCGCGAGCTCGATCGCGCAGCTTCCAGCTTCGGGTCGCAGCATTGGGCCGCGGTTCACGCGAGATCGTCGGCGGGGACCGTCCGAGCTGGCGCGGAATCTCGCGGACTCAGCCGCCGCGGGTTTTAGAAGAGAGCGATCTCTTCTCGCATGAGAAACGATCAGTAGCGCCCCGATAAGGGGCCGAACATAACGGTGGAAGGCCGTCATTCTTTGAGATTCCATCGAGTTCTGGCAGCCGAAGATACTCCGGCCCACTCTCTCGCTTCGAACCCGAGCGGCGATCGGGACTCCTATCCAGGATCTTCCTCCGTTTCGGGTTGAGTCTCGGCGGAATGCCCCGAGATGATCAGATTCGGAGATCAATAGAAACCATGACGAGCGTTCTCTTCGCAAGGATCGCATAACGGAGATCGGTCAAGTTTTGCCACCGGACGCCGATCTCAGAGCTTCCGACGAACCAAATCAGAGACTCCCGGAACAATGCCCTCATCGATCGACGGATTCCCCAAAGAGCACGCCCTTGATCGACGGTTAGACGTCGCTGGTGGTCTCGAATTCAGCCCAGAGTGGGAGACCAAGACGGCGATCTCGCGAATCCTTGGGGTCGCCTTCAAGCCGATCAGCTTCCGCGAACAACTTGAAGAGATCATCGACGTTATTGTGTCGATTTCGTGGCTCGGAGCCGTACGAAAGGGTGCCATTTTCGTCGCCAATGAACGTCGTGAGTTGATCCTTGCCGTTCAACATGATCTTAGCCCCGCGCTCCTGATCCGATGCGCCGTTGTCCCATTCGGGAAGTGTCTTTGCGGACGGGCCGCACTGAGAAAGCAGATTCTCTTCAAGAGCTGTGTTGATGAGGAGCACGAAATATCCTTTGCAGGAATGGTTGGGCATGGTCATTACAACATTCCACTCCTGGGCGGAGACGACGAAGTCATTGGCGTGATCGTTCTCTATCTCGAAGAGCATCACGAGCCCCATCCGGAGGAACAGCACTTCATAGACATATTAGGCCAAGCCGTCGCGAGTATTCTCACTCACCGGAATCTTGATCTCTATTCCGAGATCGGGCGGATCCAGCTTCAGTACGCCCATGTCGACATGATGAGAAAACTCGTCTCGGCTGCCGAGTATCGAGACCACGAGACGGGCTACCACCTGAAGAGGATGAGCCGGTATTCGGTCATCCTCGGTCGAATGGTCGGGCTCTCGCACCAAGACCTCGATCTACTCGGAATTGCGGCACCGATGCATGACATCGGAAAGGTAGGAATCCCCGACGAAATCCTGATGAAGCCCGGCAAGCTCACTGACGACGAATACTCGATCATGAAGCGACATCCGGAGATCGGAGCCGACATTCTCTCCGGCGAGAACGCGCTCATGAAGGCCAGCCACGACATCGCACTGGGCCACCACGAAAAATGGGACGGCAGCGGCTATCCCAGGGGCCTCGCCGGCGATGAGACGCCTCTTTTTGCTCGAATCTGCGCCTTGGCCGACGTCTTCGACGCACTGACGACCAGGCGCCCATACAAAGAGCCCTGGCCCATTGAGCGAACACTCGACTTCATACGAGATCAGTCGGGCAGTCATTTCGATCCGGACCTCGTCGAAGCCTTGAATCAGAGTCTCGAGAGCATCCTCGAAGTGACTTCGCTATTCGGGGAGGGCGACGACGACAGCCATCTCTTCGCGGATGCCGGTGCTCGGCAGAGATCGCGAATGACCGACGGATCACTCCTCGCAAGACTCCGAAAGACCGAAGCTTCGGGTGTCGACACGATCGCCCGGCAGCATCGCTTCATCATGGACATCACACAGCGACTCGAAACGGCATCAATCAGTATGGACACCGCAGAGTTCTACGATTGCCTGGACGGGCTGCAACGAAATCTTCCCGTCTATTTCGTGAATGAAGAGAACCTGATGCGGCAACTGGCATACCCGGAAGTCGACGATCACGAGGGTGCCCATAGGGCGTTCTTGGCCCTCACGCGACAGTTGGTCGCTGACCTGGAGACAAACCCCCTCGCGACAAGCTTTGCTGCCCCTCGTTTGATTAGTGAATGGGTGCGCGACCATGTCGAGGGACGCGGTGCGGCGTTCTTGGAATTCTTGCGACAGCGAACAGACACCTGTTAGGCGCTGTTCGAGGTGTCGGCAGGCGAGCTTGGCTCCTGTATCCACCGCTCCCGCTCCCGCTCTTGCTTTGTTTGGTTTGCCCACCTTGGCCTTGATCGGAACGACCGGGCGACGAGGTGGGCGGCGAACACTCGAGTCCCCAGAACCGTCTACCCATCGTCCAGGAAGACGTCGATGACTGAATTCAGGCTTTGTGCGAATTCCGACGTCCCCGCTCGACCCAATGCTGAATCGAGCTTTGCATTGATTTGTGCGAAGGCGTGACGCGCGCCGTCGAGGGCTTTTCGGCCGGTCGGTGTAAGGGAGATGAGATTCGTCCTCGCGTCGTTTGGGTCCTGGGTGCGCGAGATCAGCCGGGCTTTTCGCAATCGGCCGACCATCGCCGTCATCGCAGATTCGTTTAGCCGCAATTGCCTTGCGATCTCCTTCTGGGAGATCGATCCGGCACTGGCCACGATGACCAGCACCGCGCTCTGCGCAGTGGTGAGTCCCGCGGCTTCGGTGAGCGCTCGATCAGCCTCCTTCTTGAGGCGGTGGGCGGCTTGTTGCAAGAGGAAGAAGACGCGGAGTTGGCTTGACGTACCTGGAGATTTCAAAGGACTTCCTCGCTTGTCATTTGGCCCTCGATCCTTTAATACTACACTAGTAAAGTAATTGTCTAGGAGGAAGATATGGGTGCGATCGACGTATGGGCACAGATGACAACCGAGCGTATGGCGGCGGCGCCTTGGATGGAGACGTTGTTGCGATGGACGAAGGGCTCCCAAGAGTCGATCGTCCCGTCGGCGTCTTCGACGATTGCGGCCATGGACGCAGCGGATGTCGAGATGGCCTTGCTCTCGGCCTGGCACGGTCCGCAGGGATCGCTGATCAGTAATCAAGAGGTCGAGGAGCAGATTGCCCAAGCGCCTGATCGGTTCCGGGGGCTCGCGACGGTTGACCTGACGAGACCGATGGAGGCGGTTCGCGAAATTCGTCGCTGGGTGGATGGCGATCGGTTCGTTGGCGTTCGCGTTGTTCCCTGGCTCTGGGACTTGCCACCGAATGATCGGCGTTACTACCCGGTCTACGTCGCTTGTATCGAAGCCGGCGTTCCTTTCTGTACGCAGATCGGTCATACCGGCCCGCTTTGTCGATCAGAACCCGGCCGCTTGATTCCCTATCTCGACGACGTGTTGCTCGACTTCCCCGAATTGAAGGTCGTCGGTGGCCACGTTGGTTTCCCGTGGATTGATGAGCTGGTTTCGCTGGCTCACAAATATCCGAATTTCTTCGTTGATACGTCGGCCTATGCAGTCCATCGCCTGCCACAGACCTTCGTCGACTTCATGAAGGGGAGCGGCGAGAAACGTGTCTTGTTCGGGACGAACTGGCCGATGATCTCGCCCGCGCGATGTCTGGAGCATCTCGATCGTTTGGATCTCACGGCCGAGGGCCGCGAGGCTTTCCTTTCAGGGAATGCGAGGCGGATATTCAATCTGTAGTAGGTATGTTATGCGGCGTAGTGGCGACTGCTCCGAGTAGGCGAGCTCTTGGGCAGAATGCTGCGAATGGGTTACGGGTCTGGGGTATCCGCAGACATGGCCGAGTGCATGGATTGCAAGGACGTTGTCGGCTTTCGTGAGCCGGTCGCCGCCCCGGCTTGTATCTGGACTACGGGAACTTTCGCGTGCGGCGATCCCGGTCTCTACTTCTCTTCGGGTGACGGCCTGGGAAACGGTTCGATCTCTTGGTGCAACGTCCCGGCGCCCTCGGCCGTTCCAGGGCTCGGCGTGGCGGAGGGCGCCGCCAAGGCACGTAGGCGTAACTAATAGGGCGAGTCCGATCTCGGTGTTCCGATTTTGGAGTATCCGGATGATCTATTGGCCAATCGCGTCAGGGGTGGCGTGTTGTTTCAGATCTACATATTCGATCCCGGTTCTCGAGCCTTGCTCCTGCCAGAAAAACTCTAGTCCCGCCGAGAACCTGCGGGCCTTCCTTAACGGGCATCTTCAGCTCCCCCATCTTGATGGAGGTGAGTGCGTTCGGCACAATCCGAGCGGTGCGTCGATTCGATATGTCCTCGATGAGTTTGCAGGTTTGTGGGTCCGGCTCCCAGTGCCCTGAAACGAACGATGATACGGGCGAGGGGATCGCAGCCTCGTTTTACCCCGCGAAGCCAACGGTCCCAGGCGGAGATCCGGATGTGAGGAAGCTAGTTTTTACGTCCAACATCGAAGTGAATTCGAGCCCTTCGAGACGTGCCTTCGTTGCGGACTTGGATCTCGATACGATTTCGCCTCTCGATAGTAGTCGTCGTATCGACAAGCCGTCATGGTCTTCGGATGGAAAGTGGATTGCCTACTTCGCGGGCCCCATACCCGATCCGAATATTCCATCAGCGACTCAGGACTGCAACTCCGCTCGGCATGACGCCTATGTGATCGATCCGAATGGTGGGACTTCTCGACTTCTTCGGGACTTCGACAACACGACGGGGCTGCTTCGCGGAAATCTGTCGTGGTATGAACCGCTGCTCTTGCGGCCGAGCAACCAATGAACTGGCTACCCGAGGATCCTCGTCAGAGGCGGCTGATTCGAAAGTGGATTCTTATGGGGCCGACTCCGCTTGTCGGCGCGTTCCAAGCGCACACCTAGTCTCGTGGTGACTGTTAACGACTCGAGAAACCGTACGAGCTCGCTTTGCTAGAACTCGTCGACGGGAACCGGAATGTGCCTCGAGAGTATCGTACCCACGGCGGGAATCACGATCCATGGCACGAAGTAGAACGCGGTCAGATACCAGTACTCCGCGAAAAAATTGATTCCTCTGCCGAGATGAATTCCGATGTAGATGCAGTCATAGACGAGTAGTGGCAGCGAGGCGTAGAGCGAAGCCAGCAGCGCGGCTCTCATGAAGCTGTGTCCGATCACGTGCTTCAGCAACCAATAGCTCAGCGGAACCAGCAGAATCGTGGGAACGATATCGACGAGGATCAACGTTTGAAGTGATGGCCAGGACTGAAAGTACTCCGAAGGGAGTCCGAACAAGAGATAGAACGTCCAGAGAGAGGTTGGAAGACAGAAGAGGAGGAGATGATGTTTCAGCTCCACGCCTGCCAACGTGCGACTGCGTGTCGTTCCCGACTGTTCAGCGATCACGGTCGGGTGCCACTGTTCGGCGCTGGCCGACAACCGGCTGCGCAACATTGTCCAGGTTGTCGAGTGAGTGCCTTCTGTCTTTGGGTGAGTACTCCACGGTCGAGTAGACGTTCGACGAGTTCGACCTTCTCCGGGATCGGGTAGTTGCGAAAGATCTCCATCTTCATCGCTTCGGGCGACCCGCCGCCGTGCAGACTAATGACGGAATACCATCCCGCAATTTCAGAGGCGGTCAGGTCTTCGATCAGGCGAGCGACTTCGGCACGTTGTCGATAGGGCACGTCGGAGCGGCCTCGAAGCGTCTCGGAGAGCGTCGCGGCGGTCTCCGGATTGTGATCTTCTTCGGGTGTCGGCAGTGCGACGACGAGGCCACCGGAGACTTCGTGGGCGAGTCGATGCATATCATAGATGTGCTCGGCCAAAAGGAGCTTTCCGATATTGGCGTAGACGGGTTCCGGCTGGACATTCCCGGATGGATCACTCAGTCCATAGACCGAAGCGGCCACTCCGCTCGCGAAAAAGCCCTCTGTAATCTTGATGAGTTCGACCATCGCATTTCGAAGATGCGGCGACTTTGCTGGATCGAGCCCGTTGGCTTCGATCATCAAAGCGCAGGCGCCAATCAGCAGGTCGCCGAAACCCGCACGCGCACCAATGCAGCTATGACGATGATGGGTCGCGTAGGTTCTTGTTACGAAACCAGAATGCTCCCATTCGCCGTCGAGAAAAACACGTTCCCAGGGAACGAAGACGTCGTCGAGTATCACGCTGCTCACGGCTTGGCCGTATTTTCTGCTGAAATGGGCGGAGGCTTCTCCGGGCCGACCTGCCGGTCGCGAAGAGATCGTGAGCCCTTTGGCGTCGATTGGGATCGCGCAGGCGAGGGCGAAGTCCTTGTCCGCTCGAGACATGCTCCGGCAGGGCATGACGAGCAGTTCGTGCATATAGGGCGCGCCCGTGACGATCGCTTTGACGCCAGAGATGCGAATGCCCCCTCTCGAGCGATCGGTGACATGGACATACGAGCGCCGTTCATCCTGCTCGTGGGGCCTGCGTGATCGATCACCCTTTGCGTCGGTCATCGCGATTCCGATGCTCAAGTCTCTTTCTTGCGCGTCGTGCACGTAGTCGAGCAAGCGTGGGTGATACTCGGTTCCCTTGTCCTCGTCGATGCGGTAGGTGCCTTGGAAGAGCGCATTGAAGCCATCTCCCGTCAGGTAGCGCTGCGCGCATCCGGTCTCCTGGCATAGCAGTCGAACGGCTTCCAGCTTGTCCATCAAGTCTGCACAGGTCGTTGCGACATGCAGCATCCGATTCACAGCGGCACCCGAAGTCTCTTGACGTGCCAGCATCATTTTCTCGTAGCGCGGATCGAGTGCGTAGTCGTAGGTGAGTCCCATGGCGTTTAGTCCGGGCGAAAAAGCCGGATCATCTGCCACGGTCTCGATCCGACGTCCGTCGACATAGATGACGGGATCGTAGGAACGAAGCGATTCTCGATATTCGTTCGAAGACATCAGCATGGCGAAGGGCTTCCTCCGGATATAGCGACCCCGGCGACACAGAAACGCACAGTCGCCTCGATCAATTCCTCCAGCTGTTCTGGAGAGCCTACGGCCGGTGCCGAAAGCGGGCCGATTAAAGGCTCGATCATGGCTCCGACGACTGAAGCGGCAGCCACTCCGGGGTTCTGCTCCGGAAATTCGCCAACCGCTATGCCCTCGGCGATGATCCGCTCGAGGATGTCGCGATAGGCGGCGCGAAGTGCCCAGCGATCGGCCTCGATTCCAGGCTCGACGGGTTCGGCGATCAGTGCCCAGGCCATTCGTCGTCCGAGAACGGCGCGGCGCGCGTACGCTTCGATCGCCCGCGCGAGTCGTTCGGTCGGTCCGCCAGGGCCGTCCGCGATCTCGGCCATCACGGCTCGCTCACGAATCGCTGTCTCGCGGAAGATTTCCGCAAAGAGGGCAGTCTTGGATTCGAAGTATCGATAGACGGTTCCCGTCGCGAGGCCGGCTTCGGTCGCGACATCGGCAATCTGGGCGGCACGAAATCCACCCTCGGCGAGTCGCGCGCGCGCGGCCCGCAAAATGCTCGACCTCTTGTCTGCGAGCCTCTCCTTGACTCGCTCGGTTTGGCGATAGGCCATTGCTGCTCCGCTTGTCGTTCTCAAGAAGTGAAGCACGATTCATTATTTTAATCAAGGACTCGATGACCCACCGAAGGCTGACCGGCCACGATCTTGCCTCCTGGCTGGCTCCCGCGTCGGATTCATGATTGTTGTTGAACAGGGCACGACGCTCATCTCGATCTTGAAGAACGGTTCCGTGCAGGCTGCGCCTCGGAGGTATCGAGCAGGGGGCACGTCGACGTCATGGCGCGGCTTCAGGACTTCGCATCCGCCAGCAGACGCCGAGTCAAGACGACATGACCTAAGAGTGCGAAGGGGACGAATACGGTCGGTAGCCAGATGAATGGGAAGGCGCCGACCCACAGATTCAGGGCGTCGGGGCCATAGGCCGCGATGATAGGCATGGATGCGACCGCAACGCCCAGGATGTTGAAGAGCAGCGCGAGGCCAACGATGTTGAAGGCCCAAGCGATCGATCGAGGGACTTCTCGGTCGGTGACCAGGAAATAGCCTCCGAACGCCAGACCCAGGAGCCCGGTTGCGATGTCGAAGTTCTGGCCCTCGAAACTCATTTGGATCGGCATCACGCCGTCCGTGTATGCCCGGTGGAGTAGAAGCTCGAGCGGGAAGCGGAAGCCTTGAAAGGCGATCAGTGCGGCGACGGGGAGGCCCATCGCGATCTGTTCTCCGAGCCGCCCGCGAGCGAGAATGATCGTGGCGGCGAAGCCGAAGAAGGCAAAGCCCATCACGGGCGGCGGACGCAGTTCCCAACGACTCGTGAAGCCACTGGCAGCGGCCACCCCGGTGATCGCCAGCCACGCGGCGAGGCCCATCGCGAATCTAGAAATGGGTAGGGCGGTCCCGCTCGGACCAGAGCCGTCGGATTCGGATACTCGAACGCCCAACAGGGCCGCCGTGATTGTGATGACCAGAAGCGCCAGGAAACCAAAGTAGAGAGGAGCGGAAGCATCGGACATTGGAATTCTCCTCGGGCGATCCATTCATAGTACTTTACTTTTTAATAGCAATGTGGAGTCGAAAATAAAGTACTCTCGACAACCGGAAATGACTCCTCGACGTAGCTATCAGCAATTTTGTGGCTTGGCGCGATCTCTCGACATGGTGGGCGAGCGGTGGACGCTCCTGCTCGTGCGAGAGCTCTTGCTCGGACCGCGGCGTTATTCCGACCTGCTCGAAAATCTACCTGGGCTGACGACCAACCTTCTGGCTCACCGACTCAAGCGGCTCGAAGTCGACGGACTGATCGAGAAAGTCTCACGAAGCGGCGCCAGGCCGCCCGCCTATCAGCTGACGCCGAGGGGGGCGACGCTCGAGCCGGTCATCATGGAACTCGGACGCTGGGGGGGCGCATTGATGGACGCGCCTCGGGCGGAGGATCGAATCGACGTCGCCTGGGGGCTGATTGCGATGAAGCGGCGCTTCCTGGGTGGCAAGAACTATCGAGCGCTCTTCGAGATCGATGACCGGTGTTTCACGCTCAGCTTCGAGGGCGACTATCTCAGCGTTCGAGAACGCGAGACGGACGCGCCCGATTTGAGGGTGAGCGGGTCGAGCATGGCCTTTCGGCGCTGGCTCTTCGAGGGCGTTTCGCTCGAGGATCTCGAGGCCGATGGACAATTCGACGTCGCGGGCAAGACCCGCGCTCGGGAACGACTTCTCCGGGCCTTTGATCGATTGGCATGAGTAGGGCTCTATGCCGGCCCGTCGCCTAAGCGCTCATCGCTGGCGCACCCGAAGACCGAAGCTGTTCATAGACCGGTGGCTCACCGACGCCGAGTTGCTCGCGGACCTGGTCGATCGGAAGTTCGAAGAGTTTCTCCCAGTCTTGCTCGACGAGCCGCTGCGCGCGTCGGCCGCGCTTGTATCCCTCCCGGATCAGCCTTCCGCCAATCGAGTTCCAGCCCTCTTCGCGAAGTGCCGTCCAGACCAGGTAGGCAATCCCGCGGTTGTAATTTTGAGCGATCGTAAAGGCCAGGACCGCCGACTCACCGCGCAGGTCTCGGTCGTATCCGGTGAGGACGTGAAAGACGTCGTGCAGGTTGCGCATCCGGGCGCGGTACAACTGTTCTGCTTCGCCGGGCTCGGGCTCTGTGCCGTCGCGCGCGGCTTCGCTCGCGAGGATCAGGCCGCGCGTGCTGATGTTCTCTCGCTTGAACCATTCGATGACGGTTCGCCCAAAAGATCCGGGTGGCATCGCCTCGAGTCGCTCGTGATCCGTCAACATATCGAAGAGGTCGCGCTTCTCGCGCAAGATTGCCGCACCACGCCTGGAGCGTTTGAAACGTTCGAAGTCCCGTCTGCCCGAGTTGCCGGAGAGAGCGGCGATCACGCGGATGGCGGCGGTGGTGTCGTCGGGGTCCGCTCGCAATGCGCGCATCGCACGTCTTGCGAGAAGGGGATGGATGCGAGTGCCGAATGCCATGGATCGAATCTCCTTGCGGCCGGCGAATCGCCGGCGGATTTCGTCGTGCGATCGGGGTCCCGGTACGAGACGAATCGCCCGCGATGACGGACAAGCCCCGACTCGACGCGGAGTCGAGAGGCTCGCTACCCCTATAGACACGCAATTCGCGTGCCGGTGGCGTGTGCGACTGAGGCAGAAGGGGATGCGCGTTGGGAGCGGAATCGGATCTCGACGCTGTACGGAAGAGACATCCGGTCACGCTTGTTGTGGCGAAGCGTCTCGCGGTCGAACGGCCGGCTCGGTCGACTGACCAGTGGCCAAGCACCTCCAGGCAACTGGCTAGCTGGCTAGCTGGCTAGCTGGGCTAGGGAAGAACCGGCTGGAAGGGCCGCTGCTCGAAGTCGCCACCCCGAATAGTCAGCGCCGTCGATTCGGGGACCGCGTTCCACACGCCTTCGAGATCGCTTGTCGGCTCCGACGTCACGATCCGGCCGGTCTCGCCCACGAGATCGAGATTCGCATTGTCGGGGTAGAGTTCGCGCAACTCTGAAACGTTGGTTGTGAAAAAGAGACTGCGCGAATCGCGCACACTCGAATAGCGCACGGACCAGAGCGTTTCTCCATCTGAAGCGCCCACTGTCATCTGGATCGGCTCAGCGACGCCGGCCTCATGACCGAGCCGCTCGACGAGACCGACCATTCGCTCGATCGCGCCAATGGGGTCCTCTTTGAGGCCGTAGGTCAAGGCGAGATAGAACATCACCTCCGAGGCCGCGCTGCCCCGAATTTCCGGGAAGAGCTGCGGATCGATTTCGAGCATCATGCCCCGACGAATCTTGTCGAAGCCGTAGATCAATCCGTTATGTACGAAGAGCCAGCGATCATGGCGAAAGGGATGGCAGTTTGACTGCTGGACAGGGGTGCCCGTCGAGCGACGTACGTGCGCGAAAAACATCCCTGACTTGAGGTGATGAGCAAGGTCGCGCAGGTTGGCGTCGTTCCAGGCTGGTTGGGTGCTGCGGTAGACGCCCGGTTCGCCGTCCTCCCCGTACCATCCCAATCCGAACCCGTCCCCGTTCGTTGGCTTCGGCGCCAGCTTTGCGGACATGCTCTGATCGACCAGTGAGAACTCCGTGTTCAGCACGAGTTCATCGATCGCAACCGGATTGCCGGAGTAGGCCATCCATCGACACATATTCAGTCCTCCTTGGTTGCTTCGCGATTCCACCCGAGAACGTCCTTGAGGATCGACCAGCGGGGAGACGAGTGTGTGTTGTCCTGACCCAGAATCCAATGACGGAACAGGCCCTCGGAGAGGCCGTTCTTCTCAGCCAATTCGAGCCAGGTATTGATATAGCGAACGAAAGCATCGTCGCGGAGTGGAAGAGCGAATGCGGTCGATCCGTTGATTCGGAGATCTCGCGGAACGACGATGCTGAAATCCGGATAGACGAGCGTCCAGGCCGAGCCAGCCTGAGCGGATGTGGCAAGGATGTCGACGCCGGCGCTCTTGTCCCGATAGAATACACGCGGCGAGTCAAGGACGACGAACTCCGCGTCGGGAAGAAGCTTCTCGAGCATTGCGCGATAGTGGGTCTCTTTGCCGATTCCGATTCGTAGCCCGACGATCTCACGGATCTGCTCCAAGTCGACGAACTCGTCTCGACGATGGTCAGCGACCGCGAATCCAGCAGACTGGTCGATGTAGGAATCTGAAAAGGCCACTTCGATCGCAAGTTGGGGCGTGACATCGATTCCGCCGGCCAGGATATCCAGATTTCCATCGCGCAGCGCCGCGATCGCCTCGACTTGCCCAACGCGAACCAACTCGAGGGTGACATCCAGGTCCCCTGCAATCTGGTGCAGGAGGTCGAGGTCGTATCCGACGATATCTCCCCGGCTCGAGCGGTAGGCGAAGGGAAGACGGTCCGGAAGATATCCCGCACGCAGCGTTCCACGTTCGCGTACGACGTCGAGCCGGGCACGCTCCCGATCCTTGCGCGAGAGCGGCGAAGGCAACTCAACCTGTTCGGCCTCGACCGGCGTCCACAACAACTCCATCGACACGAGCGCTTGTTCACCCTGATAGGCATACGGAATCGCCTTCGTGAGGACGAAGCCAAGGCCGAGCATGGCGAGCGCGGCGATGCCGATACTGATGCCGATCATCTGCAACAAGCGACGTTTGGAGAGCCGCCCGACCACTGCGGAGGCACCGAGTAGACAGACGGCGACACCATGCATCGCAGCGAGACCTGTCGCGAATCGCGCCGTCACGACACTGCCCAGCAGATAAAGCTGGAAGAGGTCTGCTGGCATCGAGAAGAAATCGAGCATGTAGGGGATCGCCACAGCCATCGAACCGAAGGCGACGAGTGCCCCGACCGACACGAACCCGGGATAGTCGGCGACGGAGAGCGGCGAACCGATATACCAGGCCGCGAATAACACGAACCCCAGCCCGAGCAAGGTGCCTACACTCGGGAAGCTGTAGGCGGTCGGGACCAGGATGTCGATTGCAGTCTGAGTCTCCGGGTTGTCCATCCCCTTTTCCTTGAGCAGCGCCTTTGATTGCTCCGCGATCATGGGCAAGACAACCAACACCGTACCAGTCGCAAAGGCGGTGACCATGGCCTCGCGCGCGTGTACGACGACATCGCGGTAACTAAACGGAGTCGCCCAGGCGACGATGGCCGGCACGGTCCAGAAAGCCAACACAGCCCAGGCAGTGAGGTAGACCCACAAAAAGACCTGGAGCCGACCGAGTTCTTCCGGTTGCAAAGTTCCCGCCGCCGAGGCAGAGATCGCAAAGATTCCGATCGGCGCGACTTTGCCGACAAAGGAGGCGATCTTCATCAACGCATCGCTCAGATTGTTGAGCCCGCGCAGCAATCCGCCCTTGTTCGTCACAGGGATGAGAGCCAGACCCAGGCTGATTCCGAAGAGCACTACGGCGGGAACGACGCCGTGGCCCAGGACATAGAATGGATTGGCCGGCAGGTAGAGTGCGAGCGGATCGAAGGCCCCAGCGTCCGCTACGAGACTCGTGCTGAAGAACGCGGCCGACGTCCAATTGGGATAGGCAAGCGGCAAACAGACGAGGGTTCCCAGTGTCGCCGCCCATAGCGCGAGGATGACGGCCCCGCCTCGGGTTCCGATGCGCTTCGCCATGTCGGCGTCGAGGGAACCAAGGCCCGCGATCAACGACACCAGCACATAGGGCAGCACAGTCATCTGCAGCAGCCGAATATACGCGTCGCCAACGATCGCGAGCGCGCTCGCCGGCTCGCCGACGAAGAGGCCGAAGAATACGCCTAACGCCAGTCCGAGGATCACTCGCCAGAATGGGCTGATCCGACCGAGCATGCTCATTGAGTCGCGTTGATCGGAACGACCGAAAATAGATTTGAGGCGTGGACGGCGCTAGACATGAAACTCCTTGCTTTGGAGCGTAGTCGCTTCTCGGTGCACTCACAAAACAAAGTCAGCCTTTGTGGGGACCTTTTACAGACGAACAACGCAAAGAGTCCGATCGAGGCAATGATGGATGCACTGGGCTCCGGGATCTCCAGAGTGATCCAGGTACGGTCGGACATCCCGTCCAAGTTCGGGTGGCCACGGGCGGTCAAAGAACCGGTCACGAGCACAACGACACTATTGTCCGCCGCACTGGTTCCCGGTTGCGATGAAGGGCGCTACGGAAATCGCAGGAGGCCACTGGGAGCCGACCTGAATGCGTATCCGGTCGCCCAGACCACAGACCGTGCCCTAGCAGACGAGGCCTGCCTGGGGCGACGCGGGACTCGTCAGCAATGCGGAGATCGTGAGTGTTAATGAGTCGATTCTGGTTCTCCTCCTGACACTATCGGCCCTCCTGTACCACTACTGAGGAGGGCTTCTACGAGCGCGAAACGCACGCGCGCGATTGCCTCCTGAGGGAGAAACTAGGACGATGTCATCTTCGTGGGACCGTAAGCTGGGTAGGGCGGCGCTTTTGCTTGCCGGGGTTGGGCTGAGCGTCGCGCTGATGAGTTCGCCCGCGCAGGCCCTTCGGGTTGAGGGCTACGTCGAAGGATCGATCAATAGCGCCTTCAATGAGGTCCGGGGCGATGGCGTGGACGTGTTCGGCCTGACGACGGGCGAGTTGTTCGGTCAGTCCGTGCGCGTCGATTTCGCATATGACACTGATCTGGCGCCGCCCGAACAAAACCGCTTCCTCGGACGCCGCCAATACCGGACGGATGGTGGCGACCCCGTTTGGCTTCAGATGTCGATTACCGTGAACGGAAGAACGTTCCAGACCGGCTCGACGTTTCAGTACGCTGACCTGATCGCTGCTGACGATCCAACGTCGACCGCACCCGACTATTTTCAGTTGTCAGGCCAGTACTACGAAGACATCGAATTCGGCAATCGTCGAGATTTTATCGAGATCGTGCTGCAGATGCCCTCGGGCACAATTCCATTCAACGGTCTTCCGACGCGCATTGAACGTGTTGCGCCCGTCGGAGCGCCGGTCAGTGGAGTGACGTTCCGGATCAACGACTTCATCTTCGACGAGGTGACCGGGGCATTGTTGTCCCAACGGTTCGTGGCCTTTGACGTCGACGTCGATGTGATCGAGATCTACCCAGTGCCGGAACCCAGCAGTGCACTGCTTGTCGCTCTCGGGTTGGCGGCGCTGACGGCGCGCTCACCACGAAGACGCTAGCAATCTCAACTCGCAGGAAATGAGTCGAGGATCTCGACGAAGCCAGGACGCCCGAAGCGAAATCGCGACCGCGTGGTTCCCGCTGCCTTGGCTACACTCTAAGCTCCGCGACGTGTTGGCTGGCCCGGTGGCTGGTCGGTGTCCTCTGCCGCGACGATCGTCGAAAAATTCTGGCCGAATCCACGAGAAGGAGAATCGATGTCCCAGTCCAGTCCGCAATCCGAAGGAAGTCTCATCCCCCTGCGCGGCGAGCGTATCGCGTTCATTCAGGCCTGTTGGCATCGCGAGATTGTCGATCAAGCGCGCGACGCCTTCCTCGGAGCCCTCGAAGGGCATGGCTATTCGCGGGATCAGGTGGAGCTCTTCGAGGTCCCGGGTACGCTGGAAATTCCGTTGCAGGCCAAACGCCTGGCCGAGACCGGGCGCTTTTCCGCGATTGTTGCGACGGCCTTCGTTGTGGACGGTGGGATCTATCGCCATGACTTCGTTTCGGGCACCGTCGTCGACGCCTTGATGCGGATTCAGCTCGAGACCAACGTTCCGATCATATCCGCCGTGCTGACGCCCCAGACCTTCCATGATCATGAGGAACATCGTGCGTTCTTCAAGGAGCATTTCAAGACCAAGGGTGCAGAAGTGGCCGAGGCGGTTGCTCAGACGATCGAGAACCTGGCAGCCATCGAACGTTAGGCGGTCTCGGAAGTCGTGGCCAAGCGAGTTCGCATCCTTGCCTTCGCGAGCGTCATGGCGGTCGTCTCCGTCGGCGTGGTACTAGCCTTGGCGCTGGCAGTCCTTTGGATCTGGAGTCCGGGAACGACATCACCGATCCTGGACGAACAGGGCGAGGAGATTGCTGGCAGTATCGCCGAGATCGTTGATGTCCCGTTGGGTGGGCTTTCGCAGTTCGTCCTGATCCGCGGACGTGATTCTTCGAATCCGGTTCTGCTGCTACTCCACGGTGGGCCCGGGGATCCCGCGGCGGCGCAATTTCTCGCCTACAACGGCGCCCTCGAAAACGATTTTGTCGTCGTCCATTGGGATCAGCGCGGAGCCGGCGCCTCCTATTCTGAATCGATTCCGGACGAGACGATGACCGTCGATCAGTTGGTCTCTGACGCGCATGAGTTGACAGGCTACCTCCAAGACCGCTTCGCGAAGTCAAAGATATTCCTGGCCGGACATTCGTGGGGTTCGTATCTAGGGATGCGCGTCGTACACCGCTATCCCGGCGACTACTACGCCTTCGTCGGAATGGGGCAGGTCGCCAATCAGCAGGAAAGCGAGGCTCGCAGCTATGCGGCCGTACTGGCCGAGGCGAAGGCCTCGGGCCGGAGTGACGCGGTGCAAGAACTCGAGGCGCTTGGTCCGCCCGACCGCGGTCGTTATGCGGGTGGTCTCGTAGGCCTGGGTCGGCAGCGAAAATGGGTGCGGGAGTTTGGCGGAGCGGCCTACGGGCGGACGAATGTCGGAGCTTTGTGGATGCTTGCGCGACCCTTGCTGGGATTTCGGGAATATCGTCTGGAGGACAAGCTCAACTATATCCCCGGCGAGGACTATTCGATGGGCTTGCTCGAGGAACCCCTGCTCGACGACGATCTGACGCAGACAGCCGTCGAACTTGACGTTCCGATCTTCATCCTACAAGGGCGACATGATCTTCAGACGGTTTTTGAAACGACCCGCGACTATTTTGAAATGCTTCGAGCGCCATACAAGGAATTCATCGTCTTCGAGAACGCCGCGCATCTCGTACCCTTCGAAGAGCCGCAAGAATTTCTGCGCGTGATGGTCGATCGAGTGCGTCCGCTCGCGAACTGACGAGACTCGTTGCGGCCGTTCCAGTGGGTGTGGCCCGGCCCGCCGGGCTTCGCCCTGATCGGCTCGGTGCTAGTTGGGCGCCGGGTTCGGCGTTGTGGGCGGCGGCGCAGTGGGCGGCGTAGCGAGCGGCGCGGTGGCTGCCGTGGTATCGGCGTTGGCGCTCGCAAGTGGCGGTTGGTCGATCGAGATGCCGCGGGCGACGTCTTCGAGGAGGAGTTGAACCATCCTCTGCTTTTGTTCGCTCGCGTACTCATCGTCTGAGAATTGCTCCACGCCATATCGGGCCGTCTGGTGACGACCTGCGAAGTCGGGAATCCGCTCGCGGTCCGGGTATTCGCCGTCGAGAAATCGATATCCACGAATTTGCCCGACCCGATAGGGTCCGCTCGCGTTGGTATCGCGAAGGACTCGCCCGAAGAAGCGGATCGGGACGAAGCGCTTGCCTGATTCGAGATTCCCCTTGAAGGCGGAGAAGCTGATGGGATTTCCAAAGCGGTCGTAGAGGTTCGCGTCGATTCGATAGAAGCCTTCGATTTCGACGTCGAGCCCGATGTCGACCTGAAGACTTCCGGCCCGGAGCGAATCCCGAAATTCGCCCGTAAAGCGCGCGGGGATCTTGTTTGTCGGGGTGTAGAAGAGTCGCAAATTTTCTTCGTAGTAGGCGCCGGCTTCGTATTCGATTCTTGCCTGGACGAGAATCGGGCCGTGATGATCTGCGAATCGGGCCGAATCGAGATCGGCGACCAGGCCGTCGGCTTCGCGGCGGAAGCGGACGGGAATCGGGTTGCCCTCGGACCCCGCTCGTCCTTCACGGAGTGCGCGGGCATCGACGGAAACCGGTCGGATCGGATTGGAGCCACGTCGCACGGCCAGACGAAGCTCGATCGCCTCTTCGCCGGTGTAGAAGAAACGGTCGGCAGTGAGTCGAATCGAGACGACCTGATTGTCGTCTTCGTTGTAGGTGTCGAGGACCCGACGAAAATCCTCGAACCGTTGATTCGGATGAATCAGGTCGTCTTGTGCCGCCGTGAGACGGCCCGTCCCAGGCGGGTAGACGGTCGCGGCGAGGTAGCGGCGAACGGCGGGTGGGAGGTCGTCGTCTTTTGTTTTGCCGGTCGGCGCGACCGGATTGACGGAAGTCGGGGAAGGCGAGGGTGTGGGGGTCGTTGCGAGGGGGCGATCGGTTGGATCGGTCGGGTTGGCGGTGTTCCAGGAAAACCAGGCTACAAGCGCGACGACGACGAGGATCAGCGCGATTGGTCCGATGACGCGCCAGACGCGCCGGGTGAGAGATGCCGCATATTCAGAATTCATCTCTCGACCCGACGAGTCCGTCGAATTGCTACCAGCCCAGGTTCGAGATGAACTTGTTCTTCATCCCGTAGTGGTCCAGGTCGTAGCCCGTGCAGGTCCATGCGGTGACATGGTTCGTCCACTTCGGGCCCGTACACATGCTGCTGGTACCCTGGACCGAAGTCACAGCGCCCGCGGAGTGATAGGCGACCGCGCCGTCGTCCTCACCCGGGAGCAGCCAGGACGTGTACCACCAGCCGTCGTATCCGCCGATGTGGTAGACGGTCTCGCCATTGGTGTCGTTGTGGTTGTAGGCGTTGCGGACTTCGGAACGGCCGAGGTGTCCCGAGTAGTCGCAGGGGCCGAAGATGTCGGCCAGAAGGTTGCCGGACAGGGCGCTTCCGCCCCCTGCGCCAGCCGACGTACCCACCCAGTTGATGTTCCAGTTCGAACTCGAGTTTGCGAAACGGTGGCCCATGACGGCGTCGCCGCCACTGTAGTTCACGACATAACAGAGATTCGAGCCCGTGCAGCATTGGTCGAGATAGATTCCGAGCGAGGCGCTCGCGTCGGACAGGCCGCTGTGATTGGTCTGGACGGCTTTGACGTCGATCGAGGTGTAGCCGGCCTTGTTGGCCAGTGCGTCGTCCCATCCTTGAGAGCACATGCCGCCGACGTGCAGGATATAGCGACTACCCGAGTTGGGCGTGCAGCCGGTATTCGTGTTGCAGACCGGCTCGTAGTCCGCACAACAATCTCCGAAGGACGAACACGAGGAATCGCAGTAGCAGCTATTGGCGTTGTTTCCGGCCCCGTAGCCGCCACAGGCGCTCACGCAGCTGCCCGCGTCATCACCGCCAACGCCTGCCTGTGTGGTCGTCGCGGTCGCGAACAACCCGAACGCGAGCATTGCGAGTAACCAGCCTCGTCGTAATCCCAATCCCGATCGATTCATTGCCATCCCCCTCCTGCAATTCGATGTCGGCAGCCCGCGGTGCCTCACCGCGGCGCGACTTTGTTCATCTTACGCACCGTCACTTCCAAAATGCAAGCGAGATCGTTAGTCGAGGCCAAGGAATTTTCGCGGTTGGGTGGAGGGAAAGTCGCCCATTGGAGTATGCGCCGACGAGTATTTATGGATCGAAACGAGATCGCGCTCAGTCTTGATTCGAGCTGGTCGAGTTCGCCGGCTCGAAGTGCCACACACCCACCGCGCCGCCGGCTCTGTATACGCCCCGGGCGATCACGCTTCCGTCGGCGCGGAAGAAGGTCCAAGGACCGTCGCGGCGACCCTGTTCGTCAACGTCTCCGGTTGCGCGAGGCGAACCGTCTTGAAAGCGCTCTGCGCGCGAGGGAGGGCATGCGAGCTCGCGCATCGTTCTAGACATTTCATCTTCATCGGTCCGGTTGCAGAAGGCGAGGGCATCGGCTTGGCGAAGATGGGCGTCGCGTAGTGACGGTCGCATCTTCACCGTCTGGCCATCGTTTCCGGCACGCACTCGCATCAGGCCATAGCTCGGGTCGTAAAAGACATACCGCCGCTCCGGCCGGCGCCGAAAAAGGAAACTCCAAAAACCCTCGGCTGAGTGCTCGAAGGAAAACCGACCGGCCGCATCGCTCCGTGTCGCGCGACTCCCCGCCACCCGCGCCACATCGGCCCCCGAACGCGTCCGCCGCTCGGTTTCGAAAATCCAGGCGCCCTCGATCGGCTCGTCGGTATCCGCGTCGCGAACACTTCCGACGATCGAGTCTCCGACCTCTGCCTCGGCGCCCGAGACCAGAGAGATGAAGAGGCCGAGGGAAGAGGCGATGACGAAAATCCGAACAGCCCGGCGGTGACGAAATGAGCGAGTTGGCCGAAGCATGACGGAGCGAAGCGCCTTCGCCGTTATTCGAGGAGTGCGCATCCGCGTCCCGGGGTATGCACGGCGCGTCGGTCCGCGAGTAATGGAACCCATCCACGAACGCCCTGATGCTCACCGATCTCGACGACTTCGGATCGGATCGAGTCCATCACCGGAAGCAAATCCGGCAAGCACGATTCGTAACTTCGTTCCGCGACGAAGATGCAAGAGCAAATCTGGTGTGCCACGTAACCGGCGCCAATATTGGCCTGTGCCCGGGCTGCCCGGTAGCCAAACGAGGCGACGATCACGAGCAGCAATGCGATCGCGGAGCCCCCTTGCAAGACACGTCGTCGTGTAGGCGTCATGGGTTCACTCGCTCCCTCTTTGGTACGCCTGCCGCGGGTCTTCCGGTTGGGTCTCCAGGAAGACGTCGATGATACTCGCCAGCGAGGCGTTCATTTCGTCCCAGTTTGTGGTCTGCATCTCGCCGAGGCGGACGATGATGAGGTCGTTCGTCGGGACGATGATCACGAGTTGTCCGTTATTTCCGCTGGCCTCGAAAATGGAGACAGGGCGCCCGGGAAAGAGATTGAATTGCGATGCCTTGGGTGGGAGATTGAGCCAGAAATGGGCACCGTGGTTTCCGTTGTTTTCTGCCGGAGCGCGCCTGCGCGAGAAGTCGACCCAGCCTTCGGGCAGGATTCGGCTGCCGTCCCAGACGCCATCGCGCATGTAGAGAAGACCTATGCGAGCAAAGTCTCGGGCGCGACCATAGAGATGGCTGCCGCCCATGAAATGCCCTGCCAGATCGAACTCGAAAATGATCTTCTCTGCACCGATCGGGGCCAGCAACTCGGTCTGGATGAAGGCGGCGCGTCCAGGCGCATCCTCCGCAACGGCGCGGCCGATGACCCCGGCCAGCAAATTCGTGGTCGCCGTCGAATACGCCCAATGCGTGCCGGGCGGATGGGTCAATTCGGCGTCGGCTGCATAGGCGGTGGCATCCATCGCCCCGGCTCCGAAGAGTAGGTTTCGAACGAAATCTCCGGGGCCATTCGCGTCTTCGGGGAAGTCCTGGTTCGCAATGCCCGAGGTCATGTTGAGCATCTGTCGAAGAGTGATCTCGGCTCGCGGGTCACCCTTGGACTGCCATTGTGGGATGGGTACGGGCTCGTCGAGGGCGAGGACGCCGCGGTGGACGAGGATGCCGATGAGAGCCTGGGTCAGGCTCTTGGCCAGGGACCAGGTATGAAAGCGGCTGTCCGCGTCGAAGCCCTCGGAATAACGCTCGGCGACGATTTTTCCGTGTTGGACGATGAGGAGCGCTCGGGAATCGGGTACCTGGCCGCGACCGATGGGTGCAAAGAGTCTCTCGATGGCCGATTCGAGTGCTGCGCGGTCGAGGTTCGGATCGAGATCGCTCTCCGGCCAGCGCCCGGTTGGCCAGGGCACTTCGGCAGGCTGATCGGGCAAAGCGACGAGTGGGGGCTGCGAGTCATGCTTGGCCGGTGTCTCGGCCTGGGGCGAAGCCGCAGCGATCGAGGCGCAAGAGATCACGAGGACGCTGGCCAACCGGCAGGCGAGGCAAACGCGGTCGGCGATCGATGGTTGGTGTGCGCTCATTTTGTCGTTGCCCGTAAAGCCGGTGGTGTGCCCGGCAGCCGCCCGCGGTTTTGCAAGACGATGAGCGGCTGATCCGCGTCATTGTCCGTAAAGGCCACGATGTCGTCGAGGCCGTCTCCGTTCAAGTCGGTAATGCGACTCTCGCCGCTGTCGAGGCCGACCCGTTGGCGCCCCTTCGCACGGCCGAAGAGATCCTCGCCTTCCTTTGTCGACCCGATTCGAAAGGAGATTTCATCATCACCCTTCGCGACAAAAAGGTCCTGGATTCCGTCGCCATTCCAATCGCCCAGACTGGGGACCAACCCCGACATCGAGCTGTCTCCGAAATTGAGCCGAAATGAAAATTCGTCTTCGAAGATCGTTCGGGTGCCGTCGGGTGATTCGGGATCGAGGGCGAGAACGCGAATCTGGGTCTTGGCCTTGCGCGTCACAAGAATTCGCATCATCTGCACGATCCCGAATTCCATCGTCGTTTCGAGCATCTCGTCGACACCATCTCCGTCGATGTCCACGAAGTGGATACCCGAAAGCCCGCCTTCCCGATCGCGCGCAGCATCCGGTGCCTTGTCGAGGGAAGCGCCTGCTCCGTCGTTCAGGAAGATCTTCGTGCTCGACCGGCCATTCATGAGTCCGCCGACGATCGTATTCAAGAGCAGATCCGCACGCTGGTCGCCATTGAGATCGTGGGCAAAGTAGTTGTTGACTGTCGCTTCGTGGCGCCGCTCTTCGTCGCCGTCGAAGGGAACGACATCCAATCGTCGACTCGGCGTGCTAGGCAGACCTTCCGGTCCTGCGTGATAGATCCAGATGCCCCAGCGAGACAGCGCAAAGAGATCAAGTCGACCGTCGCCATTGTCGTCGATGCGCGAAATCGCCGGCCAGGTCACTTCCTGGATCATCCATTTCCAGACCGTTGCCGGAAGGTGGGGCACGTAGGTCCGATAGCTGGCGTAGATCGGCATCTCGATCTTGCGCGCGTCCGACGTGGTGAGATCGACGAGCCAACCACCGCCTAGCGAGGGGACGAGCGCGGTCGGGCGACCGTTGTCATGCCAATCGTCGACGATCGGGAGGCGCCCGATCTCCCACGGACGGGGCGGTAACGGGAGTCCGCCGGGAATCGGTAGGTCGAGTGGCGGGTCCTCGGATTCGAGCGCTTCGATTCGGATGCCGCGCGCCGAAATCATCAACAGTTGAGGTCCCCGTCGACCCGAGATGCGCGCTACGTCCACAACCACCGTCGAATCAGGCAGCGGGCGTTCGAGGATTCGAGCATCACCGGGCTCGAGGGCCGACCCGCAGGGCATCCAGGTCAGCCGCTTTTCGAGTTGTGGCGGGGCGCCCTGCGTACTGAGCACGAGCAGGTCGGATTCCTGGCCCGGGCATTGGCTGACCTGGAGCGGCCAGACCTGCCGGATCAATCCCTGGATCTCATGGGAGTGAAGTGCAAAAGGAGCGGAATCTTCCGCATGGGCCCCCGGTGAGAGGGCGAGCATCGAGCCCAGGGTGGCCAAGGCGGTGATGGCCAAGAGGCGCCTGCAAACCGGGGCTTGGTGAATCGGACGACTGGAAATTTGAATGCGCTGACCCACCTGGCAGAGCATATGCGAGTGCGCGGCAGATGCCCGGGTTCGGGCGGAATCTCCCCCTACGAAGAACTCACCTCGGACCCTCCGTCGGCCGATACGAATGCCTGGAACCGTCCTTTGCAGGGCCCCGGTCGGTCTGGATCGAAGGGCGACGCTTCGGAAGCCTGCCGCGCAATTGGGTGGCAGCTGAAATGGGATGAATCGAAATCGTGCGAATTCTGGCCAGAATCGTTTCCCTGCCCTTTGCGATTTTCTTCATCGCCCTCGGTTCTTTTGGACTTCTGGCGAGCTACGGCACTGGCAGCGAAGTCGCCGATCAGACCCGTCGCCAACTACAGGGTTTGAATCGCTGGGCGATCGACCAGGGCTTCGAGGTTTCACGCGACTTTTCCGTGACCACCGAGGAATGGGTCGCCGAGACCGCTCTGCGATTCGTGTTGCTGCCGCTGGGACTCGTCACACTCGCCTTTTGTCTGGGTGTGTTTGGGCGAAAGGGTGACGAGCTGGAAGAGGCCGCGGAGCCGAAGACCGGTGGCAATGAAGCACCGACCGACAAGCGGACCGTCAAGCGAATCCTGAAGCACGCCAACGCACTCAAAAAAAAGGGCGAACTCACGGAAGCGGCCGAGCTGCTCTGGGACCACGAGCTGCATGATGAGGCCGTGAAATTTTTCGTCGAAGCCGGTGACGTGATCCGTGCGGCCGAAATTAGACACGACCAGAATCGCTTCCTCGAATCCGCAGACCTGCACTTTCAAGGCGAAAACTATGAAGCGGCCGGGTCGATCTATGGCCAGCAAGAAGAATGGGCCAAGGCCGCGGACTGTTATTTGAAAGCTGACTTGAAAAGCGTGGCGGCCGAGATGTTCGAGAAGGCCGAACTCTATCGCCAAGCCGCCGACTGCTATCGCGAGACGGATTTCATGCGTCACGCCGCCGCCATGTTCGTCAAATGCAAAAACTGGCGAGCGGCGGCGGAATGTCTCGAGCTGGTCTTTGTCGACGAGGGCGGCAAGTCGACGATGGATCCGAAGAAGTCGGCCGAGATGTCAAAGCTGATCCGACAGGCCGGGAAGCTCTTCCTGAAGGCTGAGGATTCCGAGAAGGCTTTCGAGGTCTTCGAACGGGGCGGCTGCGAACTCGAGGCGGCGGAAGTCGCCGTGACGCTCGGCAAGCATGAGGCGGCGGCATTGCATTTTCGAGCGGCCGGCGACATCGAGCGGGCCGCGGCGTCACTCAAGGAATCGGGCTCTGCCGCAGATGCCGCGCGACTGCTCGGTCAGCATTTGCGCGACGCGGGGGAGAACGAACGCGCCGCGGTACTCCTCGAGGAGGCTGGCGACCATCTCGAAGCTGGCGATCTCTACCGCAACCTCGAGCAATTCGCGAAAGCGGCCGAGTGCTACCAGGAACAGCATGGCTATTTGCAAGCCGCCGAAATGTATCAGCTCGCTGGAGACCGCGAGAATGCCGGGCATACCTTCGAGAAGGCAGGTCGCTTTACCGAGGCCGCCGAATGTTTCGCGCTCGTGGGCAATCCCGCGCGAGAGGCTGAGCTGTTGGAGAAGGCCGGCGACTATCTGCGAGCCGGAGAGATCAATCATGAGCAGGGCCTCGATGACGAGGCCATCTCGGTGCTCCAGAAGGTGTCTCAGGAAGATGATGATTTTGCGCGGGCGGCCGCGATTCTCGGCGACATCTTTGCGGCACGCGGCCAGCTCTCGCTCGCTGTCACAAAGCTGCAGCAGGCGATCGGGGATACCGAGCTGACACGCGATAGTGTTGACGGCTACTACAAGCTGGCAACGATCTATCAGGAAGACAACAAGCCCCGGGACGCCGTCGAGATCTACGAAAAGGTGATGGCCTTCGACTATCACTATCGAGACGTCGAGGAGAGGTTGGCCGAGATCCGATCGACGGCCGAGGAAGAAGAGCCCCTGGCTGCTACGAACCAAGGCCGCAACGATCGTACGGCTACGGGAACCCGGGGTGGTGGGGCGCCCGTCGACGATCGCTATCAGATCGTTGGCGAACTCGGCCGGGGCGGCATGGGCATCGTCTACAAGGTCAAGGACACCGTGCTCGACCGCATGGTCGCGTTCAAGGTGCTGCCTCAGGCCTTGACCGAGAATCCGCAGGCGATCGCCAACTTCATGCGTGAGGCGCAGGCTGCGGCCAAGCTCAATCATCCGAACATCGTCACGGTCTACGATACCGGCGAGCAGCAGGGGCGGTACTACATTGCAATGGAGTACGTCGAAGGGACGACGCTGAAGGAGATCCTTCGGCGACGCGGTGCGATTTCACCTTCGGGCATCCTGCACGTACTGGTGCAAATTTGCGAAGCTCTGGCCTACGCCCATGAGAAGAAGGTCGTACATCGCGACATCAAGCCGGCGAACGCGATGTGGACGCGGGACAAGAAGGCCAAGCTGATGGACTTTGGTCTCGCGAAGGTCGTCGAAGAAGCGCGCAACCACACGACGGTCGTCGCCGGCACGCCCTACTATATGAGCCCCGAGCAGACACTCGGAAAGAACGTCGACTATCGAACGGATATCTATTCGCTGGGTGTCGCAATCTTCGAAATGGCGACCGGAACCGTCCCCTTCAAGGAAGGGAATATTCCCTATCACCATGTTCACACGGCGCCGCCCAGGATTCTGGACATTCGGCCCGACCTGCCGGCCACGCTCTCGTCAATCGTCGAGCGGTGTCTGGAGAAGGATCCCGCCAACCGTTTTCAATCGGCCGGTGAGATCCTCACGGAAGTCCGGCAAACGCTCGCCGGCTCGATCACGGACAGCAAGATCGGATCCTGATCTCGATTCCTCATTCCACCGCCCCCCGGACGACGCTCATCATGTCCACGCTGGGTCCGCACGCTACGCTGTCGAACATGGCCCAACAATCGACCATCGCACGCAAGATCCGCTGCCGAGGAATCGGGTTGCATAGCGGTGAAGAGGTCGAAATCGCACTCTGTCCGGCCGATCCGGGATCCGGAATCGTCTTCGTTGCCCTGGGCCGGAGCGGGAATGGCTCGGTGGACGCGGGCGCCGATGTCGAAATCCCGGCTTGCGTCGACGCCATCCATTCGTCTTCCCGCGCGACTACGCTGGCTCGCATTTCGGGTGCTCCCGCCATCGGCGGGGACGGGGACGCTGACGACTTCGACTCCGGGTCGGGTGCCACGCGCCGGGTGGCGACCGTCGAACATCTGCTCGCCGCGATTTTTGCCTTCGAAATCGACAACCTTCGGATCGAAGTGGCTGGATCCGAGATTCCGGCCATGGACGGAAGCGCCGCTCCCTTTGTCGAGTGTCTACGCAAGGCGGGCCGCACGACGCAGGCTGGAATGCGCGATGAGTTTTCGATCGATCGGCCGATCGAAATCAGCGAGGGTGATCGTTCGATCCGCATCGATCCGGCGGAGGAACTACGCATCTCCTACGCGATCGATTTCGATCATCCCTGCATCGGTCGTCAATCGTTCGAGTTGACGAGCCTCGATGAGAAGGTCTTCGAACGGGACCTCGCGCCAGCGAGAACTTTCGGTTTCGTTCACGAAGTCGAAGCCTTGCATCGTGCCGGGCTCGCACTCGGGGGGCGAATCGAAAATACACTGGTCCTGGGCGACGATGGGGTTCTCAACGAAGGCGGCCTGCTTTGGCCGGATGAATTCGTTCGCCACAAGATCGTCGACCTGATTGGCGATCTCGCCTTGCTAGGTGCCCGCCCAAACGTCCATATTCAGGTCGTGAGGGGAGGGCATCGCCTCCATCACCAAATGGTGGAGGCCCTCAGGAGCGCTCGCGGGCAGTCGGCTACCCGGCGAAATCCTCGAGTTCACGAGCCAACGTCGCCGTAAGCGTTGGGTCGCTGAATTGTAGCCCGACGCCGGGCGTATGGAGCTTGCCACCCGATTCTGCATTGGCGGCGTGATGCCAGGTGACTCGCGCTGCGAATTCGTGCAAGACTTCACCGCCGGGAATGCGGAATCGGACCTTGATTTCGTCGCCCCGAGTCAGGTCGAGATCGGTTTCGAGGAACATCCCGCCGGCGCCCAGGGTCGTTGCGTAGTCGCAGTGAATCCCGGCACACGCTTGATAGTCGACGAGGATTCGAACCGTCATGCGGCGGTGTTTGCGCGTGTTTTTCGGCGTTCTTTGCGACATGTGCTGATTGCCTCGTGGGTGCGCGCGGACTAGCCGGCGTGTTCCAATCGTTCACAGAGCATCGTGGTGATTCGAATGAGCAGCCGTCTGGCTGGCTCCGACGCCGAAGCACGAGTTCCGATTTCCGAGCCCTCGGCTGGACTTGGGGATTGTTCGTCGTCATCGAGGACAAGCAGTGCCTGCAGGATGGTTTGGAGTTCGCCACCATTTCGATCGATGGCCTGGGCCGCCGCGATCGCGAGCAGATCGTCTCCCCAGGCCTGGTGATCGAATGCTTCGATCTCAGCCAGGCTGGTTTCCTCGACGATGCGTCGGACCTTTCGTCGCGTCCACCGGCCGATCGAGCGATCGAGGTCGTCCCGGTAGCGTGAGCTCCCTCCGTTTCCGCCCGGATCGAGGAAGAGCGCGGCGATCTCGGTGAAGAGGTCCTTGCGATCATCGAATTCGAGTCGGGCAATTCGAGGCGCGGAGAGCTCGCTTTCGATCGCAGTGATTTGTTGAATCGCCTCGGAGATGCTGTCGTCACGACAGATCGGAAGCGGGCGTCCCTTGTCGTTCAGGGCTTCGTCGAGTTCTTCCCTGAGCTGATGCGCGATTCGTCGCAGCCGTTCGGCTTCCGGGTCGCTCATCGGTGGCCCCGGATGGATCGAGAGGCGAAGTCGGTTGGACGGGGTGTCGGATTCCTGGGGCGAAGCCAGGCCTAACGCATGAAGAACGGTCAGCGCTCCTTCTTCTGTATCCGTCTGGCCTCGTTGCCTTGCGATCTGAGCGAGTGCTCGGAGCGATCCGGCGGTAGTTGGTGAGCTCTCGAGAATTTCGCGATGCAACGCGAGGGCGTCACGCCAGCGATCGTTCGAGTGCATCAGCAGGCCGGCCAGGGCCGTCGTTGCGACGCGCAGATCCGGTTGTAGCGAGAGGGCTCGACGGTAGGCCTCGATTGCCGGTTCGACATCCTCGAGGGGGCCGGCCAGGAGTCGGCCGCGCTCAAGGTGGACCTGCGCCAGGGTCGGGCTCTCGGGGTCGGGATGATCGTCGATGAATCGTGAAAGGACCGCGTCCGCTTCGACCCAATCTCCGCTCATGCGAATCAGTCGAGACTGACAAAGGGATGCTTCGCTGCAGCGCTGATCCCATCGCGTCGCTTCACCGTACCGCTCGATCGCTTCCGTGTTGTCACCAGCGACCTCGGCGAGTCGCGCCGCACGAAGCGAGATCTGCGCCGAGACTGAACCCGGCTCGATCGCTTCGAGCGCGTCACGGCACAGGCGTCGAGTCTCACGATCCTCGCCGCGATCGGCCACCAGTTGGCAGAGCAGAAGCCAGGCCGGGGCCAGCTGTGGATCGGCTTTCGTTGCGCGGTTCAGGCTTCGTTCGGCGCGCTCGGCGTCCTCGGATGCGAGGGCGTGTTCGGCGGCTCGTAAAGAGGCGATGGCCTTTCTCTGCGAATCACTCGAAGTCCTCGCCCAGCGCTCGAGGGCATCCACGGCCTCATCGAGCCGACCGGCTCGCTCATGGATTCGAACCAGGCCTTCGTGGGCCTCGTCAAGGGAGTCATCGAGTTCGATTGCTTCTTCGTATCGGGACCAGGCTGCGTCGATCAAATCTTCGACTTCGAGCCCTCGCGCGATCATGGCATGGTGTCGACCGCGGTGCGGGTTCTCGCCGGCCAATTCCAGGCGATGTTCGAGGAGTGGGCGAATGGCGGGGAAGTCACCGTCGGCGAAATGAGCCTCGGCAACGCCTTCGAGTGCCTCGATCTGGTCGGCATCGATTTCGAGTGCAACTTCGAAGAGCCGTCGGCTGGCGTCGCGATCGTCGAGTTCACGGGCGGCGCGTCCGCCTAGCACGGAGATCTCCAACCGGATGTCACTCGTGATCGATTCAGATTCTGCGAGCTGCAGGGCTGTTTCTGCTTCTCGTTGGGTTTCTTCGTGTTCGCCGAGTTGGCTGGACACGCTCGTCGCTGCAATGTGTGGTTCGATCGCGCCGGGATCGAGCTCGATGGCCTGGCCCAACAGCGAGTGGGCGCGCGTGAGGTCGTGATCCTTGATGCAATCGGCGGCATCGGTCAGGAATTGGGCCGCGTCATTCGCCGCCGCATGATCGGCGGCGCGTTCGAAGGCGTCGGCCGCTTCTTCGAGTCGATCTTGTTCGCGTTTGAGTTCAGCGAGCAGGCTCCAGGCGTCTGAGCTTTCCGGTGCGATCGCGGTGGCGCGTTCCGCGCGTAGCAGGGCTGCTCCGGAATCGTTTCGAATCTGGTTTCGCCGCGCGAGCTCGAGGTGGTCCCGGACCTCCGCTCCTGAATCTTCTCGATCACACCAGCGCCCGAAGACTTCACAGAAGTCTTCGACGTCGCCGGCGTCTTCATGGAGTCTCGCTAGGCGTAATTCATCGGACGCCGAGAGCCGCTCGATTTTTCCGGCTTCGAGGTAGGCGTCGATTGACTCGCGAGGCGACTCGGAAGTGTCACCGTAGAGCGTGGCAAGCTTCAGCCAGATTGCGGCCCGACGTCGACGTTCCGAAGGTTCATCGCCTAGCAAGCCCAGTTCACGGCGATAGAGGGCGATGACCTCGGCCGGGTCTGTGCAGGCTTCGCTGACGAGGGTCAGTGCGCGAATGGTTTCGACGTCGTTGGGGTCGAGGTCGAGGGCCAGTCGATAGCCGTCGGCGGCCCGGCTTCCCGATCCCAGTCGTTGCCAGCAGACATCGCCCAGAAGCCGTGCGATCGTCACGCGCTCCCGTCGATCGATGGCTGATTGGAGTCCGTATTCAGCTTCGAGAGCGTCCGCAAACCCGGACCAGTCGAGAAGGCGCTCGCAGCACCGGCGTTGTCCACGGATCGACTGAAGCTTCTCCTCTGCATCGACTTGATTGGCTTCCGCCGAGCGATAGGCCACGAGAGCGCCGGGGAGATTGACGAGCTTCTCCTCACGAATTCTCGCGACTTCGAGCCATTCATCCGCTGCGCCCGAACTCGACTCCAGGTGTTTTGAGAGACTGGCCTCCAGTTCGACGAAGCGACCCGTTCTCCGGTAGAGCGAACGAAGCTCTGCGCGAACGCGCGGGCTGGCCTCGCCAGCCTCGGCGTCGAGCTTCTGGAGTTCTTCGATGGCCAGGTCCGGGGTGCCCAGATGACGGTCGTAGGCGTGGGCGAGTTCTTCTCTTAGAAAGGAGCGATAGTCGCTTGGCGTGCTCTCGCGAATGTCGTCATCTGAATCGATCAGTTCGAGTTCGCGTGCGGCCACGCGCGCCCAGGCGTCATGTCGACTACTTGCTCGCAATGCGGCGTCGAGCGCGCCGAGATGATGCAATTCCTCGCGGGCATCGCCGCGAGTCGCCGCGACATTGGCTTCGAGATGGGGCAGGGCAAGTTCCGGTTTTGCCAGATCGACGCAGTAGAGGCTGGCGAGTGTCTGGCGCAACGCGATGCCGTCGGACGAATCTTGTCGGGCGACGCGGGATTCGAGGATGCTCGCGCGTTCGAAGGGGCGACCCATCGTGTCGTAGAGACGGTCGAGCTCGATCAGGGTCTCGCCGTCGTCGTCCGCGACTTCTGCCGCTTGGAGATAGGCGAAAATTGCTCGGCCCGGCGCATGGAGTTCGCGTTCCATCAAGCGGGCGCGCCGCAAATGGAGTTCGTATTTCTCCGCGTCGTTTTCGTGCAATCCGAGTTCTTCGTCGTACGCGCGAAGCGCGGCTTCGAAGCGCCCGGCGCGTCGATGGACCTCGGCCATCCGGGCCAGCAGCTCCGGGTCCTCTGGGCGAAGCGCGCGCAGGCGAGTCAGCCACGGCAGCGAGGCGTCGGGATTGACGCGGGACCAGGCGATTTCCGCGGCTTGCTCGAGTAGTGCGATCCGCTCTTCTTCGTTCGCTTCGGCGGCCTCGACAAACAGGCAATCGAGCACGGCCGGCCAACGGTTCAGCTTTTCGAGTACTTTTCGTAGCGTCCTTTGTGCGGTGTGATTGCGTCGATCGAGGGACAGCGCTTCGCGGAGACTCATGACCGCTTGCTCGGGTTGATCCAGGGAGTCAGCCAGGAGGCAGGCGCGCCGTTCGAGCAGGGTGGATCGCTCAATCGAGGGAAGCGCAATTGCGAGAGCGCGGTCGAGCAGGGAGAGAATTCGCTCGGGCTCCCCGATCTGCTCCGCGACGCGAAGTGCCTGGTCGAAGGCATCCCGATGCTGGGGCTGGGATTCGAGCACCCACTCGAGATGCACGAGGGCTTCGCGCGGCTTATTGCGGCCTTCGGCGTTCAATTTTGCCAGGCGGAGTCGTAGCTCGACGGCCTCTTCCAGGGGGGCATAGGTGAGTTGTTTTTCGAGCAGATCCGTGAGCGGATCGATCTCGCCGATCTCGTCGTAGAGGTCGATTAGCGCTGCTTCGATCTCGCGATCGCCGGGTGAAGCGAGTAGCGCCGCACGATAGGCGGCGGCCGCCGCTTCGAGATCCCCGCAGCGATATTCGCTGGCAGCTAGACGGATGCGCCATGAGAGGCTCTCGGCCTCGTTGGCTTCGGCGTCGAGCGACGCACGAGCGAGATCGCGGAGTGCCTCGAAGGCATCGGCTCTTTCGTAGAGCTCGGCGAGCGGTTCAGCGACGCAACTGGCCGCACCGAGTTCCGCGCGGGCTGCTTCGAGATGTTCTCGGGCGCGCGCATCATCGTCGAGAGAGCTCGAGAGAATCGAGGCCAGGCGTAGCCGGATATCGTTGGCCTCGAATCCCCCTGAATCACGAAGTCCGTGGAGTCGTTCCTCGAGGATTCGGACCGTGTCCTCGTGCCGACCCTCCGAAGAGAAATGGAGCGCCAGTACTTCGGCCGCTTCCGGATGGGTCGGATGGAGGGCGAGCACACGCTCATAGTGGGGATAGGCCTCGCTCGGATCTCGCTGCTGCGGGCGCCGGTCATCGTCGAGCAGCAGGCGTGCTGCTGCGACGCGCAGGGTGAGTTCCCGCTCGGCGGAGGGCTCGGTTTCGAGCTCGGCTTCGGTCACACGCAACCAATCGGCCGGTCGATCGAGTTCGTTTGCGTAGAGTTCGGCCAGCTTCTGCCAGACGTGAACGCGGTCGCTGACGACCCCGGCGATGACTTCGAGTTGGCTGGCGCATCCGGCGATGTCGTGGAGCCGGTCGAGGCAGATGGCGGCGATTCGTTCTCGAAGCGTGGCTTCTTCGTCTTCGGGCAGGCCGTCTACTCGCGAAATCAGGCGATCGCGTAGTCGCTCCCAGAGTCCGTTCGATTCGAACAGGATTTCAAGGCGGATCGAGGCGGTTTCGGCCTCCTCTGCGTTCGGACAGTCGCGCATGATTTCTTCGTAGAGTTCGGCTGCGCGAAGGGGTTCGCCGAGGACCTCTTCCAGCAGCGATGCACATTCGAGATGCATCGCGCCCTTGCGCGACGCATCCGATTCCCAACTTGCCCGGCGCCCAATCAGCTCGCACAGACCGCGAGCATCGTCACCGACCCGAAGTGCCCGCTCGAGTTGGTCGAGGATCTCTTCGTCCTGAGGATGGCGTTCGTGCAGGGCCGAGAAGATCTCTGCAGCCTTTTCGCTCTGGCCGAGCGAGTCGAGAAAGATATTGCCGCGTCGGATGTCGAGGGCGAATGCCAGGTCCGATTCGTCACCGAGTTGTTGGCGCCTCGTGTCGAGCAGTTGCGCCAGCTCGGCATAACGTCCACTCATCTCGAGCAGGGCCTCGAGCTTTTCGGTGGCATCGTCCGGGGCCGAGTCGAGATCTGCTAGTTGCCAGCGAACGACGATGGCCGCGTCGAGATCGCCAATCGGGTCCTGCAGCCGTGCAGCGATTTCCTCGAGTGGTCCCGCGCGTTCCTCGGCCGGAATGACTTCGATCAGTCCGCGCAGGGTTCTGACGAGGTCCTCCGCTCGGTCCAGCCTTCGATAGACGGTGCCGAGCGTGCGAAGGGTCTTCGTTTCGCCGGGTTCCGCTTCGAGCGCCCGCTCCAGGGCCAGGCATGCGGCCTCGGCATCGTCTTGTACGAGATGGAGCTCCGCCTGCCGGCTTAGGGATTCGGCGCACTCGCGCCCCGTGAGCAGCTTGGCGAGTTTTCGCCGCGTTTCGATCTCGGCGTCCACCTGCTCGAGCTGCTGTTGGAATTCGGCACGTTGCGCGAAGGCATTGCGGGAACCCGGGTCCGCCTGGCTCCAGCGCATCGTCCAGGCCAAGGCGTCCTCGATGCGTTCGGTGTCTCGTAGAATCGAGATGGCCGTACGTGCCAACTCGCCCATCTCGGTTGAGTCGCCGCAGCCCTCGGCTTCATTTTCGCAGACTTCGAGCAGGAGTTCGGAGTCACCGGTTTGTTCGGCGACTCGCCGCAGGCCGATTTCGGCGGGCCTGCAATGGGCAACGTTGGCCAGGGCCGCTTCGAATCGCAACCGTGCGCCGTCTGGATCTTCGAAGTGCTCGAGTAGCAGCATGCCGAGGTTCGCAGAGCGTGTCGCCGCCTCTGAACCCTCGGGCTCTTGCGTCGCGTCGAGCGCGGTTTCGAGGAGCGATTTCAAGGCGGTCCAATCGTCGGATTTACGATGGATCCGCTCGAGGGCCACAACGGCTTCGCGATGACAGGGATCGAGTTCGAAGGTGCGTTGCCAACTGGCGTGGGCGCTCTCGGGGTCGCCGAGATCATCTTCCTGGAGGCCGGCGAGCTCGGCGAGATAGCTGGCCAGGAGCGGGTCTTCACCGCTGCCGTCGAGGGCGGTGAGCGTCTCGAGGACTTCGGCGAGTTCGTTTTTCGCGCCGGAAGCGCGCAGCAGGCTGGCCTGGAGTGTGAGCACCCGGCCATCGTTCGGGCCTCGCTTCCGGGTGGCGCGCCCGATGGCCTCGAGGGCCGCTTCTGAATCGCCGAACTCCGCGTGGAGCTCGGCCGCTTCGATCAGTGAGGCCCGTGGTGCCAGATCGCCGGAAAGTGAGATGAGTTGCACGAGCACATCGCGCAATGCGGCTCGGTCACCGTCGGCGCGTTCGACCTCGGCCACCGCCAGCAGGACCGAAGCCTCTTCGCTCGAGAGTTCGAGGGCTCGGTCGGTCCAGGCGCGTGCACCGGCGCTCGAGCGGAGGTGATTGAGTTGGATCTGACTTGCTTCCACGGCGATGGCCGCGCGATGTCGTGCGCCGGAGGCGAGGTCGAACCGTCGCTCGAGCAACTCCGAGACCGCTGGCCAGTCTTCTTCGGTCGTCGCCAACAGCAATGACCATTCGACCGCGGGCGGTTGAAAGGGATCGTCTTCGAGGGCCTGGCTGAAGCAATTTCTGGCCAGCGTTGGTTCGCCCAGCTGGGTGACGTAGAGCGTTCCGAGGGCGATCCAGACTGGCGCCCGCTCGGGACCGCGTAAGCGTTCCGTCAGGCGAGTCAGGACCTCGGCGGCCGAGGCGTAGTCGCCGCCGGCCTGATGGAGTTCGGCCAGTCCTTCGAGTGCCGCCGGGAAATCGGGGTCCGCGTCGAGGGCTCTTTCATAGGCTTTCCGCGCCTCGTCGACATCCGCGAGGTGTCGCCGCCAGACACTGCCCAATTCGGTTTCGAAGGACGCGCGATCGTAGGGGGGCATCGAGGTGGCGCTCTCGAGCTCCGCGATCTGCAACACCAGATCCCATTTCTCTTCGCGCTCGTGGATGCCTCGCAACTGTCGCAGCGCGGGACGATTCGTCGGATCGAGTCGCGCCAGGGTCCAATAGATCTCGCTGGCCGCCTCGGTATCAAGGATTCTCTCCTCGAGGATCTGGCCGAGGCGGAAAAGCAGGGGAGCTTGCTGCGATTCGTCGTCCGCAATGTCCGGTGCGTCGAGTCGGGCACGGTAGACCTCGACGAGCGCAGCCCAGTCTCCGTCCAGAAAGAAGTGCTCTTCGAGGGCTTCAAAGGCCCGGCGGTCTCCGGGATTGCCTGCGAAGATCTTTTGTTGCGCGTCGAGACCTGTGGCCAAGGTTTCCTCTCGCTGCCGGAGTCGTGGGTCCGGGTCGTGCGTCGATGGTCAGGGTCGGGCTTTTCCCGGACTCTCTATCGACACAGCGTGCCGCGTGCTTGATGGCCGATTTCGCTTTGTGATTCGGAGAGATCGGCTAGACAAACGCGAGCGGGAGAGATCTTGTGGATTGGGCGATATGTAGCGTTAAGGACCCATGCCCTGAGGCCGTGAGCGAGGAAATCGCGGCGATTCAGGAGGCCGGATGGCGCCGCAAGCAGATTCAGTCAGCTCTGGCAGATCCCGCGGCTCGGGCCTGGATCGCCCGGCGTAAGGACGTGGGCGCTGCCGGGGCGGTGGGCACAGAAGGGACTCGCGTCGCGGCGGGCGGCGGAATCGCCGGCCCGACGCCGGCTGTCGTTGGGGGCTTCGTGCTCGCGAGGCGCATCGTGGATTTGCTCGAAATCGACCTGGTCGGTGTACGGCCGTCGATGCGCCGGGTTGGCGTGGCCCGCGGCTTGTTGGAGGCGCTGTTAGGAGTGGAGGGTCGGGCGGGCTTGAGTGAGGCGCGGCTGGAATTGGCGTCCGCGAATCAGGCGGCGCAACGGCTCTACGACGGTCTTGGCTTCGTGGTCGTGGGCAGGCGTACACGCTATTACCCCGACGGCGATGACGCCCTGATACTGAGTCGAATTTTCAGCTGAAGACTTCGTCGCGATTTCTTCGTGATCTTTCGTGTCCCTGATTATTGATGGAGCAGGCTGCCGAGATGAGTTCCGCGATCGAAGCCGAAGCAGCCCCGGTACGGACCCTTGCGCGGGTGCTTTCGAATCAGCCCGACGGGCCAGGCCGGCGTTTGCGACTGAGCGTTCCGGACTGGCCAGGCTCGATTCCCGGTCAATTCGTGATGATCGGTGCGGGCGCAGAGGGCGCGGTGCCACGACAGGACCCGCTCCTGCCGCGTCCGATGGCCGTCTATCGGGAGCTGGGGTCGGGGCCGGATGGCGAGGCTGGCGATCGAGACGTACCGCAGGTCGAATTGCTCTACCGGATCGTCGGGCGTGGCACGCGATTGCTGTCCGAGGCGAAGCCGGGTGAGGCCATCAAGCTCGTGGGCCCGCTCGGTCGTGGCTTTCCGATCGAAGAGCACCCCGGGCTGGCGATTCTCGTCGGTGGCGGGACCGGAATCGCGTCGCTCTACGAATTGGCGCAGGCCCTGATTGCCGTAGGGCGATCTGTGCTCGTGATTCTCGGGGCGAGAAGTGCGTCGGATCTGATGGCGCGCGGCGAGTTCAATGCCCTCGATCTTGAATTGATCTGCACGACCGATGACGGAAGCGATGGTGTTCCCGGGCAGGTGACGGGGCCGTTGGCCGATCGCCTCGCCGCGGCCGGCGAGGGGACCGGAGCGACCGTTTACGCGGTCGGGCCGACGCCGATGATGAAGGCCTGTGCCGAGCTCTGTGCGACGAGCTCCATCGATTGTTTCGTTTCTCTCGAGAACCCGATGGCCTGCGGATTCGGGGTCTGTCTGGGGTGTGCGGCGCCACGCGCAGAGGGTGGATTTTCTCTGGTCTGCCGAGCGGGGCCCGTCTTCGAAGCGAGTGAGATCGATTGGGAGGGTCTGCCATGAGCGAGCGCGAAGCGGTCGATGAGCGAATCGATTTTGCCGGCATCGCTCTACGCAATCCAGTGTTGACGGCCTCGGGAACCTTCGGCTACGGCACCGAATTCGCCCCCTTCCTCGATCTCGAAAAAATTGGCGGCTTCGTTGCGAAGAGCCTCACGCTCGAACCGCGTTTTGGGAACCCGCCACCGCGTATCGCTGAAACCCCGGCTGGCATGCTCAATGCGATCAGCATCGAAAACGTCGGTGTGAAGGCCTTCCTGGAGGAAAAGCTGCCCGCGTTGCCGGAGGGTGTCGTCGTGATTGCGAGCGCCTTCGGGACGGAGCCCTCCGTCTATGCGGAACTTGCGGCGCGGGTTTCAGAGCATCCGCGAATCGCCGGGATCGAGATCAACGCCTCGTGCCCGCATGTGAAAGCGGGCGGGATCGAGTTCGGGCAGGACCCGAAGCTGTTGGCCGAGTTGGTGCGCACGGTTCGCGCTGTGACGACGCGACCCTTGCTGGTCAAACTTTCGCCTAACGTCACGCATATTGCCGAGATGGCGCGGGTCTGTGAAGGCGAGGGGGCGGACGGGGTCACGCTGATCAACGCGGTCCAGGGGATGGAGGTCGACGTCGAGACGCGTCGACCGGTGCTGTCCAACATCCTGGGTGGCCTTTCTGGGCCGGCGATCCGACCGATCGCTTTGCGCATGGTCTGGCAGGTCGCGCAGGCCGTCGAGATTCCGGTTTGCGGTGTCGGTGGGATCGTGGATGCGGACGATGCGGTGAAGTTCATGCTCTGTGGCGCAACGGCCGTCCAGGTCGGCACCGCCAACTACCTGAACCCGTCCGCGGCCCAGGCGATTGCGGTCGGGATCGCCGACTATGCACGCCGCCACGGGTTCGAACGGGTCACGGATTTGACCGGAGCGCTCGAAGCCCCGAGGGGGTGAGCTCAAAAGTCGTGTGTTGCTTGCGATCGGGGCACCATTCACTTAATTTGCGCGGGCTTTCAAGGCCGTCCAGGTCTTGCAGGTAGAGCTTTTCGGGTCGATCGGCGTGATGACACTGGGGCAGGCGAAGCCTCAGAGACGGATCGGCGATTCGAAACCGCCGGAAAAGTGGGCGTTTCGTCCGCTTTTTTTTGTTTTGTAGCCGAGGGTTAGAGATTGGACTTGCGACGCACGGGACACGCGCCGAGACCAGTCGGAACGTCGGGCGGGTTGGGTAGAAGAAGTAGAAGGAAGTAGAAGTAAAAGGGAGGCCAGCGCATCTATCGAGACATTCCGGAAGAGCTCCGTGCGTTGATCGAGCCCATCGTGGAGGAACACGATTGTGAGTTGGTCAACGTCGAGGTAGCGAAAAATCGGGGGATGGGACTCGTCCGAATCACGGTCGACAACCCCAATTCCGATGGTCGGGTCTCGATCGAACGATGCGTTGCCATCTCGCGTGAGATCGAAACGTTGCTCGATGCATCCGATCAGATGTCGGGTGCTTATCGGTTGGAAGTTTCTTCGCCGGGCTTGGATCGGGTGCTCGGTCGGGAGAAGGATTTTGCCGCAGCGATGGATCGCGAGATCAAGCTGCGGACTGGGCGTCCGATCGATGGGCGAAAGCGTTTTCGCGGTCGACTCGTTTCATTCGAGTCGGGCGTGCTGCAGATGAAAGTAGACGGAATCGAGGGGGGGGTGGTCTTGATTCCCTTCGAAGATGTAGAAAAGGCCAATTCGATTTATGAGTTCACGAGTGCCGACTTCGCCAAGGGGTCTGCATCTCGTCACTCGAGCCAACCGGGCGGAAAATGATGCTGGGCTTGAATCTCAAGCGTGAGATCGATCAGATCGCCAAAGACAAAGGCATCGAGTCATCGGAAATTACCGGTGCGCTCGAGGAAGCCATGCGCCAGGCCGCGCGCAAGCGCTTTGGCCAGGACAAGGAAATCGAAGCGAAATACAACGACGAGATCGGCGAAGTCGAGCTCTTTGAATTTCGTGAGGTGGTCGAGACGATCACCGATGCAGAGACCCAGATCCTGATTTCCGACGCCAAGCGAGATTACGACCCGGATGTCGAGACCGGTGACGAAATCGGCGTCAAACTCGATACGTCGGGATTCGGTCGAATCCTCGCTCAGGCTGCGAAACAGGTGATCATCCAGCGAATCCGGGATGCCGAGCGTGACAATACCTTCGACGAATACACCGGACGCCAGGGCGAGATCGTCAACGGCATCGTTCGCCGCTTCGAAAAAGGCGCGATCGTCGTCGACCTCGGCCGCGCCGAAGCGATCATTCCCGCCAAAGAACAGGTTCCCCGCGAAAGCTATCGCCCCGGCGATCGAATCCGCGCCTACGTGGTGGAAGTCAACAAGGTCGCCAAGGGCCCGCAGATCGTGTTGTCCCGCGCGTCGATCGACTTCCTGATCAAGCTCTTCGAGCAAGAAGTGCCGGAGATGTACGAGAAGATCGTTTCCATCGAGTCGGCCGCGCGCGAGCCGGGCGGTCGTTCGAAAATCGCGGTGGTCTCACGCGACAGCGACGTCGATCCGGTCGGCGCTTGCGTCGGAATGAAGGGCAGTCGCGTTCAGGCCGTGGTCCAGGAACTTCGCGGAGAACGAATCGATATCGTCCCCTGGAGCCCGGACACCGCGCGTTATGTCTGCAGTGCGCTTTCGCCGGCTCAGGTCTCGAAGGTGATCATCGATGAGGCGCAGAAGTCGATGGACGTCATCGTTCCAGACGATCAGCTCTCACTCGCGATTGGCCGACGCGGACAGAATGTTCGCTTGGCCGTACAGCTGACGGACTGGCGAATCGACATCAAGAGCGAAACGAAGATGCGGGAGATCGCCGAATGGCTCTCGCGAGCCGTGTCCGTTGTCGAGGGCTGTGGTGATCCCGAGGCGGATCTCTTGCTGCAACAGGGAATTACGTCGCTCGAAGATCTTGCTGAGTGTTCGACGGATGTCTTGTCTGTCTTGCCCGGTATTGATGAGGCGGGCGCCGAGCGCATCAAGGCTCAGGCCGCTGAGCTCGTGGGCGTCAAGGTGACCGAAGACGAGGAAAAGGCACGTCTCGAGCTTGAAGAACAAGCAAGGCTTCGAGCGGAGGCGGAGGCGGCGGCCGCAGAAGCTCGCGAGGCCGCGAGCGCCGAAGCCGCAGCAGGCACCGAGCCGGCCGCGGACCAGGAAGATTGAGCAGGGAAAGTGACGAACGTGGGCAGGGGCCAGACGTTCGGTTGGATTCAAGCATGAATTAAGCGCACGAACTACGCAGGGATGAACGCAGGAATCGATGGCAAACATCAGGGCATATAAGCTCGCGGAAGAGCTTGGGATTGATCGTAACGAGTTTGTTGAGCAAGCGGCGTCGCATGGCGTCGAGCTCAAGAACGCGATGGCTTCGCTGGACGATGACACCGTCGACCTTCTGCGCGAAAAAATTGGTGGTGCAACGCGTAAGAAGCGCGCGATGGACGAGCATCGTCTCGAAGGCAAGGGCGGCACGACCGTCGTACGCCGTCGGCGACGCAAGGAGCCGGAACCGCCTCCAGAGCCCGTCGTTGCGCCGGAAGTCGTCGAAGACCTCGCGGTTACCGCGCCGGTCGAAGGCGCTGCCGCAGTCGTAGAGGAAGGCGCCGTTTCTGCTGAAGTGACCGCTGAAGCAGCGGGAGAGGGCGTGACCGCGGTCGCCGAAGGTGGCGCCGCGCCGCCGGCTGCGAAGGGCGAATCCGCTCCGACCAGTCCTACCAGTCCGACCAGCCCGGCGAAGACATCGACACCGGCGAGTCCGCGCGACGGCCGAAGTGGTCCTGGCACGCCCGATGCGGGCGGTGCCGCCGACCGCAAAGGAAAGCAACGAAAGCGCGTACGCGAAGTCGTCAACCTGCAGGAGCAGGAGCAATTTGCGCGGCAGATTACCAGCCGCAGTTCGGGCCAACGCCGTGTCGTTACGACCGCGCCCCGCTCGGCTATCAATCCTCGTGCGCGTCGTCGCGACAAGCTTTCGCCCAAGCCGACCGCTGCCGCGGTCGAAGCGAGCAAGACGCGTCACGTGAAAGTGTCGGGCGACATCAGTATCGGCGAGCTTTCGAAGCAGGCCGGTCTCAAGGCCCCCGCAATTCAGGGCAAATTGATGGCGCACGGCATCATGGTTTCGGTCAATCAGCGCATCAATTTCGAGACGGTCCAGAAGATCTCTGCGGAGATGGGCTTCGAAGCGAGCGATGTCGGTTTCAAGGAAGAGGATTTCCTCGAGACGACGCCCATCGAGGCGGTGGTTGACTCCGAGTCCAGCGAAAACCGGAAGGTGCGGCCGCCGATCATCACCGTGATGGGCCATGTCGATCATGGCAAGACTTCTTTGCTCGACGCGATTCGCAAAACGAATGTGACTGACGGCGAAGCCGGTGGGATCACGCAGCATGTCGGGGCCTATCAGGTTTCGGCCCTGGACCATGCGTTGACCTTCATCGACACCCCCGGTCATGCGGCCTTCACGGCGATGCGTGCGCGTGGCGCGGCCGTGACGGACCTCGTCGTCCTGGTCATCGCGGCTACCGAAGGCGTGATGCCGCAGACGGTCGAGGCAATCGAGCATGCCCAGGCAGCGGGATGTCCGATCCTGGTTGCGGTGAATAAATGCGATCTCCCAGACGCCGATCCCGAGAAGGCGCGCCAGCGACTGACCGAACACAATCTCGTGCCGGAGGACTTCGGTGGCGATGTGATCTGCGTGAATGTGTCGGCCAAGACCGGCGAGGGAATTGAGCAGCTGCTCGAGATGCTCGCTTTGCAGGCGGAGGTTCTCGAGCTGAGGGCCGACGCGACGAAGCGAGCGAGTGGTGTGGTGCTCGAAGCGCAACTCGACAAGGGCCGCGGCCCGGTTGCGACCGTAATCGTGCAAGATGGCTCACTAAAGAAGGGTGATTCGATCGTTGTCGGGACCGAGTGGGGTCGCGTTCGTCAGATGCGTGACGACACCGGCGCGAACATCAAAGAAGCTGGACCCTCCACGCCGGTTCAGATCACCGGTCTTTCGGGTGTTCCTTCAGCAGGTGCCGCGTTTCACTCCGTCGAGAGCGATCGCGTCGCGAAGCAGATCATCGAGCATCGCGCAGATCAACAGCGCGGACAGACGGCCGCACCGAAGCCGCGGCTGACCCTCGACGAGTTCTATGCACAGTCGACGACGGAGGGGCCGAAGGAACTCTCAGTCGTCTTGAAGGCCGATGTCCAAGGAACCTGCGAAGCAGCGCGTGATGCGCTCGAGAAGTTGTCGACGGACGAGGTGAAGTTGCACGTCGTCTCGTCGGGCGTCGGGGCGATCGTCGAAAACGACGTCAACCTGGCTTCCGCGAGCAGTACGATCGTGTTGGGCTTCAACGTTCGCCCGGACCCGGCGGCTCGAAAGCTCTCGGATTCCGCAGGTGTCGAGATTCGGACCTACTCGATCATCATGGAGATGCTCGATGACGTGAAAGCGGCGATGGCGGGTCTGTTGCCGGCGATCGTGACGGAGAAGATGATCGGTCGGGCCGAGATCCGTGAGACGTTCACGATCCCCAAGCTCGGTACGATCGCGGGTTCCTACATCCTGGAAGGCAAGATAATCCGACATGCGCATTGTCGCGTCGTGCGCGACGGGATTCAGGTCTACACGGGAACGATTGGCTCCCTGCGACGCTTCAAGGATGACGTCAAGGAAGTGATCAACGGAATGGAATGCGGCATCGGCGTGGCGACCTACAACGACATCAAGGTTGGGGACATCATCGAGGCTTACGAGCTCGACGAAAGACCCGCCACGCTCTGACGAGCGAGGCGGGCCTCCCGCCGAGATCGTAAGCCGCGGCTCTTTATCGACGCGCTTTGCGCGTCGGGCTCGCCACGCGCGATCACGCTAACAGGGACGCTTTCGCAGTCGGCTCGCCGGAGTTGGCCGGCGGGTTTTGCTGGGCTCGGCGGAGTAGAGTGGTGGATTCTGCTGGGCTCGAGGCGGGTTGGCGATGTTGATATGACGAGAGATCGGTGAGTGGGGCGCTTTCGTGGTTTCGTTTATTGATTGCTCTGTCGTTCGAGTGGATTGGTCGTGATTGTTGGGGCGGCTGTTGTTGAGATTCGGGTTCATGAGTCGCAGTCGTTGAAGGCGAAGCGCGGGGTCGTTCGGTCGATCGCGGGGCGCTTGCGAAGTCGGTTCAATATTTCGGTGAGTGAGGTCGGAGGACAGGGGACCTGGCAGCGAGCGGTGATCGGTATGTCGATGACGGGGAGCGAGGAGATTCCGCTTCGTCGAGCACTCGAGAAGGCCGTGCGCTTTGTTGAAGAGACCCATCTGGCTGAGGTGGTTGGAAGCGAGATCGAAATGATTCGGCTGCCGCTCGAAGCGACGACCGTTGGCGGCTCGATGTCGGATGAACGAGAAGAAGAAGACCTGCCGTGGTCCCGGGATCTGGGCCAGCGAGCAGAGGATGAAGAGGAGTAGCTGTCTTGGCCGATTCGGTGCGGTTGCGGCGCGTTGCGGAGCAGATTCGTGGTGAGCTGTCAGAGATCCTTCGCGAGGAGGTGCGCGATCCGCGGCTGCGGCTGTTGACGATCACGCGCGTGAAAGTCGCCTCGGACATGGGTGCGGCGACGATTTTCTACAGCCCCCTCGGAGAGGATCCGGACGAAGATCGGGCGAGAGAGCTCGAAGAGGCGATGTTGGCGGTGACCGGTTTCGTTAGGCGCTCGTTATCGAAGCGCATCAAGCTTCGACACACGCCGAGTCTGCGCTTCATTCTCGATGATTCAATCGCCGAAGGGACAGAAACCCTCTCGCTGATCCGCTCCCTTGATGTTCAACCCGTGCAAGAGGCTTCCGAAGCCGAATCGAGCGAGGAAAATGGCGAGGTTTAATCGTCGCAATCAGAAGCGAAAGCGGCCCGAGCCGCCGGGTCCGTCGGGTTTCGTCGTCGTCGACAAACCGGCCGGTCGGACTTCTCATGATGTGGTCGACGAGGCTCGGCGCTGGTTCGGCACGCGGCGAGTTGGACATCTGGGCACGCTGGACCCCCAGGCGACGGGTGTACTGCCCCTGGCGATCCGTGGTGCGACGAAATTGATTCCCTTCATGGGTAGCGCGAAGAAGGGCTATGACGGGACGATCGTGCTGGGTTCGGAGACCGATACGCTCGACCGGGAGGGCGTCGTCCTGCGCGAGTTCTCGGGGGCGCTACCGGACCGGGAGGCCGTCGAGGAGGCTTTGGCCAAATTTCGCGGCGATATCCAGCAAATTCCGCCGATGTACAGCGCGGTCAAGAAAGACGGTGTCCCGCTCCACAAATTGGCTCGGCGGGGCGAAGAGGTCGAACGCGACCCGAAATGGGTCACGATCGAGGAGTTGGAACTCCTGCGCTTCGAGTCGCCTGAGGTCGACGTACGTGTGCTTTGTAGTTCTGGAACCTACGTCCGCGTGATCGCGGCGGATCTGGGTGAGCGTTTGGGTTGTGGCGCGCACCTGGGCGCGTTGCGTAGGACTCTGAGCGGGCCCTTTCTGCTCGATGCTGCCCACACGGTCGAGGTCTTCGAGGCGGCTGCGAGCGCGGGAACGATCGAATCCTTGATGGTTCCGATGGATGAGGCGTTGGGATTTCCCGTCCATCGAGTGGCCGGCGAACAGCAGATCCGACTACGCAATGGCGGTGATCTGCCCTCCGGAGACCTTCCGCGCATGGCGCCGGGGGCGCGGGTGTCGATTCTCGACGCCGATGGGGGCTTCATGGCTGTGGCGGAGCTTCGAGCCGATCGCCGGCTCTGGCCGCTCCGGGTACTACCGAGAGAGTCGACTTGAAGCAGGAAAAGCGGGCCGATGGCGTTGCCAGGCACCGAACCCTCTGTCAAACTCCCGCGATTCGAAAAACGACCTAAAAACAGCGAGTTTCCCGACGCTGCCGATCTGGCGACAGATCGCATGAAGCCGGTACGAACCGGGTCAGCGTAAAGAAAGCGTGTAGAGAACGTATGAGAGCGCAATGAGCGCAATCTACGCGATGCACGCAAACGGAAAAAGCATAAGCAGGAGCTACAAGACTTGATCTCTGCAGCAAAGAAAGCGGAAATCATTGGAGTCCACAAACGGGGCGATGCCGATACCGGTTCGCCCGAAGTCCAGATTTCGCTCTTGACCGAGCGGATCGCCGGTCTCCAGGAACATTTCAAGACGAACGCGAAGGATCATCATTCACGACGCGGTCTACTCAAGATCGTGAGTCAGCGACGACGCCTTCTCGACTATCTCAGACAAAAAGATCAAGGCCGTTACCGCGCGCTCCTCGGAGAACTCGGGCTTCGGCGCTAGTTTTTTTTCGGTCGAAGCGCGCCGCGAGTGCGTTTTCGATTTGAATCTTGGATCTGTGTTCGTAGCCCTTCGCGAGTGCGTCGGGCGTCCCCTAGTAGGGGCGTGATCGAATACGGATCCATTCATTGGCCTGCATCGACTGTGTCTTGGGCGTCCTGGACGTCTTGTTAAGGTGAGTCGGATGCCCCGTGAGATGCGGGAGTCGGTCATACGCGAACTCTCCCCCAGTTTCGCGCATGGGTGATCCTGCATTTCCCAGGGTATTCGTAGCCTGATCATTGCAAGACATGAATTGGTGAATGCGACGAGAATCTCTCGTCGATTGGCCGCAATCACATCGATGACTCTATCCAACTCGAATGAGATGAGGGGATGAGCATCGGTGAGGAGTAACTGAAAATGCCTTATTGGTTTGAACCCACGTCCATGTCCGTCGAAGTCGGCGGCCGGACCATGACAATTGAAACTGGCAAGATTGCCAAACAAGCGGCCGGTGCCGCACTCGTCACTTACGGCGGCACGGTCGTTCTCGTGACCACCGTCCATTCCAGCCCACGCCCGGGCATCGATTTCTTTCCCCTGACCGTCGACTTCGTTGAGAAGTTCGCGGCAGCCGGAAAGATTCCTGGCGGCTTCTTCAAGCGCGAAGGCCAACTCGGCGAGCGCGAAGTGCTCGTTTCCCGATTCATTGATCGGTCGATCCGGCCGCTCTTTGCCCCTGGCTACAACGACGAGACTCAGGTGACGGCGACCGTATTGTCGGCGGACCCAGAACATTCCGCCGATATGTGTGCCTTTGTCGGTGCCTCGGCGGCACTCTCGATCTCGGAGCTTCCCTTCATTGGCCCGATCGCGGCTGTGCGAATCGGTCGAGTCGATGGGGATTATGTGATCAATCCAACGCCCGAGGATCTCGAAGAGAGCGATCTCGAATTGATCGTCGCGGGCAACGCGCTTTCGATCGTGATGGTTGAGGGCGGTGCCAAGCAACTTCCCGAAGAGGATATTCTCGCGGCCCTCAAATATGCACACGGCGAACTTCAGCCGATCATCAAGGCCATCGAAGCTTTTGCGGCCAAGGTCGGCAAAGAGAAGCTCGTGATGCCCGAGGCGGCCGACATTTCGGCGCTGGAATCCAAGATTTCAGACCTCGCTGGCGATCGCTTGGCGGAGGCCTTCCAGATCAAGGAGAAGAAGGCACGCTCGAGTGCAGTGAAGGTCATCGAGAAGGAAATTCGCAATCAGTTCGACGAGGACTACCGAAATGAAGAGGTTTCGGTGAGGTCGTTGGCTGACTTCGAGGCACGATCGAATGGCCTGCGGTCGCTGCAGGGCAGTGTGAAGAACATCCTCCACGATCTCGGCGGCAACCTGATGCGCGAGCGCGTGTTGGCCACCGGTGAGCGGATCGATGGTCGAAAGGGCGACGAGATTCGTCCGATCGCTTGTGAGGTACGCCCCATCCCCAGGCCGCATGGCGTCGCGCTCTTTACGCGTGGCGAGACCCAGGCCATGGTGACGGCGACTCTCGGCAGTGGCTTCGACGAGCAGACGATCGACGGAATGACGGGTCGCTACAAGAAGAGCTTCATGTTGCATTACAACTTCCCGTCGTTCTCGGTGGGCGAGGCTCGACCTCTGCGTGGTCCGAGTCGGCGTGAAAAGGGACACGGGGCGCTCGCCGAGCGCGCGATTACACCGGTGCTGCCCGATCACGATGAGTTCCCGTATACGATGCGCGTTGTGTCGGAGACGCTCGAGTCGAATGGCTCTTCGTCGATGGCCGCAGTGTGTGGCGCGACGCTCGCGCTGCTCGATGCGGGTGCGCCGCTCAAGGCTCCGATCGCTGGGATCGCGATGGGTCTCATCACGGACGGAAAGCGAACCGTCATCCTCTCGGACATCCTGGGCGACGAGGATCATCTCGGCGACATGGACTTCAAGGTCGCCGGTTCATCGGAAGGCATCACGGCCCTCCAGATGGACATCAAGGTCACGGAAATCGACTGGGACGTCATGGAGAAGGCCCTCGCTCAGGCGAAGGACGGAAGGCTTCATATCCTTGGTTGCATGGACAGTGATACGTCGAGCGAGCTGATGGGCTTGAAGGCACGCGAAGAGCTGCATGCCTTCGCTCCTCGGATGGAGGCGCTGCAGGTCAAGCCCGATCGAATTCGGGACATCATTGGCCCTGGCGGCAAGGTGATCCGCGCGATCCAGGAAACGACGGGTGCCAAGATCGACGTCGAGGATTCGGGTCGAGTTACGGTCTTCGGGCCGGACAACGCCTCGGTCGAGCAAGCAATGGCGATGGTGAACGAGCTGACCCAGGAAGCCGAGATTGGCCGGATTTATCTGGCCAAGGTGAAGCGGATTGCGGACTTCGGCGCGTTTGCCGAGATCTTCCCGGGAACGGATGGCCTGATTCATATCAGCCATCTGGCAGCCGGGCGCGTCGACAAGGTGACCGACGTCCTCGAGGAAGGAGACGAGGTCCTCGCCAAGTGCATCGACATCGATCCATCCGGTCGAATCCGTCTCTCACGCAAGGAAGCTCTTGCGGATCAGGCGGCCGAAGACGGGCAGGACGAGTAGGCGGGCGGGCTCTTGAGCGAGCCTGATTCTCACGAAGCGGAATCGTCCAGCGCGGCGCTTTCGTCCTCGACCCTGCCGCGAGTCCGAGTGGAGATCACTCGGGAATCGCACGCAAATGACCTGCCGTTGCCTCAGGCATCTACTGAGGCAGCGGCAGGGCTCGACCTCCGCGCCGCGCTGAGCGAGCCACTTCTCATTCCAGTTGGAGAACGCAGTTTGATTCCCACCGGGTGGCGCATCGCGCTGCCAGTGGGATTCGAGGCGCAGGTGCGTCCGCGCAGCGGATTGGCCCTGCGACATGGCATACTCATTCCGAATAGTCCCGGGACGATCGATGCCGACTACCGCGGCGAGATCCAGGTCATCTTGATGAATGCGGGGGGCGAGGTCTTTCGCGTGGAGCGCGGAGACCGAATCGCTCAGCTCGTGGTGGCACCGGTCGTTCGACCGGAATGGATCGAAGTCGATTCGCTCGACTCGACCGATCGCGGCGTAGGCGGTTTCGGACATACGGGGCGGTCGTGAGTGAGGGGGAAGAATCTTGACCGAGGGAATGACTGAGGCCGCGGACGAAGAGGTGGCCGAGTCGGAAGCGTTGGCAGGGTCGGCAGGGTCGGCGGAGAGTTCCGACGACGCGGAAGCGGCTGCCGCGGAAAAGAAAGCCTCACGTCGCCGCGACCTGCTCGTGCGGCTGGGCACTTCGGCGGTCCTGATTCCCTTCGTGCTCTGGACGATCGCGCAGGGTGGCCTCTTCTATCTGGCCGTTGTGCTGGCGATCGGATTCGCCGCCCAACATGAATTCTACGGTCTGATCGTCGACAAGGGCGCCAAGCCGATTCGTTCGGTGGGGCTGGGCTTCGGCGCAGCCGTGATTACGGTGGCCTATCTCGGAAACGAATATCACGCGATGCTCTTGATGACGGCTTCGCTTCTGGTCTTGATGGTCGCGCAGCTCGGGAAGAACGAGATCCACGAGGCGATGGCCAGCATCTCGGGAACCTTCTTCGGCGTTTTCTATGTGGGATGGCTGCTGAGCCACGCCATCTTGTTGCGCAACTTCGATGTTGCGGCGGCAGCCCATTATACGCCGGCAACGCTTGTCACCCTGGGCTTTGGCCCGGGCAGTGGCATCTTCTTCATGGTCTATACACTGCTTTGCGTCGTAGGCTGTGATGTGGGCGCCTATTTCTCTGGGCGCGCCTGGGGCCGGCGCAAGCTTGCCCCCGAGATCAGTCCGAACAAGAGTGTCGAAGGTGCGCTCGGCGGGATCATCGCCGCGGCCGGCTTTGGTTTGTCGACGAAGCTGATCTTCGACCAGTTCTGGCCGGATTGGTCGGCCGGGATTCCCTGGAGCGCGGCCCTGGGTTTTGCCGTCCTGTTGGCGGCGGTCGGGATCATCGGCGATCTCGTCGAGTCTTTGCTCAAGCGCGATGCCAAGGTCAAGGACACCGGCGCGCTCCTGCCTGGAATGGGTGGCGTGCTCGATCGGATCGATGCCCCGCTGCTAGGGATTCCGACGATGTACTACCTGCTTTTGGGATATCTCTACTTCCAGACGCTCTAGCAGCTTGCTCGCAGGCTAGTCGCTCGACCGCGGCTTGCTCTTGTCGCGCACGGCGTCGAGTACGTGACTTTCGTTTTCGCTGCCGAAGCCCAGGGCCGAGGCGTGATCGAATTGCGCGAGCGTCCGGTCGCCGAGTTCCGAAGCGACTCCGAGCGCGTGAGACAGGGCGACGCCATAGCGTGTGTCCTTGCGCCGGAGATCGGTCGTGAAGGCGAGGTTCGCCTCGTGGGATTCCGTCGCCATGATGCGCGCCTGACGCCCGACGTGAAATGATCCGGCAGCACCCTCGGCGAGTGCCTCGGCCACCTGCTCGAGATCGAGTCCGGCGCGCGCCGCGGACTCCATGGCTTCCGCCGTCGCGGCGATTTCGACCGCACCCAATAGATTCACGATCAGTTTGTAGGCGGTCCCGGCCCCGACCGGGCCGAAATGAAGGATCTGCTTGGAAACAGGAACCAGAAACGGCTTGGCGAGCTCGAAATCGTTCGGATCCGCGCCCAACAAGAGCGTGAGTTCACCGCGGGCAGCGGCCACGGGCAGACCCGTCACCGGGCAGTCCAGGAAGCGAAGTCCACGCTGCGCGGCAGCCTTCGACAATTCCATCACCCAGGCGTGCGAGAGGGTGGAGCACTCGATCGCCAACGATCCGGGCTCCAAGGCTTCGAGCATGCCCGACGGGCCCAGCCAGACCGCGCGGCTGGCGTCGTCATCAGAAACCATCGAAAAGGCGACGGCGGCATCGACGGCCGCCTCTCGCGGTGAGCCGGCGAGCGAGACGCCGGCTTCGAGGAGCGGGGTGGCCTTGTTCGGGGAGCGATTCCAGACGGAGACCGCGTGTCCTGCAGTCAACAGAGACGAGGCCATGCCCGAGCCCATCAGTCCCAGGCCACAGAATGCGATGCTTGTCATCGGGGCGATTCCTTTAGTGCGCACGCGTCCGAAGGCGGCTCAAGAGAGGCCGAGGTTTCGGCGGATTCGGGCAGTCGGTTCCTCGAAATTCGGCTCGAAGACGGTTCCACTAACCTGCTCGAAGGCTGCGATGTAGCGCGTGGCTGCTTCGACGCGAACCTCGACCGGGAGTTCCGGGGGGGTGCCTTGGCCCTTGTAGCCCTTTTCGCCGAGCCACAGGCGAACGTACTCCTTGTCGATCGCCGTCGGCGAGCGGCCTTCGGAAAGCGCGCGCTGGTAGTCGTCGGCGCGCCAATAGCGCGAGGAGTCCGGCGTGTGGATCTCATCGATGACGATGACTTGGCCGTCGTCGTCGAGTCCCATTTCGTATTTCGTGTCGACGAGGATCAGGCCCTGCTTCTCGGCAAAGAGCGTGCCTTCAGAGAAGAGACGTTGCGCGATGGCCTGGGCCTCGTCGAAATGGGTTTCCGAGATTCCACCGCTTTCGATCAGTTCTGCGCGAGAGGTCAACGCGTCGTGGTCGCCTTGCTCCGCCTTCGTCGTTGGCGTGAGCATCGGGGCGGCCAGTTTTTCGTGGCGACGCAGACCGTCGGGCAGGGCGTTGCCACAATAATTCCGGACACCGCTTTCGTAGGCAGTCCAGATCGAGGTTGAACTCGAACCCGTGAGGTACCCGCGCATGACGAATTCGACAGGCAGCGTCTTGCATTCCTGGACGATCGAGACGCTGGGGTCGGGGACGCTTTCGAGATGATTTCGTGCGATGTCGCGAGTCTGGTCGAACCAGAAGGCGGCCATCTGATTCAGGATCTGCCCCTTGAGCGGGATCGTTCCGACGACCACATCGAAGCAGCTTACGCGGTCGGTCACGATCAGGGTTCGATGTCTCGAACGGACGTAGCTGTCGCGGACCTTGCCCGTGATACGGGTTCCGAGGTCTTTGAAATTTGTTTCGTCGAGGGTCTGCTGGCACAGTTCTTCCAACTGCTTTCGATCTACGCTCATGTCGAGGCTCCTCGTTCAACTTTTTCGGCTTTCGGCACGAATGGCCAACGGCCCCATTTAAGCCTGCGCGCAGGCCGGCAGCAAGCGCTCGGCAACGGGTCATTCGGTTTGACCCGGCCATCGCCGCTGTCTACTATGCGCCCGTCGCGGGGCCCGATCTTTGGGCCTGTCTGACTGGCAATCTTTGGCTAGCACGCTGCCTCCGGAAACCCCTCGGTGCGTCGATGACTCAAAATTGGCTGAAGGCTCAAAATCGGCTGAAGGCTTCAAATTCGCTGAAGGCTCAAAACAGGCTGAAGGCTCAAGATCCGCTGAAGGCTCCACACAGGCTGAAGGCTCCATCCGTCTTGCCTCCGGCAACACGTCCCTTCGACCGGCTCTCGCCCGACGAGCTGGAGTCGTTGAATCGCGCCCACCAGGCCGATCGGTTTCACGACCATTGCGGCGTTTTCGGCATTCACGGTCACGATGAGGCCTCTCATCTCACCTACCTAGGCCTCTATGCCCTCCAACACCGCGGTCAGGAAAGCTGCGGCATCGTCTCCTCGACCGGCAAGGAACATATCGCCCACCGCGCGATGGGGCTGGTCGCGGATACCTTCGGCGCCGACGTCCTCGATCGGCTCAATGGGCGCCACGCCATCGGACACGTCCGCTACTCGACATCGGGCGGCAGCATGCTCCGAAACGCCCAGCCGATCTGCGCCAACACAGACGGGGGTCCGGTCTCGATCGCGCACAACGGAAATCTCGTGAACGCGGGCGTCATTCGGCGAGAGCTCGAAGGGCGGGGCGCGATTTTCGGATCGACCGCAGACAGCGAGGTGCTCCTTCATCTCCTCGCGCGGTCGCGGGAGCGGCATATGGAAGACCGCTTCATCGACGCCATCTCGCGGGTGAAGGGTGCCTTCAGTATCGCCATGCTGACGGATGACGCCCTGATCGCCGCTCGGGATCCGCACGGCTTCAGACCCCTTTCGATCGGCCGCAAGGAGGGCGCCTGGGTCATTTCGAGTGAGACCTGCGCGCTGGACCTGATCGGCGCGACCCATGAGCGGGATGTGGATCCGGGCGAGGTCGTGGTGATTCGACGCGGACGATTGCGCAGCATTCGTCCGTTCTCGCGCGAGGTGAATGAGCACTTTTGCATCATGGAACAGATCTATTTTGCGAGACCGGATTCGGATCTCATAGGCCATAACGTCTATGCCTACCGCAAGGAACTCGGCCGTGTCCTGGCGCGCGAACATGCGGTGGCCGCCGACATGGTTGTGCCGGTCCTCGATTCCGGAAACGCTGCAGCGCTTGGATACGCCGAAGAGGCCGAGATTCCCTACGACACGGCGTTGATTCGCAATCATTATGTCAGCCGTAGCTTTATCGAGCCGACTCAGAAGATTCGCGATTTCAAGGTCCGGGTGAAGCACAACGCAATTCGAGGGTTCCTCGAAGGCAAGCGCATCATACTCGTCGACGATTCGATCATCCGCGGGACGACGCTGGTCAAGATCGTCGGTATGTTGCGCGCGGCCGGGGCGCGCGAGATACACGTTCGAATTTCGTCGCCTCCGACAATCGGACCCTGCCATTATGGAATCGATACGCCGAACCGCGAAGAACTGATCGCCCACACGCATAGCATCGAGGAAATTCGCGACCGCATTGGCGCCGATAGCCTCGGCTATCTCTCGGTCAACGGGTTGCGCAACAGCGCGGCGAAAGAGCTGAAGCGCGGTATCTGCGATGGCTGTTTTTCGGGCGAGTATCCGGTCGAGATCGACCCCTCGCAGTCGATGCCCCAGTTGACGCTCTTTCGCGCGATCAACGAGGAAGAAACCGACTTCTAGCCCTCGGTTCGCGGCGACCTGCGACACAATTTCACATTCATTCCCATGGTGACTGTCCTCTTGCATTGGACCTGCCGGTTCCAGTCGTAGCGGACAGGCTTCTCATCCGATGACCGGTTTCGCCCATGAGAAAAACTTGGGTCGATTCGCCGGATGGCCGATTATTCTGATTGTGGCGGGGATCACCCCCGGACTGCAATCCGTGTGGATCACGGGCCAGGATAACGGCAGGCTTGTCACAAGAATCCGTTCAGATTCGATTCGCGTCGCCTAACGACCTTCGACAGGAATTCGAGAAGAATATCGCGAATCGCGGGATCTTCATCGCGACCGAGTTGGAATTCGAAGTTCGCCAGGTGATCGATGTCGAGATCGTCCTCGACTACGTCGACTTCGGCGCCGTGCGTGTTGGCTCCGACTCGACCGCGGAATGGGATGCGCCGGAGGGCGTCGCTTTGTCGCTTCGCGGGGAAGTCGTTCACTGCATTCCAGCCGAGATGGCGGCGAGTGGCGCGACGCCCGGCGTGGCGGTGCAATTTGATGACGGCGCGTCCGAACTTCGGAAATCATTCGAGCCGCTCTTGGCGTTTGATGCCGCCTTGGCGCCCGAGTCGGTCGATGACTCCGTTTCCGATCTGACGTTGGTTCTCGAGCCGGGTGAGAGTCAGTCCGGGGCCGAGTCGGAACCGGCTGGGCGGGAACGGCGAAGTGCCGAGCGTGAGGCTGTTCGGGTTCCCGTTCGCATCATGCCGACCATGAGTCCTCCCTTCGAAGCAACCAGCCGCGATCTCAGTGCGACGGGCATTCTCCTGACCGTGCGCAGTGTTGCGTTGCCTGTCGGCGAAGTGGTGAGAACTTGTCTGTGGCATCCGCAGGGTGATTTGAGTGTCGAGATCGACGGGCAGGTCGTGCGCGAGGTCAAGAACAAGAGTGGACGCATCGCTGCGGTCGCAATCGCCTTCGATCGCAGTCAGGCTGCCGACCCCCGAACGAGCGAGGTGATCGATGCTCTGCGGCAGGCCGGGCATCGCAGCCGTCTCGGGGGCATCAGCGGGTCGATCGTGGATCTGGGCCTCGCCAATATGCTGCAGATGTTTGGCTCGACCGCGCCGCGCGGAACCCTGGTTGTCGAACGCGACGGCGAACAGGGTTGGATCGCCTTCGCGGACGCGCAATTGCTCGGCGCTGAACTCGGAGCGCTTTCGGGCCATGATGCGCTCGTTGCCATGCTCGATTGGGGTGACGGGCGATTTCAGTTCGAGGCGACGGCGGATACACAGTTGGTGGCCAGCGCGGACGCTCGATCGATCGAGGCGGCTGTCTTCAAGGCGGTCTGCGCGCTCGACGAACGAGGGAAAACCGGTGGCGATGCGGACGACAATGGCGACGGTGACGAGGCGTATTTGATTGCTTCGTCGACGACCTTTCTCGTTGACCCGGAGCAAGAGTCCGCTTCCCGCTCCTCGCTCAAGAAAACCGAAGAGGCGGTCTTGGAATTGGCAAAGGCTGGCATGACGATGGGCAAGCTCGAGGCAATCATCCCGGAGCCGGCCGAAACCGTACAGGCAGCCCTCGAAAGCCTCGTCGAGATTGGCGTGCTGATTCCACGTTAGTTGCGAATCAGCAGCGCTCGGAACCCGTCGTGTGCCCAGGCCGTGGTCCGCTCTTCTATTGCTGTGATCCGCGCCAGGCCTTCCATCCCCAGAGCCCCAATCCTCCTAGGCTGACCAAGGCGATCAGCCAGGCGTTCTTGATCGCGAGGGGGCGGAGATCCCGCTCGTCGCGATCGGCCAGGGACTCACAGTCGGGATCCAAGGGGAAATCGATCTTTCCGTCGCCGTCATCGTCTTCCTCATTGGCACAATGGGGGCGCGTCCAACGGAAAATCTCGCCGCGGTAGTGAGAGATGTCTGCGGCCCAGGTCGTGTCGCCGTATTGGGATGTGCTTCCTGGTGTGGCGTTGAGCGAGGAGATCGAGGTCATCATTCCGATCAGCATCCAGACACCATCGCGCTTTACGAAAGCGGCCCCGCCGGAGTCACCGAGCGCCGCATGCGCTTCGTAGGTCGTCGCGTTCGTCGACCGGGGCGGATCGAAGAGAAAGGTGAGCGTGCGCGTCGTCCAGTTGCCTTGTGCAAGGACCTCATGTCCCGAAGCGATCCGATTCGTTCCCCAACGTTTTCGGCCGGATTTCGTCCACTCGAAGCCGAAGCGCGTCCGGCCTCGATCATTCCATTCGATGACTTTTGCGCGTTCTCGGCCGAAGCCAATCAAGAGGACTTCTTCACCCGCGCGTGGGGGCGCCTTCGCGAGGGGAAGGACTGGCATGTCCGGCAGTGCGGCATCCAGGGCGAGCTGAAAGACCATCATGTCGGCTGGCGTTCCGTTGATGTTCATCAACGTGCGGGCGGATCCGAAATTTGGAAGCATGATCTCGCCGTCCAGAATGATCTCGCCCATGCCGACATGGCGCGCCGTCAAGGCCCAGCCCAGGCCGAGATAGATGACGGTTGGGCCTTCGTAGCGGCGCTGCGTGACGTGCTCCCAATAGGGGAAGTCTTCGGGAATGGTTTCGAGGGGCTCGAATTCGGGGCTGGCGAAGATCAACGCGCTGGCGAGCGTCGGAGCGACTAGCAGCACGAGCGAGAGCAGGGTGATCCCACACCGAACGCTTCCGCTGATCTTTTCAAAGAACGCTTCGGGTGTCTTCTGACCGCAATCGCCGATTGGGTGGCCGTCTAGCTGGGACTGATCCAGGGGTCGTCTCCACGCTGGATCAGCGTATCCCGTCCGAATTGCTCGTCATCGAGTTCCGGGTAGTCGAGGTTGTAGTGCAGCCCGCGGCTTTCCTTGCGGAAGGAAGCGGAGCGAATGATGAGTTCGGCGACGGTGGCCAGGTTTCGCAATTCGATCAGTTCTGGGGTCACGCGGAAATTCCAATAATATTCGTTGATCTCTTCGCGCAGCATTTCGATTCGATGGCGCGCCCGGGAAAGACGTCGGTCGCTTCGTACGACACCGACGTAATTCCACATGAAGCGGCGAATCTCATCCCAGTTCTGGGTGATGACGACGGCTTCGTGGATGGGTGTTGCTTCGCCGTGTCGCCAGGCCGGGACCTGGCCCGGTGGTTCGGCGTCCGGATGACGTCGAATCGCTTCGTTTGCGGCGGCCTCGGCGTAGACGACGGCTTCGAGAAGGGAGTTCGAGGCCAGACGATTGGCGCCGTGAAGCCCGGTCGAGGCAACTTCTCCGGCGGCAAAGAGATTCGGGAGATCACTTTCGCCGCGGTCGTTCGTACGCACACCTCCACAACAATAGTGTGCGGCGGGAACGACCGGGATCGGTTCGCGCGTGATGTCGATGCCGTATTTGAGGCATCGCTCGAAGATCATCGGGAAGCGTCCTCGGACGTAGGCAGGGTCCTTGTGTGTGATGTCGAGAACGACATAGTCGTCGCCGGTGCGCTTCAACTCCGCGTCGATCGCCCGCGCCACGACGTCCCGCGGCGCGAGGTCGCGCAGCGCGTGATAGTCGGCCATGAAGGCTTCGCCATCCGTACGCCGCAGGATTCCGCCTTCGCCGCGCACTGCCTCCGTGATCAAGAATGATTTGGCTTGAGGGCTGAAGAGGCAGGTCGGATGGAATTGCATGAATTCCATGTTGGCCAGCGTAGCGCCAGCGCGATACGCCATGGCCATCCCGTCGCCTGACGCGACATCGGGATTACTCGTATAGAGGTAGACCTTGCCGGCACCGCCCGTCGCGAGCAGGGTCGTCGGCGCGGTGTAGGCGTGGACATCTCCGGTCGAGGCGTCGAGCACATAGGCGCCGAGTGCGCGGTTCGTCTCGGTGCGGCCGGCCTTGGTTGCGGTGATCAGGTCGATGGCGCAGTGGTCCTCGAAGAGGTGGATCCGTGGATGGGCGCGCACCCGGGCGAGCAGCGAGGCTTCGATTTCGTGTCCGGTGGCATCGTGGCGATGCAGGATGCGTCGTTGCGAGTGGCCGCCTTCGCGAGTGAGGTCGAACTTGGATTTGCTGGGGCCTTCGCGGGGGGGATCAAATTCGACGCCGTGTTTGCGCAAAGTGTCGATTGCATCCGGGCCCCGTTCGATCACGAAGCGGACGGTGTCCTCGCGACAGAGGCCGGCGCCGGCCTGGACCGTATCCTGGAAATGGGACTCGAAGGAATCGGCTGGGTCCATCACCGCTGCGATACCGCCCTGCGCCCAATCGGTGGCGGAATCGATTGCCTGGCGCTTGGTGATGATCGCCACGTCCCCGACTTCGGCGACTCGCAGCGCATAATGCATGCCCGCGAGGCCGGATCCAATCACGAGAAAATCGAATTCCCGGGAATGACCCTGAACGCTCGGGGTTTTCTGGCTCGTGGTGGCGCTCATTGGGGAACTGACGGCTCCTGTCACTCGGTTCAGGCTGTCTGGCGCGGCTCAGGTCGGACCCGCGAGCCTCCGATACCGTTTCAGTACTTCGAGGATCAACAATTCTATCGGGCCGCTCCCTAGGGTCCAATCCAGCCCCGAAAGAATCTCCTTCCCCATGGGGTCTCGGAGACAACGAGCAGGTGAGTCGCGCGTGAGAATCTGGCATCGCAATGAACGCCTTCGCAAACGGACACCGGCCCTGTCGGTCGGGTCGGCCTTGCTGGCCGCAATCTGCCTGGTCGGGATCGCTGCGCCGACGGACACGCGCGCCGGGGTCTATCGCTATATCGACGACGAGGGCGTTTTGCATTTTGCCGACTCGCCTCGCGACGCTCGCTACAAGCGAGTGAAACAGGTCTATCAGGACGGTCCTGTCATCTCACCGCGACCGACCGTCCGGGTTCCGCGCGAACGAGACTACGACCGGCTGATCGTCAAGATCGCCCGGCGCCACCGCGTAGAGCCCGCGCTGGTGAAAGCCGTCATCGCCACCGAATCGAATTTCAAGCCCGACGCCCTTTCACATGTCGGTGCCCAGGGCCTGATGCAGTTGATGCCGGCGACCGCCGCGTCCCTGGGCGTCGAGCGGCCCTTCGGCGTGGTCGAGAACATGGATGGCGGGGTTCGCTATCTGCGCTTGATGCTCGATCGCTACGGCGATCTGACCCGTGCGCTGGCCGCCTACAA